>NZ_BAAJLT010000015.1:0-170778 GCF_057552975.1 Alteromonas sp. 5NW40-0090
TTATTTCAAACCTCTTCTTCAGTCGAAAACTAATGAGTGGGATGGTGAGCAAATACCACAAACACATTACATTAGAAATCTTGCGAGTGAATTTATTAAGCAAGCATCAACAGAAGATAAGCCATGGGTGTTGGCAGTAAATTTTTGGAACCCCCATGCGCATGACGTAGATAAAGTAGACCAGTTCCATTATCCGCCAGAATTTGAGCCTATGTACTCGGATGTAGAAATTGAAAAAGCCAATGTTTCTGATGACACAGCTTTTGAAGCGCTCCCTGATTTTCTGAAAACATCTATGGGAAGAATTCGTTGGGAATATCGATTCGCAACCGAAGAAATGTATCAAAGAATAGTGAAACGACATTATCGAGCTATTAGTAGCGTCGATGATGCAGTTGGCTCTTTAAACGAGCTTCTTAAGTCTCTCCACTTGGATGATAACACGATTATTATCTACACTGGGGATAACGGCTACGCACTGAACGAACGCCAATTGGCAGGGAAGTGGTTTGGTTGGGAAGAGGACTTACGAGTCCCCCTCATCATTAAGGACCCTCGCGGTCTGAAGCATAAAGAAATAAGCGAGCTTGCACTAAACATTGATATTGCACCAACAATACTCGACTTTGCTGGTGTATCTATTCCATCTACGTATCAAGGTAATAGTTTAATCCCATTAATTGGAGGAGAGAAAGTTACTGAGTGGCGCGATGAATTTTTCTTTGAGCATATGTATCAACCGAAACGTGCTCCTATTCCGCCCATGTATGGTTTACGAACAGCACATTGGAAATTTGTGAATTTCTATAAAAATGACTATTTGCAACTATACGATCTGGAAAACGATCCGCTAGAAACTACTAATCTTGCGTATGAAGAAAAGTACCAGTACTTAACTAATGGGCTTTTGAAACGAGCAAATGTGTATATAGAAAAGTACGAAAATGCACGAAGTGAAGAAGTTAAATCAAGAAAAAGTTTCGAGAACGCTCACCTGCAAAATTAAATCCTCAATACTTATGGCTCTTCCTCGCTAGTTGGAGGGAGAGCCATCACCTAATAATTTCAAACTTCCCATAACATCAAATTAAACTTGTGTGATTGTTTTTGAGTGTTGATGATTGCTTGATGTTCATATACAATCATTTTACATTTATTTAAAGGCTCTTGATGAGCGTTACAGCCTGTGAATTTCATCGCACAGAGTTTAAGGGATGGAGAGAAAGAGAAGTGAAGTTAGCTATTATTGGCGAATGTATGATTGAGTTATCTAACAGTGATAGTGAGCTTTATAAACTCAATTATGGCGGAGATACACTTAATACCGCTATTTATCTCTCTCGCTGTGGGGGCGACGTCGAGTATGTAACGGCACTGGGCGATGACTCGTTTAGCAGTAAAATGCTTTCGCTTTGGCAAGAGGAAGGAGTCGGCGTTAAGCATGTGAAAATATTGGAAAACAGTGTGCCAGGTTTGTATTTGATTGAAAATGAGCCCAATGGCGAACGTCATTTCCACTATTGGCGTTCTAATTCCCCAGCAAAATACCTATTAGATAAATTTCCAGAAACGTTAGACGAGATTAAAGATTACGACGCTATCTTTTTAAGCGGTATAACGCTTTCAATCTATTCTGAATCAACCCGAAAAGCGCTTTATGATTTTCTCAGTGAATTTCGCATGCGTGGCGGCAAGGTTATTTTTGACAATAATTATCGAGAAAGGAACTGGCTGTCGCTGAGTGAAGCATCAAAAGCGTTTAACCAAATTATGAATCTTACAGATTTGGCCCTTTTGAGTATGGAAGATGAGATAAGCCTACATGGAGAGCACTCAATGGAATATTGTATTGAGCGCTGGCTAAAATGTGGTGTTTCTGAAGTCATTGTTAAAAACGGCGCTAGCGGCATTCTTGCGGCTAATAAAGATGGGAAGTTTGAGTTTGACGTTCCTAACGTTGTAGATCCTGTCGATACTACAGCAGCTGGTGACTCTTTTAACGGTGCATTTCTAGCGGCCAAGGCGAAGGAAGAGAGTCTAGAGAAATGTATCCGTGATGGTCAGTTTTGCGCAGCACAAGTGATCATGCATAAAGGAGCGATAGTTCCTAAAAGCATTTCACTCAAAGGAGCGTAAATATGGCAATAAAGCACTTTCTTAAAATTCTTTTATTGATTCCGTTAGCAGTATTGCAAGGGTGCGGCACTGATACCGAAGACGAAACTTATATTATTCGCTTAGGGCATCAGTTAGATATAAATCATCCTGTACACAAAGGTCTTGTATTTCTAAAAGAGGAACTAGAGCGAAGGTCTAACGGTTCGATGTCTATTGTCATTTATCCTTCATCACAGGTAGGTGACGAAAGGGAGGTGCTAGAACTCATTCAAATAGGGAGTATGGGAATGACGAAGGTTTCTGCGAGTGCGCTAGAAAGCTTTGTGCCTGAAATGAAAGTGTTTAGCCTTCCTTATCTTTTCAATAACCAAGAGCATTATTGGAAAACGTTAAACGGCAATGTTGGTAAAGAGTTACTTGCCGCTGGTCAACCATATCGCTTCAAAGGGCTAGGCTATTTTGACGCCGGTTCTAGAAGCTTCTACACGACGAAGAAGCAAGTGGTTACGCCCGATGATCTACAAGGGCAAAAAATAAGAGTCATGAATAGCCAAACTGCTGTTTCTATGGTCAATACTATGGGCGGTGCGGCCACACCAGTAAGTTGGGGGGAACTGTATACATCGCTCCAGCAGGGGGTGGTGGACGGTGCTGAAAATAACCTCCCGAGTTTTTACTATTCAAAGCACTATGAAGTTAGTCAGTACCTTATTTTAGATGAACACACCTCAATACCTGACGTGATCATCATCGGTACCCATGTCTGGGAACAGCTAAATACTGAACAACAGAAGTGGTTGGAAGAATCTATGTTGGCTGCTACTGACTTTCAACGAGAGCTGTGGGCCGAATCAACACGAGAATCCTTAGAAGTAGTAAAGAAAGCCGGTGTGGAAGTTATTGAGGCCGACAAAAGTGTATTTCAAAAGAGTGTACTCCCTGTCTACGAATCTTTAAAAGGTAGCGATTTGGAAGCGCTTGTTAAGCAGATAAAGTCGTTAGGAGTAGAACAATGAAGACACTCTCAGGAATCATTCCTACGCTAAATAAAGCGTTGCGAGTGTTATTAGCAACAATGATGGCTCTGCTAGTACTAAATGTAACTTGGCAGGTGATAACGCGTTTCGTTTTACCTCACCCAAGCTCCTTCACAGAAGAGCTTGCCCGCTTTTTCTTGATATGGATTAGCTTGCTGGGCAGTGCTTATGCTTTTCATACCCATAGCCATTTGGGGTTCGATTACTTAACTAAAAAGATGCAGAGTAACGCTGCGGTTACAACGGCAAAATTAGGATATGTACTAGTAATATTGTTCGCTGTAGGCGTTCTGGTTATAGGTGGGGTCAATCTTACTTACATCACCTTTCTGCTAAAACAAGAATCCCCTGTACTTGGTATTCCTATGGGGTATGTTTATCTGGTAGTGCCAATTAGTGGGTGTCTGTTTATCTTGTACGGTGTATGGGGGCTTCTTGAAGTAAAAGACCCCCGCAATCTAAGGGAGCATGCACTATGACTTCACTAGTACTTTTTGGGGTGTTTTTCATCCTGCTTTTGATAAACGTACCTATCGCAGTGAGCATCATTGTAGCGACTTTAGCGACTATGCTCTTAACAATTGATACGCTTCCTGCGTTAACTACACTAGCGCAAAGGCTAGCAGTAGGAGTTGATAGCTTTGCATTATTAGCGATTCCTTTTTTTGTCCTATCTGGGTATTTAATGGGTCAAGGTGGGATAGCTGTCAGACTGATTGAATTCGCCAAAGTGTTGGTCGGAAAGCTCCCAGGAGGCCTAGCCTTTGTAAATATTATCTCTTGTGCTCTTTTTGGCTCGATTTCGGGGTCAGCTGTTGCGGCCACATCTGCTGTCGGCGGTTTTATGGTCCCTGCAATGGAAAAAGAGGGCTACAGCAGGCCGTTTAGTACGGCAGTCACTGTAACCGCTGCAACAACAGGCATGCTAATTCCTCCCAGTAACATTCTTATCATCTATTCATTGGCTAGTGGCGGAGTATCAATAGCAGCCCTGTTTATAGCCGGATACTTACCAGGCCTTTTAGTTACAGCTTTTTTAATGATGGGGGCAGCATTTTATATCAAGCGAGCCGGAATTGCCGCGGATAGCAGTATAGAAGTAGGAAAGTTTTGGCCCAGTTTATTCGGCGCTATCCCTTGTTTGTTCTTAATTGTGCTAATCATTGGTGGGATCATTGGAGGCCTATTTACGCCGACGGAGGCTGGGGCCATAGCAGTTTTATACTCCCTGGTGTTGGCCCTTGGTGTATATAAAGAGTTGTCAATAAAAGACCTTTACCCAATTTTATTAAAAACCGTAGGTACAACAGCGATTGTTATGTTTCTAATTGGTGCCTCGGCCTCAATGTCTTGGCTGATGTCCTATGAGGAGATACCGCAAGCTATCAGCAACTCGCTACTATCGGTGTCTGAAAATGCCATCATTATACTTCTAATAATGAACCTTATATTGCTTGCTGTAGGCACATTCATGGATGTCACCCCAGCAGTACTGATATTTACCCCCATATTTTTACCCATTGCGGAAATGCTGAATATATCGCCTCTGCACTTTGGGATTATGATGATTTTAAATTTATCTATTGGCCTGTGCACACCTCCTGTAGGAAGTGTTTTATTCGTGGGATGCAGTATAGGAAAAGTATCTATTAGTGAGATCATGAAACCTATTCTTCCGTTATACGTTGCGATGATTTTTGCACTAGCGCTTACCATTATTTTCCCAGAAATCAGCGAGTTTTTACCTAAGCTTCTGGGTCTCATTTAATTTCAATAAAGTTAGGAGACATGACGTGTCTGATTATTTAAGTAGACAATTTGGCCTACATGGAAAAGTTGCAGTCGTTACTGGTGCGAGCAGAGGGCTAGGGCAGGGCATTGCTTTGGCGCTAGGTGAAGCGGGAGCGACAGTAATTGCGATTGGCTCTTCGACGAAGAGCGTAGAATCTACCATTGACTTGCTGGTAAAGAAAGATGTTGAGTGTGCTGGCTATGGGTGCGATCAATCAGACAACTCCCAAATTATCGATACCGTAAATAAGATTATTGAAAATCATGGTCGAATTGACGTTTTAGTTAATAACGCTGGGACAATTAAGCGTTCACCTGCGCACGAGTTTTCCGATGAAGATTGGAATGAAGTAATAAATGTTAACTTAAATGGCGTATTCACATTTTGTCGAGAAGCAGGCAAGCAGATGCTTAAGCAAGGCAGCGGGAAGATAATTAACATTGCATCATTACTGAGTTTCTCTGGTGGAATAACAGTACCAGCCTATGCAGCAAGTAAAGGCGGCGTGGCTCAGTTGACAAAAGCACTTGCTAATGAGTGGGCTAACCAAAACATCCAAGTTAATGCAATTGCCCCCGGCTATTTTGAAACAGACAATACTTTTAATATTCGTCAAGACAAAGATAGGTTTGAAAGTATTAGTAGCCGAATTCCTGCGGATAAATGGGGGCAACCAGATGATCTGGCAGGTGCAGCCATTTTCCTTTCCTCAAAAGCGTCATCATATGTTAACGGGCACGTATTGCTTGTTGACGGTGGCTGGATGGCTCGCTAAAGCGAGCCCATTCAAATTTTCACCTCACGATAAAAAGGTATCGCATGAATTTTCTTTTCTCTACAAATAAACGCAGCTACCCCAGCATGACTAATGAAGAGCTTAGAGAGGCTTTCTTAACTGAACCTCTTTTCGTTCCTGGTGAGCTTTCACTTACGTACACAGATGTTGATCGGGCTGTTATTGGTGGCGCGATGCCGACAGGCTCACCTATTGAGTTACCTACACATAAAGAGTTAGCGGCCGATTATTTTTGTGAAAGGCGAGAACTTGGCATCATTAACATCGGTGGTAAAGGCGCTGTTAAAGTTGATGGCAATGATTACACGATGGCGCAAAAAGATAGCTTATACGTGTCGAGAGGAAGTAAAAAAGTTACTTTGTCATCGGATGACCCAAATGAGCCTGCAAAATTTTATATGGTTTCATACCCAGCACACCGTGTAACTAAAACAGTTCACGTACCTAAAGCCGACGCAAAACACATCGAGCTTGGTTCTCAGGAAACATCGAATGAAAGAACGATTTTTCAATCAATCCGCCCTGGGATAGTGGATAGTTGTCAGTTAGTGATGGGGATTACAGAGTTAAAAACAGGCAGTGTCTGGAATACTAAACCGCCTCATACACATTTTCGTAGAACTGAAATATATATGTACTTCGACCTCGACCAAAGTGAACGAGTATTTCACATGCTTGGTGAGCCTAAAGAAGTCAAAACTCTACCTTTAGCCCCTGAAGTTGCAATTGCATCACCCAGCTGGTCTATTCATAGTGGAGTTGGTACGAAAAACTATAGCTTTATTTGGGCGATGGGCGGTGAGAATCAGGAATTTGATGACATGGACCATATCGAAATTTCTTCTCTAAGCTAGATAATCTACTGAAAATAGCTATCAAGTATGTAAATTATATCAAAATCAATCACGAAATGAGTTTTTTGATTGATTTTGGTTACTTGGAACCCTATATTAATATTCATAACGCTAAATAGGACAGAAAAGTAATGCTTGAAAAGCAGCGACAGCAGTTAATTCTAGAGATATTGGAAGAGTCAACATTTGCGAGTGTACCTGAGTTGTGTAGTCAACTTGGAGCATCTGAAGCAACTATCAGGCGAGACTTAAAAAAACTATCTGCGCAGAAAAAGATTAAAAAAATTCGCGGCGGCGCACAAGTAATAGATAGTGGCTCCACTTCAAACTTCTATCTTTCTGGAAACGCTTTTCTAATCGATAAAGAGAAAAACGCAGACATAAAACGCGCTATCGCTAAAACCGCATGCGAACTTTGCAATGACGGTGAATCAATCATTATAAATGGCGGTAGTTCGACATTTATGATGGCAGAATTTTTAAGAGATAAGCGACTCAATGTACTCACCAACTCGTTTGTTCTTGCCCAAGACTTAGTGGAAAACAGCCAAAATCAGGTGACGTTACCTGGCGGCGAGGTCTACCGAAAACAAAGTATAATTCTGAGTTCGTTTGAAAATGATACAACTCAGAACTACCGTGGAACTATGATGTTCATGGGCACACCAGGAATTAGCAAGTATGGTGTGATGGAGTCTGACCCCCTCTTAATTTTGGCGGAAAAGAAATTGCGTAAGCAAGCTGATAAGTTAGTTGTATTAGCTGACAGCAGTAAAATTGGTTTACAGAGCAATCTGGTTTTCTGCGATTTAGATGCGGTTGACATAGTGATTACAGATAATCGCGCGGACAAAGCACAGCTTGATGAAATCAAAAGTTACGGTATTGAAGTAATCGTCGTTGATGTGGAAACTCTCGCTGCTGCGTAACTATTATTATTATCCCCCTGAACTAATAATCTGGTAAGCGGAAGTTAGTTTCCATCAACACTCATGTAATTTGCTACTTATAAGAGGTTTCCTGCAATTTGAAACCTCTATTCATCAGTCCTTTCAAAAAGTATCTCCATAATCCTAATAACCGTTGAAGTGGTGTACTTAATTATCATTAACTTGATAGTTATTGGTCAAAAGCTTTCAATTTCAGTCACTATTTGGTATACATAGTGTTAACAACTGGGGATACCGAATAACTACTTAAAAGTTTGAATGAATACGCCATGGCTTTTGTTGGTGTTGCTATTTGTCGGTATCACCGTCATCTCAGAAAACTGGAGTTAGCGTAAGAGTGAAAGCTGTTTTAGATATTGGTAAGACTCATATAAAACTATTATTTGTAGCGAATCATGAGCAGGTGGCTAGCTTTAGCTGTAAAAACGCTCCTATAGCTGGCCAATATCCTCAAGCTGATGTTGATAATATATGGGATTGGATCGTTGAAACGCTTAAGTCATGTACGCATACCAAAAATGTTGAAGGGTTTGTTGTTACGACTCACGGTGCAACTGCAGCGTTAATTAATAGCGATGTAACAGATAAGTCTAAAGCGCTTGCGCTTCCAATTTTAGATTATGAATATCAAGGTATCGAAGAGTGCGCCGAACAATATAAAGTAGAACGCCCTTCCTTTAGAGAGACCTACTCGCCCTATCTTCCTGCGGGATTGAATCTAGCCAAGCAGTTCTACTGGTTACAAGACAAATATCCACAACAATTTTCAAAAGCCGATACGATCCTTCTGTACCCGCAGTACTGGGCATGGAGGTTAGGTGCTGAGCTAAGCTCTGAAGTAACTTCATTGGGTTGTCATACGGACTTGTGGAAGCCAATAGAAAATACATTCTCCTCTCTAGCAATGAAAAAAGGATGGGCGAACTTATTCCCTCCTTTGAAAAGGGCATGGGATTGTATTGGTGAAGTGAGCACAGATGTATCTAGCCAAACATCTCTCCCTACATCATGCAAGATCTATTGTGGCATACACGATAGTAATGCGAGTTTCCTGAGGTATTTGAACAAAGATAATGAATCAAGTGGCCCTTTCACAGTTATTTCTACAGGAACTTGGACGATATTAATGCAGTCAGGTGGTGCTGTTAGCTCTCTTTACGATAAAACAGATACCCTAGCCAATGTTGATATCAACGGTAACCCAGTTTCATGTGCGAGGTTTATGGGAGGACGAGAGTACGAGAGGATTTGTACTACCTTGGGCGGAAACATCAAGATGAACCCAACAGAGACTGAAATTCAAGAAGCAGTCAGTAATTTTTGGCTGGTTACTCCAGATTTTAGCGAAGGAAACGGGCCGTTTCCGGGTATTAAACCTCGCTTGCTATGCCCAGAAAAACCAAGCTCACCGCAAGCTATTGCTACTCTTTATTGTGCATTATTGATTAATCAACGCTTGAGCGACTTGAATGCTGAAGGGCCAGTTTATATTGAGGGAGCTTTTTTAAAGAACCCGTTACTTTGCCAACTTGTCGCTCAATTAAGACCAAATCAGCCAATATTGGCTTCATCAGACAATACTGGAACAGTTTTAGGCGCCGCTGCACTCGTTGATTACAGTCGAGAAGAACAAATGCTTGAACTAGAGAAAGTGGAACCGTCTAACTTCGTAGGGCTCAATGCGTACGTTAGAGAATGGTTAAGAACAATCAAAGGCGCACAAATATAAACAAATATATATTTAGTTGCACGTTTTTTAAACGTAACACGTCACATTTCAATCATGTGTGATTGAAATTGATTGACAAGGATTGGAAGTGGCGTGTATTGTGGATGTATTAATCGATGGTCACATTTGTGAACATATCTAACTAATAACTTAGGACTCGACCATGGCTTTTAACCCAAGCGAATTCAAGCATGTTAACTATCTTTGGAGCGACGAAGAAGCTAGCAAACTATCCCCAGTTGAAAATTTGGTATATCGCTCAAACATTCTTGGTGATGACCAAAGAATTACGAATACCGGTGGTGGTAATACATCAGCAAAAATCATTGAAAAAGATCCACTTTCAGGAGAGGAAGTAGAGGTTCTTTGGGTAAAAGGTTCTGGTGGCGATCTTAGGACGTCAAAAGTAGAAAACTTTTCGTCGCTTTACATGGATAAATTGATTGCTCTGCAAGATATCTATCACTCTGCTGATGAAGTGGGTGTAAAAACGCAAATTGAAGATGACATGGTGGCTATGTATAAGCACGCTACGTTCAATCTTAATCCGCGAGCAACCTCTATCGATACGCCTTTACACGCGTTTATTCCTTTCAAGCATGTTGACCACATGCACCCTAACTCAGTTATTGCAGTCGCGGCTAGCAAAAATTGTAAGGCGCTAACCCAAGAAATTTTTGGCGACGAGTTAGTATGGACTGAGTGGCAACGCCCGGGCTTTGACCTTGGTCTTAAGCTTCAACAGATTTGCAGAGACTATCCAGATGCAAAAGGTGTAATTCTCGCTGGTCACGGCGTGATTAACTGGGCGAACGATAGCAAAGAGTGCTATCAGTTGAGCTTAGACATCATAGAAAAAGCAGCGCGCTACATTGAGAGTCACGACAAAGGCGAAATGACCTTTGGCGGTCAAAAGTACGCGAAGTTGGAGAAAGAAAAGCGCGACACAGTTCTTGCGGAAGTACTACCTTATCTACGTGGTTTGGTTTCAGGCGAGAACAAACTAATCGGTACAGTACAGGACGATGATGATGTACTTCGCTTCGTAAACAGTGAAGACGCAGCTCGTCTAGCTGATCTTGGCACATCATGTCCTGACCACTTCTTACGCACAAAGATCAAGCCTTTATATGTGGATTGGAATCCTGAAACGGATTCAATCGATACGCTTAAGACTTTATTAGAAGAGGGTGTAGCAAAATACAAAGAGGACTACAGCGCCTACTACGAAGCCTGTAAACACGACAATTCACCAGCGCAACGTGCTTCTTCACCTTCTATTTGCTTAATTCCAGGTGTTGGTATGGTCGCGTGGGGCAAGAATAAATCTGAGTCCCGTGTAACAGCTGAATTCTACAACTGTGCGATTGAGGTTATGCGTGGTGCGGAGGCGATTGATGAATATGTTGCGCTTCCACAGCAAGAAGCTTTTGATATCGAATATTGGTTGCTAGAAGAAGCAAAATTACAGCGCATGCCTAAAGAAGCGCCACTAGCAAGAGACGTAGTCGTAGTTATCGGTGCCGGTGATGGCATTGGCAAAGCTACTGCTCACCGAGTAGCTAAAGAAGGCGCCCATGTTGTATGTGCTGACCTGCGACTAGAGAATGCTAAAGCGACTGCTGAAGAATTAGAGGCCATCTACGGAAAAGGTATCGGAGTTGCTGGTACGGGGATTTCTTCGTGCGGTCCGGCAATAGCACTTGAGGTAGACATTACTAAACGTGAGACAGTAGAAGCGCTATTCAAGAATGTTGCGCTGGCATACGGCGGTATCGATAACGTTATCGTTACGGCTGGTGTTTTCATTGCAGAAGGTGCTGATTTGGCCAAAAACGATGAAGTTTTTGAGCTAAGCTTTAATGTTAACGTTAAAGGTGGTTATGTTGTTGCCTCTGAAGCTCAAAAGCTTTGGGAGAAGCAAGGGCTTAAAGGCAAAATGGTTTTAACTACAAGTGTGAATGGAGCTGTATCGAAGAAAGGTTCACTTGCTTACGATACAAGTAAGTCTGCAGCAAACCACTTAGTACGCGAGCTTGCTGTAACACTAGCACCACTTGTGAATGTTAACGCGTTGGCACCTGCGACTGTTGTACAGGGTAGTAGCATGTTCCCACGCGACCGCGTTATATCTTCGCTAACAAAGTATGATATTCCGTTCCAAGAAACAGACTCGACTGAGGAACTTCGTACACGTTTGGCAGAATTCTACGCGCAGAGAACACTTACGAAGTCGCCTATTACGCCTGAGGATCAAGCAGAGGCAGCCTATCTTCTTGTATCTGGTCAGCTTAATAAAACCACAGGCCAAATTATTAGTGTAGACGGCGGTTTGCACGAAGCCTTCCTACGCTAGGAGTAAATTATGTTACGTAGAATAGATTCAGCTTTAATAAGCGAAAAAAACGAAGAGCTATATAGCAACCTTAAAACTGACTATGACGCACTTGCTGAGAAGCTAGCACGTGATGGTATTGATATCGAGAAGTTCACCAAGGCTGCTGAAGACTTTCAAATTGCTGTTCCTTCGTGGGGAACTGGTACAGGCGGTACAAGGTTTGCCCGTTTTCCTTTACAGGGTGAACCTCGCAACATTTTTGAGAAACTCGAAGACTGCGCGGTGATTAATGAACTTTCTGGCTGTACAGATAGTGTGTCTCCTCACTTTCCTTGGGACAAAGTGGACGACTTCAGCGAATTGAAACAAGCGTCTGACGAATATGGGATAAAGTGGGTTTCTGTTAACTCGAATACATTCCAAGATCAGAAAGGTCAGACAGCGTCTTATAAATACGGTAGTTTAAGCAATACGCAAGAAGCATCTCGTGAGTTGGCCATTCAACACAATCTAGACTGTATAGAGTACGGTAAAGCGCTAGATGCCAAAAGTCTTACGGTGTGGGTCGGTGATGGCTCTAACCATCCTGGTCAACAGCATTTCCAACGTGCGTTTGAACGCTATTTGTCTAGCATGGAAAAAATCTATGCAGGACTTCCAGACGACTGGGAAATGCACATCGAACACAAAATGTTTGAACCCGCATTTTACTCAACAGTAATTCAAGACTGGGGCTCGAATATTCTTGCTGCTATGCACTTAGGTCCAAAGTGTAAATCACTTGTTGACCTAGGCCACCATGCACCGAATACAAACATTGAAATGATTGTTTCTCGCCTGATTCAGTTTAAGAAACTTGGCGGTTTCCATTTCAATGATAGTAAGTATGGCGATGACGATCTAGATAGTGGTTCACTGCATCCATATCAACAATTCCTAATTTTTAATGAATTAGTCGATGCTGAATATCGTCAGCAGGCAGAGTTCAATCCATCTTATATGTTGGACCAATCACATAATGTTACTGATCCTATCGAAAGCTTGATTATTTCTGCAATCGAAGTGCAACGTTCTTACGTTAAAGCACTACTAGTGGACAGAGAAGCGCTATACGGTTATCAAGAAGATAATGATGCGATGATGGCCTCGCTTGAGCTTAAGAAAGCATTTAACGTTGATGTTACGCCTATCTTGGCCATGGCTCGCTATCGTCAATCAGCGGCGATTAACCCTATCGGCGCTTACCGCTCTGTCGACTACAGAGAAAGAATGGATAAAAAACGTCCGCGTGACCCTAATGCCACTGGCTCAGGGATTGTGTAGGTAAAAATTGGTAGCCGCTTTCTACCTGTACTCTACAAAAAAGCGATTGAAGAAGAATAAAAAAGAATAAGAATAATATAAGTAGCTGTTGTCAAACTATCGGAATAAGAAAACGCATATGTTATTGAGTAATTGTCATAACTATCATGATTTTAGAAAGTTAGCGCAAAAAAGGCTTCCTGGTCCTATATTCAATTATATCGACGGGGGAGCTGACGACGAGGTAACTATGCGTCGTAACTCTGAAGCCTTTCAGAGTTGCGATCTTATTCCAAACGTTCTGACTGGGGTAAAAGACATTGATTTAAGTGTTGAGGTGATGGGGCAGAAGTTGGCTCTTCCCGTTTATTTATCTCCTACGGCGCTACAACGCTTGTTTCATCACCAAGGTGAGCGCGCGACCGCAGGAGCAGCGGAAAAATTTGGAACGATGTTTGGGGTTTCTTCTCTTGGTACAGTGAGCATGGAAGAAATCGCTAAAAAATATAACACACCGCAAGTTTATCAGTTCTATTTCCACAAGGATCGTGGCTTAAACAGAGCTATGATGGAAAGAGCTAAAGAATCTAATATTGAAGTTATGATGCTAACAGTCGATTCTATCACTGGTGGCAACAGAGAGCGCGATCTACGGACAGGTTTTGCTATTCCCTTTCGACTCAACCTCAAAGGTTTATGGCAATTCGCAACACGTCCAATGTGGGGGATCAACTATGTTACCCACGAGAAATTTTCACTTCCTCAGTTGGACGCCCACATCGATATGGGAGGCGGTGCTAGCTCAATAGGTGACTATTTCACTAATATGTTGGACCCCTCGATGAATTGGAAAGATGTTGAAGAGATGGTCAGGTTCTGGGATGGCCAGTTTTGCTTGAAGGGCATAATGAGTGTCGAAGATGCAAAGCGAGCTGTGGATATCGGTTGCACAGGAATCGTTATTTCTAATCATGGTGGTCGTCAGTTAGATGGTTCGAGAAGTTCGTTTGATCATCTGGCTGAAATTGTTGACGCAGTCGGCGATAAAATAGATGTTATATTTGATAGTGGTGCTCAAAGAGGCACTCACGTTTTAAAAGCATTAGCGCTTGGAGCAAAAGCTGTTGGCTTAGGGCGTTATTATCTATTTGCTTTAGCCGCGGCGGGCCAAAAAGGTGTAGAAAGAGCGATGCAATTAATGGTTGCGGAAATTGAGCGCGATATGCGACTAATGGGCTGTTCAAAAATTAGTGACCTTAACCGCGATCATATTCGATTTAGATAAGTTCTAATTTCACGTACTATTTTCGTCCCCGTCTTGATAAATCATTAGTCTTCATAGTTGTAGTTTTAAATTAACTGCGAACTAACTTAACCTGATTGGATTAACTATGAAGACTATCGCTGCATTAATTATAGCTAGCTTATCTTTTCCATCTTTAGCTAGTACTTCAGAAGTACAGGATTTTAGGCCTGTTTTTAAACTAAGAAACGATCTACAGTGCTGGCCAACTGAACCCGCTCAGGGGCTTAACTCTGGTAATTGCAATAGCAAATCGTCATTTCAGGTGTCACCTCCTTCTGTTTATGTGGAAAGCTATTCCGAACTAGTAGGCGGAAATAGTCATTCACTCATTACTTACTGGGCTTACTACGGTAATCAAAATGGTTGTACTACTTTTGACAGTGGTCACTCAGATGATTGGGAGCCAGTAACTGTGCACACTGTAAATGGCTCTATAAAGCACGTCACTTACTGGCAGCACAATGGTAGATACACCAAACCTGTCTCAGAAATCGAAACCGATGGTAGTCACCCTGTGGTTTATGTAGGAAAGTACTCTCACGGTAATTATCACGACCAGCGTAGTAGGGCATCTTTTGACAGTTGGGCATTTGGGACGGGGAATTACTGCTATTATTGGAAAGATCCAAGAGGGCCTGGTCAATCATGGGCTCCGGGAGTTCAAGAACTTTCTAGTATTGGACAAAATAGTGTTTTCCCTGGTTCTACAAACCCAATGAACAGAGATCTTAGGCCGCATGAAAGAACAGTGTGCAGAACTGATGGAGGGAGGGTTTTAGCTGGAATAATTGACGGAACAGAAAATACGTGTGACCGAAACCCTTCTTATTTAAAAGATGAAAACATGTTGCTCAAAGATATGTTTTATATAGATATCTATTAATTTCCAGTGAGGTGAATTTTCTCACCTCATTTCATTTAGTATTTGAGGCGTACAGCTAGATTTTAGATGAAGTTACGTGGCTTCTGAAATCATAGTGTCATACAAAAGATATATGATAATTTCACGAAATTTCAGTAAATTAACTAACAATGAAACCATCGGCAGATTTACATTGGGATGAGTTAGAAAATAACGACGTAAAAGACTTACTCACGTCGCTTAAGGCATTCATCCGAAGCTTAACAGTCGATCAAAGCCAAGCTGACGATATCTTTCAAGAGACAGTGTTAAGGACGAAGAGGAGCAAGCAGTTATCTGAGTTAGAGTCTCCACTTGCCTATATGATCACTGTGTCGAAAACAGTCTTATACGATCTTCAGAAAAAAAGTGTTCCGCAGTACGTCGAAATTGAAGAAGTAAGTATTCAATCTGATGACTATTCGCCAAGTAATACTTATCTTAATCAACAGAAACTGGCGCTGGTAGACAATATACTCCTGAACATGTCACCTATCAGAAGAGAAATTTTTCTGCTTCGAAGAGTAGAAGGCTTGGCGCGAGATGACATCGCTAGAAGGTTAGGTGTAAGTGTTGAGGTGGTCAAAAAGCATTTAACAAGAGCGATGGTAGAAATCACTGTGAAACTTGAAGAAGCTGGATGGCTTGAGGATAACTAAAGATGAAATTCTACCTCTTGGTTTTACTGTACAGGGTTAACGGCGCAATAAGATGACATCAATAGTTTTAGAGGAAGCAGCAGACTGGTTTGATCGTATTGATGAATTAAGCGAAAAAGAGCAGAGTGATTTCGCGAACTGGCTTGCTATAGAAGGAAACAAGGCTGCGTTTCGCAAGATAGCTACCGCAATGGGGCAACCCGAGCTCGCTGCACGGTCTATCGCTCTCTCAACACAAATCACAACAAATATCACGCTACCACCACAAAATGATCTAACTGAAAATAAAAATGCAGAGCGTAAGGTGGCGCGCAGTCGCATAGCTACTTATTGGTCAATTGCTTCGGCGGCCTGTATTGCATGTGCTGTCGTGTTTTTTACTTCGAGTTATGTCAGTTTAACAGCGAACTCTGAGGAGCAACTGTCTGCCCTTGCTGACTATGAAACCAGTAGTTTTACCGTTATTTCAACTTCTACAACAGAAGAAAAGTCCAACGTATTAAATGATGGCTCAATTGTTTATCAAGGTGGTGATAGTCAAATAAGCGTAGCGTTTAGTGCTGAAAAGAGAGAGGTTAAACTCACTAAGGGGCAGGCATATTTTGACGTAACGCATGCGCCACAAAGACCGTTTATTGTCGATTTAGATAAAGCAACAATCACAGTTGTAGGAACTGCTTTCGACATTGATAGGCTAGAAGGTCAGACTATTGTAAAAGTTTACGAGGGTACGGTAAGAGTCAGCGCCGACCGCGAAATTCTCTTAAATAGAGGTCAAGAAATTACGCTCGAAAACGGGGTTATTACATCAAACTCGGCATTTACGCCACAGCAGCTCCCAAGTTGGAGGATGGGGTGGTTAAGTATTGAAGACACACCTATAAACGAGGTGATAGCAAGATTGAACCGTTATTCATCACGACACGTCAACTATATTGGCGACCCAGATGTAATAATCTCAGGGCGGTTTAGTTTACGCAATATTAGTGAGTCTCTAAACTTACTCTCTTCAATGCAAGAATTCTCTGTCGAACGAACGAGTTCAGATTACATAGTGAGACAAATATAGTAGCCACTCATCATGCTTAAACACGTCTCGTGTAGATGTAGAGTAGTATTTGTTTTGTCACTATTTGTCAGTGACATGAGCGCTTTCACTTATGCATCTACCGTTGACCGTGAGAGACTAGAAAGTATAACGCTGACTTCAACATCACTGAGTCAAAGCTTAGCGTTTATTGCAGAAAAGTTTGGTGTCGGTTATATCGCATCGCCCTCCCTGATTAAAGAAGTAATGTCGCCTGCTATTTCTGGCAGATATACGCTTGAAACCGCGATACAAAAAGTGCTAGACGGAACAGGATTAACTTATAGCATTACGAGTAGTGGGGTAGTCATCCGAAAGCCTGAAAGTAAAATCGACGAAACCGTTATAGAAGAAATAAACGTTAACGGGATTCGGGGCTCACTAAACCTGTCTAGACAAGAAAAGCGCAACGAGAAGCAGGTCGCAGATGTTATCGTCGCTCAAGACATTTCAAGATACCCAGACAGAAATCTTGCAGAATCGATGCAACGAATTCCAGGAATGAGCATAACGAGGGAAGCAGGTGAGGGGCGGCAGGTGGTGCTTCGAGGTCTAGACCCCGACTTTACCTTGGTAACGATTAATGGAATGCCTGTACTTTCAAACAATGACTCTCCTATGGATAGCAGGACACAGAGAGATAGAGATCGTTCCTTTGACCTCAACTTGTTTACTTCAGAACTTTTTAATCAGATTAAAGTTTTTAAAAGCTACTCTGTAGGGCAACCAAGCGGCGGCGTAGCTGGTATTGCCGCACTAACCACAGCAAAACCTTTCGATTCACCAGGACTACATTGGAACGTTTCTCATCAAATCGATACGAACCAATATGCTGAAGGTCTTTCAAACCGTTCTTCATTTACTCTGTCTTCAACCAACCAGCATTGGGGCATGTTGATTTCTGCGGCCTACGGACAAAGGTCGTATCATGAGCAAGGCGCAAATACCTTTAGATGGAGGCGACTTGCTCCCGAAGGGGCGAATGTCTCTGCTTTAGAGCCTGAATTGGTTGAAGATTGGCAGAATCAAGAAATTAGGGTTCCAAGGGGAAATCGTTATTCCGTGTGGCGAGGAGACATGGACCGCCTGGGTATCGGGGCGACTATAGAGTATCAAACTGACCCTAGTCACTTCACATTCGACTGGATCTACGGCCGACTCGATAGCCAACGACAAGAGAATCACCTTTACCCACGGGGTTTTCAGTCTACGCCAATTATCGAGGGCAAAACTTTTTTAACTGATGCAGAGGTTAACTCAAAGAACGAACTCGTTTATGCGGATTACCGAAATGCTCGTGTTGGAACAGAAAGCCGTCATCAGGAGGTATCAACACACTTTCAACAAACCGTGCTGAACTTTGAGCATAGACTGTCGAGCAGTCTTGTATTTGATGGCGTGCTAGGTATGCAAAGTGCTACTTATAGAATGCCTCAGAGTATTCGAGCTTACATGAGAGGAGAAAGTGATGTTTCTGTCGACTACAGAGGCGATTATTACTTCCCCAATATAAAATATAGTGCGGAGTTGACTCAACCCGATATGTGGCAAATGAACGAACTCGACTCTGAGCAGTTTATCTCTACCTCTGATTTTACTTACGCGAAAGGTCAAATACAGGTAAATACAAGCCACCGAAGTAGTTGGGAGCTGGGTTTGGAATTTGTGCAGTTTGAAAATACGGCCAAATATACGGATATTCAAAACATCCTAAAAGAACGCTGGTCGTCTACACGAGAATCAGTACCTCAAAGCACAGCCTATGTTTTTGATAGTCATCAGCATTTAAATTGGTTAGCCCTTAGACCAGAAGAGGTATTCTCTCTTTACGACAAACCCTCTTCGGTGGATTCACTGTTACTGTCTTATGCTCCCGATAGAGTTATTGACAACCTGATAAAAGAAAAAAGAACGTCTTTCTTTACTCAATACTCTGTCGAAGGTAATGATTGGACATTCGATGTGGGACTGCGAGCAGAGCGTGATGCGTCTTCTGTTTCGGTGTTTCAGTCTAGTCTTATAAATCGCTATGACTTAAGCAATATTGCGTTTCTCCCCTCAATACAATTTAACTACAGAAAAGGTGAGCAAGTAGTTAGAGTTGGAATGAGCAGAACGATAGGTCACCAAGAATTGGATACTTTGACAAGAAGTATTCAGCTTATCGAAGACGAAAATGTATTCATTCTTCCCAATGATAGGCTTAAGCCTATAAGTGCTTACAATCTCGATCTAAGCTTTGAAACCTATCCGGGAGAAACCGATAGATACTCAGCTAATATATTTGGTAAATGGATAAAAAACAGTTTAGCTTCCACTAGTCAACGCTTGCTTTTAAGTGATGTAGCTAGCGATTATCCTGAACTATTCTCTAGTGATTTTGACCGTGTCTACATAGATGTTGTAACTCCAACGAACCAAAGCACTTATTTTTTATATGGCGTAGAAGGGAGTGTGCAATTAGAGTGGTCACTGGGCGACTATATGTCGCGCCTTAACGTGTTTCACTTTGGGGTAGTGGCAAATGCTAGTTATACATTTGGAAATGTTCAGTATTACAACACTAATACTGGTGACCGCCTAGATAAAAAGACTGCGCCTTATCTTTCTCCGCTATTGGCCAATCTTACCGCCTATCTTGAGGGATACGCATTGAGCCTAAGGCTTTCAGCCACCTATCGCGATGAGTATATTGCAAGAGTAGATGGAGGAACCTTAGTTGATGAAAATGAGACAGGATTTCTATCAACGCTATATATGGATGCGGTAGTCGCTTATCAAATATCGGACAGTGTAGAGCTAAAGATTGAAGCAACTAATCTCACTGATGAACGAGAAATTCAGTACTCCGATTCTTCTTATCGTCCATACAATACTACGGTAAGTGGTCGTAATTACTCTCTTGCCATTTCTTATCGCTATTAAAAGCTCGAAGGGCTTATTCTTATAGGCCCTTCGAGCACATTCATTTACATTGAATAAGTAAAACCTAAGTAAAAGGTTCTTCCACTTACCGTTGTGTTGTACAAACGGTCATCCGAATCGCTGTATTGCTCTTCGCGCTCATCAGAAAGGTTGATTCCTTCTAGTGTCACCTTTAGGTTATCATTTACATTATAAAATGCTGAGAAGTCCCAGTAAGTGGTGCCGTGAAAGCCCGCCTCATCTTGGTCACTGCTCGACGTTTCAACCTGCGTTAGGTAATCATCACGATAGGCTGCAGAAACGCGCATTCCCCAATTATCAGTCTCGTAATACATCGTTGCATTGTAGATATTTTCAGACAATCCATAAAAGGGGCGGTAAACCTCCACGCTTTCACCATCGACTAAAATGTTGTGTAAAGATTCGCCATCAGAATAGGTATAGTTAATAATAGCGCCAAGATTATCGAACGGTGCTGGCAGAAAATCGAAATCACGCTGGAACGCTATTTCCCAGCCTGAAAAGTCGCTTTCTGCTAGATTTTGAGGCTGTGAAAATGTGTACAGTGTATCTGGTGTTTGAGCATTTCCATTTTCGTCTACCATGCCTTCGATTAACGAAAGCGGATATCCTGTATCACCATAGGCTATTGGAGAAACATTAGTGGCGATAAAATTATCTATTTCTTTTTGGAAGTAAGTGATAGAGGCATAACCGACTTCATCAAAGTAGTACTCAACAGCTGCCTCCATATTGATTGTTTCAAAAGGCTGAAGACCAGGATTACCTGCATTGATACTCAAACCACTTGAACCAAATAATGGGTCAGTATTTACCGTACCTGATACAGATAAGCTTCCCAATGTAGGTCGCGTTACGTTTTTCCCTGCGCTCGCTCTTAACACAAGGCTCTCAGTGGCATACCATGCAACATTTAGCGTGGGCAACAGTCCATCATAGTCCCTCTCTACAGTGACGTATTCACTACCATTTACTATGCCACTCGATTGAATGTCGGTATCAAAATAGCGTAAACCAAAACTAACTCTTAGCTCAGAATCAGGCAAAAGAAAGTCATATTCATATGTTGCGTATAGCGCCATGGTCTCTTCTACCACTTCATTAGGCGCATCGCTATACATGATGTCGCGCTCAACATCGAACGCATTTAGTACAGCCCCAACGTCAGTACTTAGCCAATCTTGTTTCTTGTGAATTGAGTTTACATAAACAAATTCAGGATTAATCACATCGCTTACTTCGCCACTTTGCCATTCACTCCTTAATGCATTGCCGACTTGTTCTCTGTTGTTGCTATGTTCGAACTTTTTAAATGAGCCACCAAGTTTCAAAGAAGCGTTATCAGACAGCAAGTAATCCGCATCAAGCTTAGCGATATCAAAGCTATTTTCTACTTCGTCCTCTTGAAGGTCTATCTCGTGATAACGGAACTCATTGATATCTGTTGGATCAAAACCGTTGATGTAAGAATTGGTACCGTAAAAGCGGTCTTCTCTGAAATCTATGGTCATATCCGCGAAAGATTCTAGGTAGACTTTTGCACTATTACTTTCGTATTCACTTTCCATATGCCCGAGTAAGCCTGAAACCGTGAATGCATCGGTTACTCGCCACTGTGCGTTCAACACCAACTGTGAAATGTCTGTCGTTGCTTCTTGGTCGCGACTTTCTGAGTGCAGAGCGGTATTTTCCCACGACGAATAGATAACTTCGTTGTTTTGGTTATATTCTATTTCAGTCAAGGCAGAGCAAAAATTGCGTGCCCCTTGATAATCCGCACCTGTGCAGCCAAGTGCGGTAGAACTAGAGCCTCTGCTTTGTAAGTGAAACTCTCCGCGATCGTTATCAAGTGTGCCGTATAGCGCATCAAGACCAAGTGAAAATGCATCAGACGGTCTGTATTGGAGCGCTAACGTGGCGCCAACCCTGGTTTGTTCACTATTAAATTGGGAGTATCTACTGCCTCGTGAGAAGCGCAGGTTGCCGCTATTTACAGCATCTTGATCTGCTTGTGATAGTGAAGATATATCTGTGCCTTGGGCATTGCGAGGTCGCCAACGATAGGTGTTATAACCTTGTTCAGCCGTATCACGCTTGCTAAGTGCTAGTGAGACAAGAGCGCCGAAATCACCCCATGTGTTTGAAACTAAGGCTGCGACTCTCGGGGCTACGTCGTTTGTTAACGAATTATCGCCTGCTTGCGCACTTATTACACTTTTGAAGCCATCATAATCAAATGGCTTTGCGGTATAGAGTTTGACGGTGCCGCCTATGCCGCCTTCATCCATTTCTGCAGAATAACTCTTCTGAACGTCTATTTGATTAAATAGCTCAGATGCAAAAATGTTAAAGTCGAAAGAGCGAGATAGGTTAGTTGTACCTCTACTGTCCATTGCAGGTGAGGATGTACCCAGTGCTTCCATGCCGTTTAATTGCACTTGAGTAAAATCTGCGTTTAGGCCCCGTAGAGATATTTGTCTACCTTCACCAGCTTCACGAGTTATGGTTACGCCTGGTATTCTTTGAATAGACTCGGCTAAATTGAGGCTTGGGAAGTCAGCAATATCTTCAGCAAGGATTGAATCTTGCGAACCTAGCGCGTCCTTTTTTAAATCTTTAGCTTTTATCAGCGAGCCACGAAAACCACTCACTACAATTTGTTCTATCATTTCATCTTCAGTCTGCTGTGCTTGAGCAGGAAATTGCGTCATGCAGGTGGCTGATAGGACAGCTGTAGCTAAGAGTGTTTTTTTAAAGTTAGTATGCATAGGTTTACCTTTTAATTGATTAAATTTTGATGTGTAAAAGCGTTAAATCTTTTCAAGCAATCATTCTCGAAAGACACTGAATGACTACGATTAGCGGATTGAGGAGACTGCTTATAGAAATCGCTAGAGATGAACTGAGCCCCACTGGCAAAAGCCGCATCTCTTTGCTCTCGCAAACTTTCTGTCGAAGCCGATAAATCAGCATCTGCGCGTGTTCTCACTAGAAAGCCATCTTTGACTAGCGCTTGAATTTCTTGTTGATTTTTAACTGGATCATTTCGAATGAATATTGCGGCAGCGTCGGAATTTCTGGGTACAGAGAGAAACATGCTTTTCTTTTGAAGGGTTGAACCCTGTTGAAGATATATCTCTTTTTGAGCTTCATTAGCATCGAATAAAAATAAGAACTTACCTCGAAGTGCCTCAACACTTGGCCAGCCAGCCTCCGCTATTGCTGCCCTTAACGTGTGGTAACGACCCCGAACGCGATCTGGCGTAATTAACTTACTCCCAAATAAACGCGCAATTTCATTGTCTAAGCGTTTGTAGTCTGAAAAGGAAAAAGCGACGGGGGCAGCCTTATTTACAAACGATGGCTGAGATTCTTTCGCATTCAAAAGAATGGTAATAGGGAAATGGTTAGGGTTCGCTTCTGACCACTCTAGAAGTTGTCTTGCGCAAAGCTGCAGTGTCGAACAGTGCGTCATTACATCGACGTGTGGAATATGTAGAACCTTAAACCCAGGTTCTGCCAACACTTGACGTTCGCTCTTTGTAAACCAGTTGCTATTGGAAAGCGTTTCTATTTCTGGTGTGTCATATTGATGTCCATTCGGATCGTTAACCACATCAATTTCAATTTGGCGAATTCCTAAATTCAACTGTTCTTGAAGCGAGGGATGACTATAAGAAATCTTCTTTAAAAGTTCAGGTGACGTACCTGCTAAGAATTGCTCTGCCTCTGGTGGTAGCGCCTTTTTGTAGCTATTGTGAGAACCAATAATTTGATACCGGTTCAGTGATTTCGCGCAAGATATAGCGCTAAAAACCAGAGTTAAAGAAAGTAAGAAATAACGCATAGGTACACATTCAAAGACTATTTTTAAGGGTAGAGCGGTGTTGTTTGCAAAAGGGGACAGGAAATTTTTGCGAAGCGCTAAACTTCACAAAAGTGTAATACTCCAAAACGTTTTAAATTATATTTTGTGAACCACTGTCCCCGCTGAGTGCGAAGCGCAGTTATTACTATTAGTGACTTGCTGAACAGGACTGCGTTGTGGCTAAAAATGAAAAGAGAGCTAAAGAAATAAGAGTATCTGACGCTAGCATATTGAATGTATTGTCTGGCGCGTTGCTAGTTATTTGTTACTCCTTTGCACTTATTTCTACTAGTATCGTTGCCCAAAACGACATTCCGCCGGTAAAAATCGCCTTCATAGCAGATATCCATCTTCACGCACCTGAAGCCGCTGCAGCAAGGCTTCCCAAAAATGCCTTGCCAAAAGACCCTGTAAGCCACGCTCCAATATTACTGAGAAGTATGCGGGCTCAATTGGGTTCTACTCGACTGTTTAATGAAAATATTATTGTGTTTAAAGAGGCGCTTGATGATGTAGTAGAAAAAAATATCAAGTTAGTAGCGTTACCGGGGGATTTTACAGACGATGGTCAGCCAGTAAACATCCATGCATTAAAGGAAATACTAGACGAATACCGACATAAGTACGGACTACGTTTTTTCGCTATCAACGGAAACCACGATCCAGTCAGGCCTTTCACGCAACCAGGTGGTAAACGCGACTTTATAAACCGTGAAGGTGCAGAAATCAGTGTTATGAGCCCATCACATCAAGAGTGTATATCTGGGAAAAGTGATTTTTGCTCAGAACTACTGGAAGAATGGGGATATAAAGAGATTGCACAATCACTATCTGAACATGGTTTCTTACCTTCGCCTACAGACAAGTTGTTCGAAACGCCATTTAATACAGCGAACTTAGATGAGCGCCACTGGGAATGGTGTGACGCGGAAGAATTTTGTGTGGACATGCCTGATATGAGCTATTTAGTAGAGCCAGTGGAAGGCCTTTGGCTCTTGGCGATAGATGCCAATGTTTACAGGCCAAAAGGTAGCCTGAAGGACAAGCAGTTTTATGGGTCGAGCAATGCTGGCTACAATGCGCTGGTAAAGTACAAGCCAGAACTGTTGGATTGGATTAAAGATGTTGTTATACGCGCTAAAAAGCAGAACAAAAAATTAGTCAGTTTTAGCCATTTTCCTATGGCTGAATTCTCAGACCAACAGACACAAAGTATTGCTGAACTACTTGGCGAAAATTCACTGCAAATGTCACGTCAACCAAGTGAAGATACTACAGCTGTACTAGCGGCAACAGGTTTGAAACTGCATCTTGGTGGTCACATGCATCTTTTTGATGTAAGCCAATCTTCAAAGCACGGTTTAACCAACGTTCAGGTGCCATCTTTGGCTGCTTACCAGCCTGGCTATTCAATTGTGACAATTAATACAGAGGGGCATTCACTAGTAGAGACAGTCATCGTTCGTGAGGTTAAGAATTTTTCAAAATGGTTTTCGATTTACGAAAGGGAGTGGGGCTTTCTTCATAGAAGTCAGCAAGCTACGTGGGACAACAGTATTTTGTCGTCAGAAAATTATTTGGATTTCACCGACCAGCATCTACAGCAAGTGGTCAACGGTAGATATTTAGATGAGTGGCCTTCAGACTTAGTAGAGCAACTCTCGTCAAATAAGGTAAAAGAGATCGTTGACCTCTGCCATTGCGCTCCAAGTTTCAAGAGTATGGAAGATAGTAGTGAGCTTAATGCGACGAACCTCGTTATAGATTTCTACAGAGCAAGAAATGCGGGAAGTTTTGCCCGTTTAGCTTTACCCCGTAACTTCTATGATCAACTTTCGCTTTGCTTAAAGAGCCATGCTCCACAAACTTTAGACGACAGCGACGCTCTAAAAAAAGCATTGGTCTTAATAACTAACGCGATCTTGTCCTCGCGTGAGGACAAGGCTGCCATTAGTCTCGTGTTATGACCAATTTAGCTAAGCAAAGTTAAAATGCTGAGTGTAAGTTGAAGAGCTAGTATTTCTAATACAATCGATTTAAATCGATGGCTGCCGGATATAGCTTGTCCATGTTAGGGTAAAATGAGAGCAACGAAGGCCAGCTTTAAAAACACCGTGCCTTCGATAGCTTAATGGGTCAAAGCAGTTAGAGGTACTTGCTCCACTTGTCTAAATTTGAAAATCTATTATTAGTTTTATTAATGTTTTTAGTATCGCGGCCTTCATAGCTGCGATGAACAATCCCCCACGTGGTAGTGGTTCCTTCTCTCGAGCTACCGGTAACGCCTCTGATTTTATTATTTCTTATAGTATTTGTTCCTTGAACGCCATTAAGCGCAATGCCTTCAAAAGTGTCGCCGTAAGCATTGAAATTAGCCTTGCTGGTTGAAGTTTGGCCTGCAACCACATTTCCCAGTTTGTTTATTTCGTTGTCTTCAACCTTTACATTGTTCGTGGTTTCAAGGCTGATTGCGCGCATGGCGTTATCGATAGTGTTATCTAAAATCTTCACGTTTGTAGCTTGCCAGCCTGGATAAACACTTTTTGTGCTGAGCCCAACTACAACATCTTCCAGTACGTTATTACGCATAACTATGTTGTCAGCTCCTCTTTTTGAAGTAAAACCATCAAATGCTCGTTCTACATAATTGTCATGAATGGTAAAGTGGTCGCCAAACTGACCCTTATCCCCGCCTGCAGATAAGTAAACTGCAGCGTCGCGAACCCCATAAAAATTGTTATACCTTATCGTCGCTTTTAGTGCGCCTGTCATTAAAATACCACTGTCACCACCTGCTTTGTAGAAAGGGTCACTATTATTACGAGTACCATGAAAATTTATGTATTCGATAACGAGTTCGTTTAGTTTGTGATAGTTAGTTGTATTTACGACACCTCGAATAGAAAGTGCATCGGCAGTTTTGTCTTTACCTTCTCTCCCCGCAGGAGTTAAGCGTGTGATAGGTACAACAGTAGATACTTTCGCGCGGGACATATCGAAATCACCGCCTTTCCATGTAAAATCAGCAAGTTGACCTTTGTTCCCACAAACGTTGTCATTATTCTTTGTGTCGAAGCTAAACAAGTCACCATCTAAATCAGCCTTTGCGATAAAACGAGCGCCCGTGGCATCTACTATTAAGTCTTTCCGCAATGTTACAGTTATACCTTTGAGAATGGTTTTCCCATCTGATGCATCTTTATCGCTACCAATATAGTAGGTACCAGTCAACCTAAGTGGCTTGCCGGTATTGGTAGCTTGCTGTAACGCGTTTTGCAGCTTAGATGCTTTACCGTTTGGATTTGCTGGGGTACTGCTGCAGTCTGCTGCGAGACCCTGACCAGCAAAAATAATAGCGCCACAAGCGGTAAATAGTCGTAACGAGGTTTTTATATTTCTTTTCACATTTATTTCCTGTTTTTACACCAAAATAGATAAACACTATTGAGCTTCTAAAAGGTCATACATAGCACTTCCCGCAAGTAAAAACGCACCCACGCCAAAGAGCTGAGAGTCATCTTTTGTTACTACATCGGGCTTTTCATTGACTCCCTGTACCCACCCAAACTTTCCATCAGGATGTACGGCTGAAGAAAGTACCTTCCATCCTTTTTTTACGTTAGGTAGATATGTGTTTTTATCTAGTAAGCCGTTATTAATTCCCCATGCAATTCCATAAGTGAAAAAGGCCGTTCCACTGGTTTCTGGCTCAGCATACTTTTCTCCTGCCAGCAGTGACATAGGCCAAGCGCCATCTTGTTTTTGCAGCTCTACGATAGCTAATGTGAGCTCTTCGTAGAGCGATTCATAATAAGAACGGTATTGGTGATCGCGAGGGAGGTTTTCCAAAACATGTACAACGCCTGCGTATACCCAGCCCATTCCTCTAGACCAGAAAATTTGTTCACCAAACTTCCCCTGTTTGTCAAAATAACGAGAATCTCGGAAAAGTAATTTGGATTTCGGATCTTGCAGATAGGCGATGGTTGCTTGGAACTCTTTGTGAGCGTAATCAGCGTATTTGGGATCGCCTGTAATAGCAGAAAGTTCGAATAGTACGGGCGGCCCCATAAACAAGGCGTCAGCCCAACACCATCTCCATTGGCAGTTGTGTACGTTATCTTTATTTCTCCCTGCGACGAACTCAAGGCTGTTGTCTGGCGCTTTCTCAATGATCCAGTCAAACGTATCTTTTACTGGCGCAAGCGCTTCTTCGTTTTTGTGTCTGCGATAATACCAAAGGTTGGTTTGTCCAATCACATGGTCATCGGCAAAGTATTTAACTTTACCCATTTTCCAGTTGTGTGCATTTCCCACGTACCCAATCCAAGTTTCGTAAAAGGGGTTATCTGATCGCTCGGCAAGTTTAGTGAGGCCCTTATAGAAGGCGCCTTGAATCCATCGTCCATACGCTTCAGAGCCAGCACGAGATCGGCCGACATGAGTCATATGTTGAGTGCGCGCAACTTGCCAATTTGCGACTTTTTCCATTTGTACCATCACGTGCTCTTGTGTTGGCAACACGGCCTTAGCTTGTAATGAAGTTAGTGGGATATAAGCAATAGCGAACAAGCACATTCTTATTCCGATGAACCGACTTATTTTGCGTATGTGGGTTTCCATCGAGCATCCTTTAAGTTAATTGATTTAACGAAATATAGGTAGTGAGAGACTTAACTGTGAGCCTGATAGGTATTCAATGTTACATTGAAGTGAATTACTAATACAATCATATTAATTCACATTTGATCTTTATTGTGCTTATATTTGTCGTCAATTTCGTATTCTAAGTATCACACATTATCTATGTGGAAAATGAATTTAATATTGATTTTAAAGGTTTTTATGCGTGACCTTTAACGACGTTGTTGACAATTTTTGATATGTAAAATATTTGTTTAAAAATTGCAATGGAGCTTTAATGGTCAAATTCAATCATTGTTAGGTTATGAACTGTTTCTCATATCTGGCGAGTTTGAAATGCGAGTATGTGTACTTGCCATCTGTTAAGAGTTTGGAAAACGTAAAGCAGCTCAATGCTCTTGATTTTCTCAAGCAGGCATCACCAATAAGTGCTGATTTTGGAAGGGAAAAAGAAAATGCTGGTTTACTTATTGCGACTTTTGGCGTTAAGCATACTGATTTGGAGCGGTTGCGGGAATGTAAGTGGTGAGACTGTTTCAGTAAGGGACATCACGCACGAAAGCGAAAGTATAGGCCCGAACATTCTTTTCATTTATACAGACGACCAAGCACCATGGGCTATTGGAGGCAAAAGCCCTAATGCCGTTACGCCTAACCTAAATGCGTTAGCAGAACAGGGAATGTCGTTTCCAAATGCCTATACCACCACGCCAGTTTGTAGTCCTTCCCGAGCAGGCTTACTCACTTCGCGCTATGGCTTTGAAGTGGGTATTGACGATTGGATAAATGACCACCTTAAAAGTAAGACCCTAACAGGGCATCAATTAGACTTAGGACTTTCAGCAGAACTGGATTCCTGGCCCAAAAGATTGCAAGAAAACGGCTATTACAATGGTTTGATCGGTAAGTGGCATTTAGGAAAGCAACCTGAACATCACCCTAAAAATTTCGGCTACGACGAGTTTACGGGCTTTCTAGGAGGCGGAACTTCACCCATAGACCCTCAACTTCTAGTAAATGGTGCCCCGAGGAATGAAAAGGGATTAACCATGGACCTTCTCACTGACCATGCCATGGACTTTTTAAGTAGGAATAAACACAGGAAGTTTGCTTTATCACTGCACTATAGGGCACCTCACTATCCATTTGAGCCTGTTTCAGAGAGTGATTTAGATGCTATTAGTAAAGATGTAGATTTAATACATCCTGATTACCCGGATTTAAATACAGAAAGAGCGAAGAAATTATTACGCGGCTACTTAGCTTCTGTGAAAGGTGTAGATAGAAATGTCGGAAGATTGTTGGGTCATCTAGACGAGTTGGGGCTATCTGAAAATACTGTCGTCATTTTTACGTCTGACCATGGATACGTTATTGGACAGAACGGTATTTGGCATAAAGGCAATGGCTTTTGGTTGTTGAACACTCCACCTAAAGGCACTGAAACCATACCCAAAGGCCAGCGCCCAAATCTATATGATGCGGTGCTTAAGGTACCTCTTATTGTTCGTTGGCCAGGTAAGGTGCCGGCAGGGACAGAAAATGCCTCTACCGTATCAAATCTTGATTTCTTCCCTACTCTTATGGATATCGCCAAACTGGATTTACCTAGTGAAGCAGTCATTAGAGGGCAAAGTGTAATCAAAGCGTTAAAAGATGAAGATTTAGTAGTGAGTACTGACTATTTTGCCGCTTATTCAACGCTGCATCAGTCAATCACGGGTATGAGAATGTACAGCGATGGTCAATACAAATTAGTCCGAGATTTCAAAAACAAAGAACGAGACGAGTTTTATCACTTAGTTGTCGATCCTCGTGAGACTCACAACCTGCTTGAGAGAGAATTGACAGCTGCTGAAAAGATGACGTTGAAAAGGCTAGATGACACTATCAAAAAGAAAATGCTCGATTTGGACGACCCACTTTCAACGAGCTTTACCCCAGTGACTTTTAAAACGCCTTAAAGCTTGGTGCTTCTCATAAGAAATTGAGCAGTCAAATATTGACTAAACAGGTTTACGGAGTCGATAGACAAGCGGTCTTCCAAGCGAACAAAATATGGAACACAGAAACATGAAAAATAAGCTGCTTTTAGCTTTTTTTAATTGCATACCTATTTGGCTGCACTTTTTTTGCGAATGATAAAGAAGCTTCAATACGTCAAGATACGCAGGCCTCCGTCGCTTCGTTGTCTCTCCACTCGACGCCAATTTTGTTGGGGAGTAGTCTTTTGGTTGATAAATCTCATACTTCAGATGGCTCAGATCGTGCGCAAAATGGTAAGCCTCTCTTTGCGGGTGTTATGGGGGCTTAAGCAGTGACCTATAAAGGTTATCAATATGTGATTTATTACACAGCAAAAGACAGGGGAGGTTACGGTGACCTTTTTGCTGAAGTTGTCGTCGCACGTAGAAAAGTAACAGGGCACGACTGGCAACACGCCACTTTGCCGGTATATCGACTGACTTCTGATGACGCACATAACCGCCAAGCCATCGAAATATCAAAAGGCGACGGCGCCATTCATATTTCCTTTGATCATCACAACTTAGATCGCATCAACTACGCACGCACTGCTTCGGGAGTCGCAGATCACCCAGAAACCATAGATTGGAATGATGAAGTTTTTAAGTTTCAGCGTAATCTAGGTTTTCCTAACGACGCGGTAGAGCGCGTTATTTACCCAAAATTTTATTCGTTAGAAAGCGGTAATGTACTTATGTATTTTCGGGAGGGTGGGGCAGCAAAAGGTGAAATGCAGCTTGCTCTTTATGATGCCAAGAATAGTGAGTGGCAGTATATTCGCAATATATCGTCAAGCGAGGGTGTCTATGCTCAAAATGTAAACGGTAACAAAGAACCTTCAACTCGAGGCCCGTATTTAGCCGGTGGCGGACCCAAATTTGATGCTAATGGTCGTATGCATATTAGCTGGGTATTTAGAGAGCGGCCTGTCAATTGCAACCCTGGTAAGATTAACGGTTTCGACTGCAACCACGGCATCTACTATACCTACAGCGATGATGAGGGACTCACTTGGTACAACAATGCGGGTAATCTAGTAGCTGATACTCGAAAAGGAGAGGTTTTGTCTGTTGAAACACCCGGGTTAGAAGCTGTCCATGTGCCTACAACACTAAGGCCATCTAATGTTTCTCATAACTCCGTCATAGACACAAAAACAGGTGACTACCACCTTTTACTTAGTCATAACACATCCTCAGAAGGCCCTGCTCGCGTGCATCACTATGTACGTGATATCTTAGGTAATTGGCAAAAACGTGTCTCTGGCTTTACCGCTTCAAACGTTACGTTGACGTTTTTAGGGGACAGGCTGTTTGCTTTTGCCGGAAGAGAAAACGCCGCTATTTACTATTCTGATAGAGCCGACAACTTTACCGAGTGGCATGAAGTCGAAATGCCGAATGTGGATAGTAAGTTTGGCAAAATCGAGGGCGGTTACATTACATGGGATCTCAGCTTACTGAGCCAAGGTATTGCAAGTATCATTTGGCAACATGCCCCAGCGTCAAATGGTAAGCCTAGTCCCATTTACGTTTATGATTTTGAGCTAGGAAAAAGCGAAACCGATAAGTAGGGCGTCAAGTCCTCACTGTTTCTTACATGGTCAATTTTTAACGAAGCATAATAGCCTTAAATAACATTGTCTCTAATAAGCTTGGCCGCGTAGTCTGCAGCTCTTGCGGTTATCGCCATATATGTTAACGATGGGTTTTGCGTAGCGCTAGACGCCATACAGGCGCCGTCGGTAACAAACAAATTAGGTACATCGTGTGCTTGCCCCCAGCCATTGAGGACTGATGATTCTGGGTTGCTCCCCATACATGCACCGCCCATTTCATGAACTTGCTTACCCATTGGGATATGCATATTTTCTGGTGTTGCCTTTACCTCAATGTTGGTGCAACCACCCGCCTCTAGTATTTCACGAATGTCTTTTGCCGCTTGCTTAATCATTTTTCTTTCGTTGGCTTTTATTTCAGCATCGATATGGAGTAATGGCATGCCCCATTCGTCTTTTTTTGTAGGATGGAGACTGGCCACATTCTCATAGTAAGGTAACACTTCACCGTACATAAATGCTCTAAAACGCCATGTTCCTGCTTTACCAACGCCTTGCTTAGCAATAATACCGATACCTTTTTCTTTGGCATTGGGTCGTGAAAAAGTTCGGTTTTGAGCCGTTGTTTGAAACCCGAATCCTCTTTCAAAGTTCGCATCTTCTCGTTTTTCATGTCGATAGTTCGGGATATAGGTAGCAATAGGGCGTCGGCCGAATGCATATTTCTCTTCACCTACGGGCACATCAGCATTTGCGACTACGCCAGTGACATGACCAAGAATGTAGTGACCCAGCATACCGCTGCTATTCGCAATTCCATTTGGGAATGTTTTAGATGTAGAGTTTAGCATTACTTGTACCGTGCCCAATGCCGATGCACACATAAAAACAACGCGACTCTTGTATTGCCTTCGTTCCTTCGTATTTGCATCAATGACAGAAACACCGGATACTTTCTTGTTGTCGTCGTCGTAATTAATTCGCTCAACAATAGAGTCTGTAACTACAGTTAGATTTCCTGTTTTATGAGCAGCAGGTAACGTGGCAGACTGAGTGCTAAAATAGGCGCCAAAGCTACAGCCTCTACGGCAATACGAACGCGCTAGGCATTTACCTCTGCCCAATGCTATTTGTTCTTCAGTGGGCGACGTAAGATTTGCGGCTCTTCCAATAATGAGGTGTCTATCAGAATATTTTTTGGCAATATTATTGGAAATGTATTGTTCCGCATAACTCATTTCCCATGGTGTCTGAAACTCGCCATCGGGTAACGTTTTTAAGCCGTCTTTATTGGCCGAAACCCCTATAAACTTCTCAACATAGCTATACCATGGCGCCAAGTCATCGTAACCAATAGGCCATGGAATTCCATGGCCATCTCTAGCATTAGCCTGAAAATCCATAGGGCTCCATCGCAATACCTGCCGCCCCCATGTTAATGAACGACCACCGAGTTGATATCCCCGTGTCCACATAAATGGCTTTTCTTCAGGATAGCTGTAAGGATGCTTCTTATCGTCGACAAAAAAGTGTAGCGCGTCGGTTTTATATAAGTGTCCTTTTTTTCTGAGTGTTGCATAGTGACCATTTTCAGCGAGAGTCTCATCTGGCATTCCTCGGTTTTGTAAGTCCCAAGGTGCTTGAAAATCTTTGTACTCAGGTCCGCGGTGATCAACTTTTCTACCACGCTCTATAACCAGTGTTTTAAACCCTCGCTCGCAAAACTCCTTTGCTGCCCAGCCGCCCGTAATGCCTGAACCGACAATAATAACGTCATAGTCGTTGTTCATAAGTATTTTCTCTCGTAGATAACGTTAAGCTCATCCTGTGTAAGACTCCCTCGATAGCCACCAGGTACAAGAAAGAAATTGGGGTTAGCGATTTCAGATGAGTAGTGAACATGAAAAATGAGGGCTTTTAATCGTTTATATGCAACCGAAAAATCGCTTTTATCTGTCTCGAAAGCGGTTTCGTCAATTTGCTCTATAAAGGCTTGTCGCTTCTCTTTACTAAGTGAGAGGTAGTTTGCATTGAATGCCGATTTTGCTTGTTGTAAAAATTTTGACAAGAACAAAGTGAATTGCTGCTGGGTAGAAGGTGCTGCCCAAGATATCATTAATTCATCAAGTACCTGTGCGGTGTGAGAGTCTACACAACCTGGAGTATCTGTACTGGGGATCATAATATCCGCAATATCGAAAACCAACGTAAATTGTTCAGCATTAAAAAAAACTGCATCCGATTCAAAGACAGTAAGCTGAAGCGCCTTTCTTAGCTGCGACGGTAGAACAGATGCTGAAACCACGTACAGCATGGAACCTAAGAATATTCGTCTGTTAATTTCCACGTTATTCTTTTCCAATTATTTGGTCGTATAATATGCTTTGATAATACTTATAAAAATAAACCAAAATCAATCATTATTTGTCAAATTCATTTACAAAAATTTGACATGGCTGGGTTTGTCATTTTCTTAAAATCGGGGCAGATGCTTTTAAGCCGTCTATTTGTCGTGCTTTTAAAGATCACCCCTGGGTAAGCCTGTGGTGTTGTCTAATATAAACTTTTTATCAGGGGCGAGCTCTATATAGCTTTTTAGCGGTAACGCTTCTGGGGATGGCTGGCTTCCATAATAGTTAAGGCCCTTTAAGACATTGTTATAGTGAAGTGCTACCATAAAAGGCGTGAGTGCAAAATCATAAAAAGCGACTTCATCTATAGTCCCCGCATAGGCTTCAGCGGCATGCCCTTGAGCGTTGGGGGAGTTTCCGATATTAGCTAATCCAGCTCCACCGCTCAGAACTTTGGAGCCAGGTGGATATTGATAAAGCGCACCCACTTTACCATCTATATAAATAGCTTTGAGGCCGCTTCTAACATCATACGTCGCCGCTACATGGTGAAAATTACCATCTTTTAACTGCTGAAGCGTAGGCCTTCCATTTTTGCCGTCTAGAGGGAGCTTTAGCTCATGATAGCCTTGACCTAAAATATACAAACCAAAGCTTAGCGACTCTGCATAGTTGCCGGACGGCATCAGTATTGATTTATTACGATCGTTTTGAAAGCTAAGCAGCATTCTGTGATCTTTATCACTCTGATCTTTGCGAAAAATTTCATCGATTTCCCCATATCGTCCTCTAACAGGGCCGTTTCCGTTATAAAGAGGCCTGATTAACGCCTCTACAGTGACACCATCAATGACGGAAAAAGAGCCAGTCGCCGGTACACTTCCGCCTCCACTGCCAACGTTAATTCTTGCATCCTTACCGTTATCAAAATAAAACGCGCCTCGTCCGACAAGCCCATTTATACGTTTAGCCCCATCACCTGTAATACCGACAGCGTGTCCTGCAAAGTCCATCACTCTGTCACCAGCATCATCGAAGTTCCAAAAGTGTTTAGGTCTCCATGCTTTTGGAATGATCCTAGCGTTGGTATCAGTAGAGACTGTACTTGTATCACTTTCTATATTGGCGGTTAATTTGCCCGAATGCGTCTCAATATCAAAGGCATCAGTTGAAATAGTAACATTGTTACTCGAATGTGAGATAACGATAATCTCTCCGCTTTTCATCTCTACTTCGGTAAAATTGAAGAGTTTGAAATGTGAATTAGCAGAGAGCCTCAAGCTGTCGCCAGAACGCAACTCAAGCTCGACGGGTCGTTCGGTTTTGTATACACCAGGATAAACGAGATTGTTTTTAACGTTACCATTTCCGTCAATCAACAGGTCCCCGCTAACTATGGTTCCTATGAAAGGGTCATTGGGGAGTATTGTGTCTTGAGTAACTAGATGTGCCATTAACATGCACAACACCGTTAAGAGCCCCAGCAAATAAAATTTACGGTTTTTTCTCGCCGTACTCTTTTTAAAGATGGCTTCATGAGGCTGGCTTTGGAGAGGCAAATTTGAAACGTGCATGGGACGCACAATAACTTCATCAACGAAGGTTTTTCGTCTTACAATTTCTAAATCTGGAACAGCATCTGACTTCAACTGAACATGAAACTCGACGTAATCGATATAAAACCGTTGAGCCTGCTCATCATTAGATAACAGTGCTTCAAGTTTTTGCAGTTGGACCGGTGTGATAGTGCCTGCGCAAATATCATCTGCTATGGCGCGAACTTCACTAAATCTCTCTGAGCGATTCAATTGTCGTGTTCCGCTCTTACTTTATCGACACAGTCGAAGAGTTTGCGGCGAAGCAGGTGGATAGATTTACGAATGCCAAAAATCGATCGCCCAGTTTTGTCTGCAAGTGCCTGTGCACTCAGGTTTTCTATAAAAAAGCCATAATATAATTGGTGTGCGGAAGCAGATAGTTGGGACACGCATTGTTGCAGCATGCACCATTTTTGATCTGTATTATCTTGATGGGAAGCTACTGCTGATAGCTGCTCTAGCAACTCATCACTCAAACCTGAGACGAGTTTTTTGTGTTGTCTTCGGTACGTTCTTACACAGTTAAACACAATGGCATTTGACCACTTTCTAAAACTCGTTCCCTGTTCAAAGGTGTCGAACTCTTTCCACAAGATGACGCTTGTCTCCTGAAAAATATCATCTGCGGCTGCTTTATCTAAAACGAAAGCATAGATGTAGGCATATAACCGCCGTTTCTCCTCTTCAAACAAAGCTGCAAATGTGTCAGAGGTTGTATTCAAACAACCTCTATTAGAATGTATCGATGGCATGCTTTGAAACACCATATCCTCTCTTTTACGACGTGAACATCAAATTCATCGCGACAGTTCAATACTCATGTCAGCAGCGTTATCAATAAACAAAAAACTAATGCGTAATCACGTGCCAATTTACGCAAATTTAACATTTAAGACATTGTTTGACTATATTTGATTGAATTTAAATTCTAAGGGTATCAATCTCACAATTCGGTGCCTTTTCTAACTACATAAAGTCTGATTTGAGCCAATCAATGTCATATTATCGTTACTCATTTTTCTGCTTACTTGCTATTTTCGTTGTTGCCTGCGAGCAAGTAGAGCCTGTCTCCATCAATGACAATAAGTCATCATTAATAGCTCCTCCCATTGGACTTACGGTGGGAGAAGGGATGGTAAATCCCATCGGCCACTACGAGATCGTGCCACGTTTTAGTTGGCAGGTTGATGCTGAGTCTCCTCAGTTAGCTCAACATAGCTACCAACTTCAAGTTGCCACTCACGTTTCATTCGACCCTGAGCAGATTATTTGGGATAGCGGAAGAGTAGTCTCATCTGAAAGCGCGTGGATAAGGCCTGAAGGCCTCACTTTGGAATCGAGGCAACGCACATTTTGGCGAGTTAGAACGTGGGATGCAGCGAGCAATAGCTCACAATGGAGTGAAACGCAGACACTGGAAACGGGTTTATTAAGAAATGAAGATTGGCAAGCTAAGTGGATAGGGCATCCAGACACCGATAAGCGTACCGAAGAACTTAGTCCCAACGCTATTGAGCAACCAGGCAACCAATATTACCCGCCACAGTATTTACGCAAAAACTTTGAGCTTAATAAGCCGATTAAGCGGGCTCGTCTTTATATCACAGCAAAGGGCGTTTTTAAGCCATTCATCAATGGCCAAGCTGTGAGTGAAGATGTTATGACTCCGGGTTGGACCCCATATCATAAACGCATCGAGACGCTGACTTACGATGTAACTAATCTATTACAAAAAGGCGCTAATGCAATTGGTGCTGCATTGGCAGAGGGGTGGCAAGGTCGTATATTCCATCCTACAAAACAGGATTATGTAACACCATTGCGCCTTATTGCGCAGCTTGAGGTCACCTTTGAAGACGGTACCACATCGCGTGTCGTAACGGATGATAGCTGGCTATCAACGGACCAAGGCCCTATTCGCACTGCGGGGAATTATGATGGCGAGCGTTATGATGCCAATTTCGAAATGCCTGGTTGGAATACTCCAGAATTTGATAGTGAGGGCTGGAAGCGTGTTTACTCCGAGCCACATGAACCTGCGATTAAGCTTCAGCCGAAGCGCCATGCCCCAGTAAGGGTAACAAAAACAATTCCAGCAATCACAATTGTGAGTATTAAAGATGATGTAGCCATCTTTGATATGGGCCAAAATATGGTAGGCGTGCCCGAAGTATCGCTACCGGTGAAAAAGGGCCAAACAGTAAAAATTCGCTTTTCTGAAGCACTGCATGGAGAAGAGTTTTATGTTAAAAATTTACGCTCGGCCAAAAGTACCGATTGGTACATTCCTAAATCTGACGGCTTAATTACCTATCAACCAACATTTACCTTTCATGGCTACCGTTACGTCGAAGTGTCGGGTTATGACAAAACCGCAACGCCAACGCTGGATTGGGTAACAGGAAAGGTGCTGCATTCTGACTTTGATGTATATGACAACTTTTCCACCAATCACAGCAAACTCAATACGTTGTCGAACAATGTATCGTGGGGGTTACGGGGTAATTTTCTTGATATTCCAACTGACTGTCCGCAGCGTGATGAACGCTTAGGCTGGACAGGTGATGCCCAAGTTTTTGTGCGTACATCCATGTACAAAGCAGACGTTTATGCATTTTGGTCATCATGGCTAGAGAGCATGCGAGAAGAGCAGGGCATTGATGGAATGATTCCCCAATTTGTACCTTTTCGCCCGTTTCTAACTGAGGGAACAGCGGCTGCCTGGGGAGATGCAGCAACCATTGTTCCGTGGGAGTTGTATCAACATACGGGGGACATTGCTGTTCTAGCTGAAAATTACGCGATGATGAAGCGGTGGGTAAAATACATTGAATTCAATAGCTTCGACTATATTTCCAATATTGGTACCTACGGCGATTGGTTACAGCCGTTTACAGAAAACGAGCGAGCTTCAGGCGATACGCACCCTGATTTGATTGCTACTGCCTATTACGCACGCTCAGTCGACATTTTGGCCCAAACTGCGCAATTATTAGGCTATGAATCTGACGCAAATCAATATCGACGCCTGTTCAATAACATTAAGCAAAAATTCAGAACCTTCTTCTTCGATGATTTTCTTAATGTCGTGAATTCAACGACCAAGCAAATTATGCGGGAAAAAGGGAAGCGCCTGAAGTCGCCAAAAATTATAAAGCTCAACCTCAAAACTACTCAAACAAGCTATTTGCTACCGCTGGCGTTTGGATTGTTTTCAGAGGATGAACAAGCAACAGCAGTTCAGAAGCTATTAGCCTTGTTAGAAAAAAGCGAGCGGCATCTACGTACCGGATTCTTGGGCACGCCAATGCTTCATCAGGTGCTACAGAAGTATGGTCATAGTGAACTAATGTATGACATTTTGCTGCAGGAAACCTATCCGTCGTGGTTTTATTCAATTAACAATGGCGCAACGATGACTTGGGAGCGCTGGAACTCATACTCTCTTGAAGACGGTTTCAACAAAGCAAATATGAATTCACTTAACCATTACGCTTATGGTGCGGTAGCTGAGTGGTTCTACACTGGCATACTTGGAATTCAGTCACTGGAGCCAGGCTTTAAAACCTTTCAAATTAACCCGCAGTTCACTACCAGATTAAATAACGTGCAAGGTACAGTGCCAACGATTTATGGCGACATTAACATGGCTTGGTCTGTTACTGCTAACCAATTATTAATGACCATAACAGTACCGAAAAACACCCGTGCTGAATTAAAACTACCCTCTATTTCTAGATTAAACCTGATTCATAATGGTGAATCTTTGGCAGATACGGACTTATGGCTTGAGCCCGGTTCTTATGAGGTCTCTGGCATCATTAAGATGCCAGAGTAATGTGTTTTAGGTTATAAAATTTCACTTCTTTAAAAGCTTAAATGGATAGTAAAATATGCGAATAAGACAAATGATAATCGCAAGCTTCGTGCTATTTGGTCCACTTTTACCTCTTCCTGCACTTGCTGTTGAGTGGACGGCAGAATGGATTTGGGCAAAAGAACGATTTACCGATCCAAATAGCTGGATGGCATTTCGTAAACAAATCAGCTTGGACGAAAAGCCGCAAGACAGTATCGCTTATATAAGTGCTGATACGAAATACTGGTTGTGGATAAATGGAGAGCTTGTAGTTTTTGAGGGAAGTTATACAGGAGGACCATCTCCGGTAACACCTGCGCCGCGCACTGACTTTTTTCCAATTGCATCGAATAAATATTACGACCAAGTTGATATTAGCCAATATCTGACTGCAGGCACTAACACTATTGCTGCTTTAGTTTGGTATTACGGCGACAATGGTCAAAAGGGCACGCATATTTCGTCCAATAAGGGAGGCTTTATTTTTCAGGCTGATGTTGGCAATACCCAAATTTTGTCTAACGACTCATGGAAAGTAATTCCACATTCAGCCTACAAGACTAAAGTGACCAAGCAATCGCCCTATCGCGTCGCAGCATGGAACATTGACTACGATGCCAGAAATAGCATGGGAGACTGGACGGATGGTGCTTGGTATAAGCCACAATACGATGATACATCATGGCCACAAGCAAAAAGCCTGCATCGCCCGCCACGAGAACCTTTTAATGCGCTTTTTCCAAGTGAAATCCCGATCCTCAACAATTATGGATTGGCCTATTGCGACAATTATCCAGCCAGCAAATTTCCTTTCGTAAGTAACGGCGAAACCATTAAATGTGTGCTTGATTTTAATAAGAATGTTACGCCTTATTTTGATATTGAGGCAGAGCAAGGCCTAAAGGTACACATTGATTCCAACATGCGACTCAACACCATTGAGACCGAGTACACTACAAAAGCAGGTAGGCAGCAGTTTGAGTCATACTCATGGTTTAACGCACGTACGATAGAATACACTTTTCCGAAAGGTACCACTGTATATGGTTTAAAATATCGTTGGACTGGGGTTGGTTCAACGCCCGGACATTTTGAAGCGGACGACAGCTGGTTTACACGTATTTGGCAGATGGCCGAGAATACGTTGTATATATGTGCCCGCGATAATTTTATGGATACGCCAGACCGAGAACGCGGTTTGTGGATTGGCGATGTCGCTGACCAAGCAAGCTATCTGTTTTACTCAATGGATAAGCCTGGACGGGACCTACTCAAAAAAGCGATTAAGGTAACACTTGCCTTTAGCGATAGCGAAACCGGTATTTTTGCAGGCTTGGGGCCTGGCCGATTCAGAGAGTTGCCAGCACAGAGCCTACAATTCATCGAACAAGGTATTTGGCACTATTATTACAACACCGGCGATATTGAAACGCTTGAGTTCGCCTATCCTTATGTGCACAAATACCTCACGCTGTGGGGCACCCGCGAGAATGGCCTTGCTACGTTTAGAAGTGGCGCTTGGAAATGGACTGATTGGGGCCCACAAGACACCATAGATTATGACGTTATTCAGAATGCGCTTTATTACAGTGCACTGGTATCAGCGCGAAAGATGGCAATGTCACTGGGTGACGATACCCACCTAAGTTTTTATGATAGCCGCATCAAAGCGTTAAAAAAGGCATTTAAAACTACTTTTTGGCAGGATGGTTTTTACAGCAGTGCTCCTGCGCAGTTTAAGGATGATCGCGCAAATGCCGTTGCTATCTTGTTCGGATTAGCCGACGAGTCACAATACGACGCGATAGTTGACAATGTATTAATACCAAACCACTTTGCCAGTCCGCACTTTGAATGGATGGTTTATAACGCTATGGCAATGGCTGGGCGTTACGATGAAGCACTGTCAAGAATGAAAGAGCGTTATGGCAAGCAGGTGGCAAATCCGGTGAGATCTACGCTGACCGAATACATGAATGGCGGTGGTACGGAAAATCATGCCTGGAACGCACCTAGCACGGTATTGAGTAAATACATTGCTGGCATAGCGCCTGCCTCTGTGGCTTGGGAAACATATCAAGTTTTACCCAACATGGCACACATGAAACGGATTGAACAACGTGTGCCCAGTGTGCGAGGTAATATTGACTACACAATTTCACGCACGTCAGACTCAGTTATTGTCCAACTTCATTCTCCAAGTGGTACTAAGGCTTTAGTTGGTGTACCAAAAGAATTCTTTGATATCAGTAAAATTTCAGTTAATGGCAAAATTGCGTGGCAAAACGGACAAGCTAAAAGCACTATCAGGGGCGTGAAGTTTGTTTCAGAGACATCGAAATACATCAATTTTGAGGTTGTCCCAGGCACTTGGAAAATAATCGCAAATTGAGTTTAAGAGGTTGAAATGAAATTATTATTTAAATACATAGTTGCGCTTACGCTCGTGCCTTTAGGTATGCTTTTCAGCGCAATGACTTATGCAAGTCAATCTGATAAATCCCCAAACATCCTAGTATTTCTCGTCGACGATCTTCGGCCTGACTTGGGCATTTATGATCAAGCTCAGGTGCGCACTCCCAACATCGATCAGTTGGCCAACGAGGGCGTGAAGTTTACCCACGCCTATGCGCAACAAGCTATTTGTGGCCCTTCACGTGTGAGTATTATGACAGGTTTGCGTCCTGAAACGACAGGGCTGTATACCATTAGACAAGATGGACGACTTCGACCTAATCAGCCTAATGTTATGTCGATGCCGCAGCTGTTTAAGGCTAATGGGTATAAGACCGTTAGTATTGGGAAGGTTTACCACAGTACAACAGATGATGCAGAAAACTGGTCTACTCATATCAAAAAGCTCGATAACTTTTACGCCATTGACGGCAATAAAGAGAAGCGATTTGCGTATGAAGCGGGCGAGGTAGATGACGACTTTTACAAAGACGGTAAAGTGGCCAGTGATGCCATAGATACATTGAAAGGGTTAAAAGACGATAAGTTTTTGATGTTCGTTGGCCTTAGTAAGCCTCACCTTCCTTTTAACGCTCCGAAGCGTTACTGGGACTTGTATAATAGCAACGAATTTGCTGTGCCAAGCCGAAATAAGCCTGAAAACATGTACCGCCTTGCACTTACGAACTGGGGGGAACTTCGTATGTACGGTGGCATCCCTAAAGAAGGTAATGTTGATGATGAACTGACCAAAAAGCTCATACACGGATATTACGCATCGGTTAGTTATATGGACGCCCAAGTGGGCAGAGTAATGCAGGCTCTAGAAGAAATGGACCTGCGAGAAAATACCATGGTTGTGTTGATGAGCGACCATGGTTACAAGCTTGGTGAGTATGGTGCGTGGAACAAGCATACCAACATGGAGCTGGATACTCGGGTGCCTCTGATTATTAGTCGAGAATTTTCTCATACTACGCGAGTAGCGAATAAAACCTCTGATGCCTTGGTGGAAAATATCGATATTTTTCCGACACTCTCCGAAGCTGCAGGTCTTACTATGCCTGAAGTGGACGGGGAAAGTATACTGTCTGTTGTAGACAACCCCAACCATTCATTCAAGCCTGCCGCCTATAGCCTCTTTAATCGAGGCAAGATAATGGGTGTTACAGTTACAGACGGACAATGGCGATATACACAGTGGCGAGATGCCGCGACACAGGAGATAAAGTTTACTGAACTATATGATCACACCGCATCTGATGTTGCAAGGGTCAATGAATCTGGAAAGCCAGCGTTGCAAAAAATAGAAGCAAAGCTACGTGAACTACTGCAGGCAAAGTTTCCTCTCAATGCGCCATCGTTTTATCAAAAGCGAAACGTTAATAATACGAATATACCAGTAACGTTGGCTGCGGATTTCACGGATAATCTTTCACAAATAGGCGAAGTGTATGATTTTTTCGACGTTGCTGTGAGAACGGAAAGGGGGAGCCCAAATTCAAAACCAGCAACGTTTGGCCGCAAGCCAAAGGTGAATACAGTCAGAATGTTAGGTGGCTGGTTTAACCAAGATTTATCGGGCGATACCTATTTATGGGATGGCGAAAAATATACCTATAACTTTGAGGCAGCATTCGCCAAGCTCGATAGTTGGTTAGATGGTGACTGGGATATATTTCAGATTGTACTAGACAATCCCCCTTGGGCGTTTCAGCGTGGTTATAAATTTGTTAAAGAGCCTGATGGAGAACACTACTTATTGAAAGATAAAGTGGGGGTGTATGGAAACGGGCTACCGCCGAACGATGCGACAGCATGGAATAGTTATATACGCGCTTTTATAACTAAACTGGTTGAACGTTATGGCAAAGAAAGAGTGCTTAACTGGCGATTCAGAGTAGGGTCTGAAATAGATACCCGACCGCAGCACTGGGCGGCTACTCGTGAAGAGTTTTTTGAACATTACCGCAATACAGTAGCAGCAATTAAATCTGTTCTTCCGAGTGTAAAAGTAGGGGCTCACTTCAGAGAAGCCTCTCATGAAAGCCAATATGTTGATTACACAGGTAACACAGAAAAGGCTTATGCACCGCATTTCGTCACCTGGGCCAAAGAAAATAATGTGCCCTATGATTTCCTAGCAATTTCCTACTATCCACACATAACCCACCCTCATGAAATGGATATGGATAAGGTTTATGCTAGCCAAATCGCACCTATCGTAGGCCACCCGGATTATAACCCAGCCGCTAGCTTTGAAATTCATGAGTATAAATTCATTGTGAAAATGAAGCGTGCAGGGTTTGTTAGTGTCGCGACTTCGCACAATTCAGCGTTTTTTGCCATGCTCGCTAAAATGATGTTAACCCACAACATTAAAGAAGTTTTTCAGTGGGGAAATGTTCAAGAAGGGTCATACAGTCCCGAGGCAATGACACAGTTGGCACTGTTTTCAATGGTGGGAAACACGCTATATGAAAATACCTCGAGCGTCTCTAAAACGCCTTTTGGAAACACGGTAAACGGAATATTTACTAAAAGAGAATCAGATGAAGGAATTGACGTACTTGTCTTCAATTTTAACAACGAAAACATGGATACTCTAATGCCTGAATTACTTCAGCTCCGTGTTCACGTCGATAAGCCCGCTGGCACGAGGTTCCAGTACCGCGTGGCGCAAATTGATGGCGAAACTAATATTGAGCAGCAGTTCTTAAATGATTTTCCTAAAGCCATGCTTATGGAAAGTGAAGGCGGATGGCGTAAAGCCGATGCTCATCCTACCGCATCTGTGCGCGATGCTTTAAACGAAACGGGGCAAAATATTTTTCGCGAACAGCGAGCGAAGTATGGAAATCTCACCTCTTTAAAATGGAATGACTGGATACAGGGAACGACAAAAGAAAGCGGCGAAGCATCGACCGTTTCAATCAAAGCGTCAATACCCTCATTTTCCGTGCAGAAGTATGAGGTGCGGTGGGTATCGGAAGAAATATAAAAATTACGAACTGCATAAAAACAATGTTTGAGCGAGACTTGGCTAAACTAAGCTGTAACGAAAAGATTTAATTTGATTAAATGTGATTGTTAATGGTGAAATTGGATGGGTTTTTGTTTATTCTGCAAAGATAGATTAGTTACTAACGGTATGTATAGGATGAACAAAAAACAACAAGCGATCTTCTCTATTCTAGCTGCTTGCATTTTATCAGCTTGCAGCGCAACAGATGAGCAAGCCAGCGCACCGGCAGTTAAAGAAAAAGTGCCCAACACAGTTACTTATTCTAAAAAGATTGATTGGCCGGAAAACAACGCTAAATTTTGCGATGCAGCGTTAGATCATGCCACTATTCAGTATGACGGGTTTAGAAAAGCATATACTGACCCTAAAAAGGTGCCTAGGTCATATAGCCAAGGAAAACCAAGGTTAGAGCCAATGTTAGGGTGGACGACCGGGTTTGTTGCTGGCAGTTTCTGGAATTTATATGAACATAATCAAAATCAAAGTTGGTTAGATACGGCAAACGAGTGGACTATTGCACTAGAGAAAAATCAGTTTAATCGTAAAACCCATGATATTGGATTTATCATCTATGACAGTTTCGGAAATGGCCTTCGCTTAACAGATAACAAAGAGTACGAAACTGTTATTGTGAACGCGGCAAAAACATTAATGGAACGTTACAACCCCAAAATTGGTGTAACCTATTCTTGGAGTTGGGGAACATGGGAGTTCCCAGTCATTATCGACAATATGATGAATTTGGAACTGCTGTACCGCGCATCAGAAATAACCGGTGACCCAGTTTACCGCAATGCTGCCATCAGTCATGCAACCGTCACTATGGAGCATCACTTCCGTGACGATTACAGTTCGTTCCACTTAGTCAATTACAATAGAGATACCGGTAAACCTAACTGGAAACAAACCTTCCAAGGCATTGCTGACGATTCTTCATGGTCACGGGGACAAGGTTGGGGGCTATATGGCTACACCATGTCGTATCGATTTACTCAAGATGAAAAGTTCTTAGCGCATGCTCAAGGTATCGCAAACTATATTCTTAACCACCAGAATATGCCAGACGACCTAGTGCCTTATTTTGATTACGATGCACCAAAACACGAGGGGACAACGCTATACCGAGATTCGTCTGCTGCTTCGTTGGTTGCAAGTGCGTTACTAGAGTTATCAACGTTTGTTGAAGGGGCCGAGTCAGAGCGTTATTACGATGCTGCTATGAAAATGTTACGGACATTATCTTCACCTGCTTATTTGGCTGATATAGGTGAAAACGGCCACTTCTTGTTAAAACAGGCAACAGGTAATTTTCCTGCAAATGATGAGTTAAACTCGGCGTTAAATTACGGTGATTATTATTACCTGCAAGCTTTGAATCGCTGTAAGGCAATGTAGCATTACGAGCTTTAATTAATGCCACCAAGCCCGTGCGTTAGCGCGGGTTGTACGAGCCCTACTTAATTTAATCAGTAGTGATTGAAAAAGCTCTATCAAAGCCGGGTGTTCATTAGGTGAAAGTAGCTGCCGTTCACGCGCTAGCATTTAAATGGCAGCAATGTACGTACAGCGGCCGTTGGCTCATTCAGAATTTAATGGCATCTATGAGCGAATATCGGAAATAATATAGCCAGATAGAGCTTGCCCATTAAATACACAGGCGTTCAGACTTATACCAATGCAATTCAGCCAATATGCCAGTTGCTACAACTTAATCACTTTACAGAGACAAAAGCTCAAGACCATCGGAAGCACACTTTGAAGCGTCATTAGTTTAGGGGCTAATTCCAAACATCGGTATACGCGCGAAGAGCGAGTGTATTTGTGCGAGTAATTATATTTTCTGGTGTCCAATTATCTTGTGTTTCTGATGCTAAGAATTCCTCCACAATTCGATAATCAGAATTCTGATAAATTTGCTTTTTAATAGAAAAGTCACTGACATTTGCTTGACCATTCAAACTTTGACCCAGCGGCAGTAAGTTACCTATAGAGCCTATTATTTCTTTATCTATGTTAGATGTAGATTGGCTCAAAATATGTTCTATTGATAAATCACTTGGTTCAAACTCATTACTGTTCCTCAATGACCGCTCAAATTTAATAAATATATATTGAATCAGCTTTTTATGGGAGGTGTTCCCGTTAACAAACTGTAATTTACTAAATTTATCTATGAAGTTTTCTTGAGTCGGTTTCTTCTGACTTAAGGTGGTTAAAAGTTCATCAATCGTTTCTCTGGCTTCTCGGCTATCTACTGTGTTTGATAGTTTTCGTGCTGACTTGGCATATGTTCCTTCTATACCAGATGGTCTCAAGCTACAAATTGAATTAAACATGAAGTGGAAATTTTCAATTTTTTTCAGAGTATCAATGAACTTAGCTTGTTTTAGTATACCTCTTTTGCGTGCCTTAAACAGTGACAATAGAAATGACCGCATGATGCTTACGTTAAACACTCTTAAAGCGCTTAGTGAATTGAAAATATCCCTTTGATCAGCTTGCGGCCAATCAGTCGATAATGGAGAAACTATTTTTATATAACTCAGGCAGTCATCATGCAGTTCTTGCAGATAATCCTCAGCTATTAAGTTACCCCCATCCCACTGCTTCTTGAACGCCTTATATAAATTTCGCTTACTAGTATAAGCAAATTTTGTCGTCCAATGATGAATTGTGTACTCTTCTAACCCTACCGAAATTTCTCTCGAAGATAAGGTGCTTACAATTCCATTCCACCTATCTTTTGCAAAATCAATTGGGTATGTTGTCCCCCATTCTTGCAATACTTTATTTTTTATAAGGTCTACTGGGCTCAGATTTATTCCGCGAGCGTTGAGTATTTCAAAAATAGTGTAGGCGTCATCGCTATTCAGCACATTTACTCGAATAACTTTCAAGTGGTCAACAATTAAATCTAAAAGTAAGTTAAGGATTTCTATATATTTCTCGTTACTAACCTTGCCAGTTAAACCAAATAGTTTTTTTAAAGAGGGCTTACCTACAAGTTTAGCAATTTGCTCAAAGGCATTTTTAACGAGGGTATCTTCTTCAGATTGGGGTGAACATCGATGTGGCTCTAGGTCTTGGACTAACAACTGAAAGTAGTTCGTAGAAGATCGCTTGTCTAGCTTTGCAAACTCGTTTCCTCTTCGGTCTGAGCCTTTTATGTAAGTTTCAAATGTAGATTGCGCAGCTCGAACTACACCTATGCTATTCAGTGCTCTACACAAAGCAGAGATTAACATAGTGATTACGGTTAACCTTTGTTGTCCGTCTACAATTTCTATCTCGAAGCTGTCATCGGGGCCAGCCAAGACTAACGTTCCGATAAAGTATTCTTCACATTCATAGCCTGATTCAGTTTTGATTATAGAATTAATCAAATCAGACCATAGCTCATCAATGTTTTCTTTTGTCCAAGAAAACTCTCTTTGGTATCTAGGGATAAAATATTGTTTACTAACTGACAATAGCGCATTTATTGTCACTGGCTCAGCTTGAAAATTCATATAATTCCCTTAAACATAATTCGGGGGCGTATTGTGGAGCGGCTAAAAAGCTTACCCGTTTAAGTCGTCTAACATCCAACGTATCAAAATTCGAGGCATATGTCCGCTTTTAAACCAAAAGCTGCCGTTCAAATATTTGTAATTGAACGGCAGAAGAATACGTGATGCGGACCTTCACGACTTAGTATTCTAGTTTCAACTTTGAACGAGCAGCGGACTTGTCGAGATTTTGATTTTAGCTTGAAAATTCTATCCAGAATAGCAACCAAATTACGCCATAACCTTCTTTAAATACGTATTTTCAATAAGGTTTTTTCTGCATTTAAGAAAATGCATGATTCCATTATCTCTACCTTTTCTACCAATCATTCTCCAGTAATCGCTATTGTGGTTTAATACTGTTAGTGAACTTTCGAACATAGTTTCCTTCTCAGCTAATATTGAAGAGCACCCGTTAGGTAAATTTAATCCACAAACCTCGATGCAGAATGACTCAACATATTGTTCCATCATCATTTTCATCGTTTTACTATCAGACTCGCAGTTACTCACATACTTCAAAAATTCAGCTATAGAACGTTCACTTTCATTGGTTACACAAAGTAGCTTTTCGTATTGCTCGATAGTCAAAAAATGGATGTTGCGAAAAGAAATAAGGTCTTTAGCTAAAGTCTCTAATTCAGTGCTTAGCTTTTCAGGTAAAAAACTTAATATCCTTTCCCCTGTTCCTAAGAAAAACTCCTGATGTGTAACTACAAGTCCATACCTATCATCGATACATTCGATATTTTCGAAACCGTTAGATGATAGAACATCGACCGTATCAATGATTTGCCTTATAGCCTTTAAATGTTGATCGTTTATTCTTCTTGAAATTCGATATCTGGAGGTCGCTGAAAGAACAGGGTTTGTTGGATCAACTCCTTTAGCGTCAATAAAAATAGTAGCTCCTGTTTCTTGAACAAGGAAATCTACGACTAACCTGTCACTGTTACCACTTTTTGCATAAAACTCTCTCAATCCGTCTTCTCGAATTGCCGATACAGAAAGTTCTTTATGAATTTGATCTATATACTCTTCAAAACATCTTGTGAATATATTTCTATTATTTGAGTTTTCTCTAATAAAACAACGAACTAACGACTCAGAAATCCCTATCATTACCATAGTAGGGTGAATAACCAATAATCCTTTATCGGTTAATAGAAAAGGTGAGTTAAGAAATACAGACTCCTTAAAGTATTCGTTATCAGCAACAACTCTATCTGGTTCACTTGATGCTTCATCAACAAACTCTGTTATTGTTTTTGATAATATATTGATAACTTTAGAAATGCATTCCAAACTATAATGTGGCGTAAAGTTGCTGGCTAAAGTTGAAAAATCAAAAAATTTGGTCTTTTCGGTCATGCAATAAATACACAATAAAAAAGCTAACTCATAAAACTCTTCAAGTTCGAGTTCATACCTCTTCTTAAATGCATTTCTGAATTTTTTTCTGTTTGAAGGGTCTGCGTCTATTATTTTTTTAATTCTCAAAAAAGAGTAGGCTAAGTCTCGACTATTCTTCTGGAATATGACTTGAGGTGCTAGCAAAGCCCTTATTTGAACGGAAAGCGGTGATGTATCAACCCCTACTGCAATATGTTGCGTGCGCCAAATTCCATTCAAGATATATTGTACATCTTTCTGTGAAGCGGTCTGTTTACCTGATTTAGGATGAAGTTCTAAGACCCAGTCGATAGCTAATAGAACAACCCAAGGAGCTGAGATTTCACCTGCTTTTTTCATATTAGGTGTTTGTTGTAAGTATGAAATCAACTCGCCAAATAAAGAAATAGTATTGAATTTGCAGATTCTTGATCTGATAGGCATTGCTGCTTCTTCAAAAGTTTTCATTCGCCTGTCTCTAACTCCTTACTAAAATTCGCTACATCTCATCCGTAATAATGATGCAACTAGCATAAAGATGAAGTGCAAAAATTGAAAGGTATGAAACTATTTTCAATAGTAGCGATCCTCCTCGTTATCTTTTAGCTGTAGCATTTTCGTTTTGACCAATATCAGAAGTAGAAAATCACAACATTGAATGTCCGTTGTTTATCTGAAGCGGACCTCTTTGTCTCAACCAAAGAAGATCCACCTTACGCTCATAGCTATCTGTTAGCTGAAGTGCAACCTTCCCGCCCCAGACTGCAAAAATAACCAATGAACTACCTTAATTAATTCTTTGCCGCCGGATCTGGCTCTCTGTAAACCCCTGGCTCTATCCTTACATTCACTATCTCATCGTTTGCGGGCCATGCGAGTACAACCAGCTGCTGTCTATCAGCATCCCAAATAAAGTCGCTGGGTTTCGTATTGGCTTTAGATGAATACACACGAAAACCAGTTTTAATCGGACTGTGCGTAAGAATTAAATCCTCGCCGATGTGAACGGAGAATCCATCAGGGTAGTGGCGATCTGCGCCCACAAAAATTCTTGATGCACCTTTGCTATTATTTGTTTTTATATTGAGGTTTAGCGTGCGGGTAGCGAAATGAAACATAAAGTTTTTAATATCGCCAGCAATATATTGCGGATAGGGGCGGGCGATAATATCGGTGATATATTTTCGCTCTACAGTTCCGTCGGCTTGTTTATCAGAGAAAATAGCCCAAGTCGATTCACCGCCTGGCAAGAAATTTTGGTAGCTACGGTTGCCTAGAAACCAAGCTTTAATTGAACCGACACCCATTTGGTCAAAAATTTCTGCAGTACGAATATAAAACTTTATATAGTGCAACTGTTCCTCTACTGATTTGTCGGTAGTAAGTAGCGTGGGAAAGCCCCATTCGCCTACTAAAATTGGCGCTTGAAGTAAGTCCGCTTCTTTATCAAACCGTTCCATAGTCGGTGCGATGTAGTCAATATACTCTTGGTAAATGTGTGGTGCGAAAACGATGTTTTTGCGGTTTACCCTTTTCTTAATTTCCGCGTATTGATTTTTGTTTATTGCTTCACCTTTGTTCATAAAAATAGTTTGAATTAAGAACAACTTTTCGTCGCTGTAGGGCAGTGCGGCATCGATGATTTTTTCGTAGAGCGGAATTAAATAATCGCTAGTTAGCTCATCATAAGACTGTGTTAGCTCTTTTTTTCTCGGCTCGTTTACCAAGTCGTAGCCGATAACTGCATCGTTGTCTTTAAACGCATCCCAAATATGTCGCCATGCGCTAATGTACTTTTCTTGAGCATTATTTTGGTTGAAGTATAAATCTGGCCATGAAAAACCTTTGGCGCCGTATACCGTTAACTTAAACACGGTTTTAATACCGGCTTCTCTTCCAAGGCGAACAGCACGTTTTAAACGGGCCAAGTATTCTGGTTGCAACTTTGAATTGCCGAATGTACTCAATTTACCTAGTTCTAACCTAACAACTTGTACATTGGCGCCCATTCGCACCATGCGCACATAATCTTCTTGTGAAAAGTTAACATCTCCACCCGCATCGTTAGTGTTTACTACAAAGCCGCGCGGAATCATATGCCGACCTGCTTCATCGCGAAGGCCATGCTTAATGTCTTGTGCAAGTACCACGTTATTTGCAAAAAGTGGAAGCAGCAAAGTAATTAGCAGTGTTCTCAATAGTGATTGTGTCATCTAAAAAACCTCTTGTTGTTCCTATTAGTTTCACAACGGCAGAGCGCAAATGAATGGGTTGTTTTCCATGTGAGCGATAGTATCTGTAATGAATGTTACTTTTCGCCTCAAAAGAGTCTGGTTTTCTGTTCATAACACCACTGCGCGGTGAACTTTGAAACGTAATTACCCAGCGTTATTACAACGAAAATACTTGTAAATATAAACTACGCGCATCGCCTGTACCTTCCGCGTCTTTCAGAAAGTAGTAGGCCTTATTGTCTTTAATAAAGACCACGGCCTTATCGAATGCCGGACCTTGCTTGTGCTCGTAGATAGTAGTGAAAGTTTCTGAGGTATCCTCAGCCTTTGCGATAGCCACATGGCCATTTTTCAACCCAGTAAGATAAACATCATCCCCGTTACTAAACAGTTGCCCACCAAACGGTACCTGAACGGTAGTAAAGCTTTTTTGACCGAATTTACGGAATGTGTGCAGGTTTTTCTCTTCATTGAATTCAAGGTCTACTACTTTACTTATGAAGTGCTCATCGCCACTGTTTGTCACTGTGAAGTCAAACCCGTGAACAATAGATACTTGGTTCTTTTTATGTGTTTTAGCCCAGTCTCCAGGCTCTTCAATTTGGATGTGCTCAGAAATAGCTAATGGAATTTCAATTGGTTCAGCGTACGCATTTTTCCAATCCGAGACGCCGTGCGGGTCGTCAGAATAAGCGTAGTAAATACCGTTTTGATATAGGTATTTATCTGAAGTGTTTTTAGAACGTCGTTGAAACGCTATGCGAAACTTACCGCCTGTGAATTTGAAATCGCCATAAAGCCCCCAGTTATGCTCGCTTCCATGTTCTGAAGCTAAAACACTATTGAAATCATAATACCCATGCCATTTTTTACCGTCATACCGTGCAAAAAGCATTTTTCCATTCGCTGAAAAACCGTAGCGCATTTTCATAAACAAATTTCCATCCTCTCCAGTGAAAAAAGCCGGGTAGGTGAGGAGTTTCGTCGTATCGATCTCACTAATTCCATCGAAAGCTAAATGCTTGTAGTGGCCCGCGCTTGAATTGACAAATTGTTCCAAAGTAAATTTGTCGTCTGGCACTGTGGCTGCGCCCTCTAGAGAATAAGAGTATCGCAGATAGTCTTCAGAAAACGCTTCTACTCTGCCATTGCGATGCATGTCGTATAGCAAGTGAATGGTATCGTTTATTGGGCTGATACCCACCGCAATCGTATTGTGTGTTTCACCCAACCACCATTTGCCTTTGAACCCTGTATGCTGGTGAGGAAACTGAATAGTTTTAACAACGCCAGTTTTGGTGTTAAACCTAGAAAGCATTACATGTCGATTGTTTTTGCCTCCTTGGTACCACGTCATAAATACAAAGTGCTTATATACCTTAATACAGTCACCGTGAGGAGATAATGCATTGCCGAAAATATAATCATAACCTTCAGGATTATTGGCTGTATGAGAGCCTTTGACCTTATTACCACTAAAAAAAAGTGCGTTGTCAGTGATGAGCAATTCAGTATCTAACTCGACAGAAGCGTAGGTAATAATACTGAATGATAGAAAACAAATAAGAAATAGTAGTGCAAGGTTGCTCTTAACGTAAATACCTAAATTTTTTTGTTTTTTCGCACGATGTAATAGCAATTTCCGGCCCCCTCTATAAAACTTATATTTGTTCTAAGCTTAATGACTTTACGTTATATGATTAATTTCCAGTCTTTCCCCTTATGCCTACACTGATGCTGATATGACTGAAAATGGTTATTAATGAGTGAAAGTGGTTTTAATTAAATGTACACTGCTTGTAAGTGTTTAGCGAGTAAATCAAATGAAATTAAAACTAAAAATGCGTGGTCTAGCGCTGCAAATTAGCTTACCTGTTAAAGTTTTGGCCGTGCTTTCAATGTTAACAGCCTGTGAATCGAGCGATACTGTAGGTGTATCTTCAAGCGCAAACAAAGCAAGTGGGGTATTTCTAGAGAGCAGTACAAAAATAACAAATGGCGCGCTTCATTTTGATGGTAAAAAGCTCAATCACAAAACCTTCGAAAACCCTTCAACAGGACCCGAGTACGATTACTTTTTTGGAAGAAATATTTCGGCTCATGGCGATGCGGTCAAACCTTATAAGCACTATGTTTTCATGACGTGGTACAAGGGCGGAAAAGAAGAACGCAATGTTATGCTTTCTAGGTTTAACACTAAAACGGGCGTTGTAAAAACTGTTCAGTTTCCCCATCGACACACAGGGTTTCGAGGAAATCCGTTAGTAGGGGAGTCACATAACACCATAGGTTTAGCCGTGAGCCCGAAAAATGGCACTATTCATATGGTGTACGATATGCACGCCTATGTTGATGATGATGAAAACGGCAGATTTAAGGGGCGGTTTGTAGACGATTTCTTCCGTTATTCTTATTCATTGACTGGTGCTGCGGACGTACCGGATGAGGAATTCACATTAGCGCAGTTTGTCAAAGATACCAGCATAGTTAGTCAGGGCGCCGATGACTATAAACATTTGACCATGACAGGTAACTTGGAAGACAAGCAAAACTTTTCTGCACTGACTTATCCAAAATTTTATAAGAGTAAAGAGGGCGAACTCCTGCATTACATGCGATGGGGCGGCAACAACAATGGTGCTTATTATTTCAATAAGTACGACGCTGAAAAACAAGTGTGGACTCGCTTTACACCTTTCAATCATAAAGACCAACAAACTCATGGAAATGCGTACAACTGGGGTTTATATGGTCAGATGAAGTATATAAACGGTAAGTTACGTGTAGGGTTTCAACAACGCAGTGCGAATAATAATGACCGCTATAAGTACCAGAATGGTGTTTACTATGCGTACTCTGATCATCCTGATGGTTTAGGTGAATGGAAAAATGTAGATGGCGAGGACATGACCTGGCCCCTAGTTAACTCTGATGAAATAAAAATCTTCGAGCCTGGCGATTATATCGATCATCAAGAGTCGAATTCTGTCCACATTGTAACGGGATTTGATTGGACGGTGACTGAGAATGATGACCTCCATTTTATCACTCACGTTCGCTCTACAGATACAAAGCGAAGTGATTACAAAGAGGTGTCGATACACGCCTTTAAACCAGCCAACGCAGAGAGCTTTACAGTTACGACTGATTTCACCGGTGCAGATTCAATTTATACGTCGGGCGATAGTATTTTCATAATCGGCCTTAAAAATGGTTATCCGTTCGTTGAAAAAGCGAAGGGGGGGACGAACGATTTTGAGGTAGTTTACCAGCAAAATACGGGCGTTAAATTTGACCATGGCACTATTCACATTGAAAACGGCAAAGCCTACTACTATTTGATGGAGAAAGGCGCAGGTAACGCCCTACCGCTTCATCTACAAGTCATTGATTTGGGTGTGTCTGGGTAAGTTTACAGCCAATGTAATGTGTAATAGCTTTACCCTGTATTGAGTAGTGTTGTGAGCGTTTCAATAACGGAGAGTCACTATGTTCTGCCTAAAAAAGTATTCTACCGCTTTATTAGCGGGCGTTTTGAGCTTCAATTGTTATGCTGTTGATGTGTTAAAAGCCAATACTGAATTCAAAAGGCAAAACTACACCGCTGCTTTACCATTGTATGAAGAAGGCGCTAAATTGGGCAATGCACATGCTCAATATCAACTTGGTGTAATGTACCTAAAAGGACTTGGGATAGAGCCAAGTACGGTATCGTCGATGATCTACTTATCGTTGGCGGCCGAGCAACGCTACTACAATGCTCAAAGTATTATTGAGCAAATGCGCTCATCGTTAGATGAACAGGAGCTTTCTCTGCTGGATAACGCCATAAAGGAACAGCGAGTTGTTCATCAAAACTATCAGCACCAGTTTTTACCAGAGCTGAATCAAAATAACATTGATAAGAAAGTAGCTTTCGATGGAGAGAATGCGTTAACGCAAAAAGTGTATTTTGAAGAATTGGTCGAGTTTCAAAACTTCGATGATGATTTTCAAAATTCCGGTAGTGGGCTTGACGATTTGGACGATGATGTCTCATTAGATACAGCAATTGTTGTTAGTAATCCCGGCTTCTTGGTGGTAGAAAACGATGTGGCTTGCGACGGCTCTGTGCGGTTCGTTCGCGAAATTCAAAAGTCTGGAAATACGAGACGTTTTCTCGACGCTTATAAGCTATTCCCGCTAGGACAGCCTAAACTAGGTGGTGAGTCGACTGAGTTTGTCCATCGAGCATATTTAGGAGCGGCGGTTAATGATCAATTTTATCTCAACGATAACCTGCCTCAATTATACAAAGAGACGCGCCGTGTCTTACGCGCCGCAAAAAAAGAACCAACACTTGAGTCACTTTACGAATATGCTATGGCGATGATCATTTTTCCTTGGATGGAGAGTGAAGGCAACGGAGCTGAAAAATTGCTTAAGCAGCTTGCCGAAAAAGGGCATCCAGGAGCTATGTATGAATATGGCTTACAGTTGTACATTAAGCAAAAAGACATAGCTGAAGCAATAAAGTGGATAGCTCAAGCGAGTAAATATGGTCTTTCTCGAGCAGAATATCGTTTGGGTAAACTTTTACTTTCCAGTCCTTGGGTAATTAATGACGAGAAAAAAGCGCTGTTTTGGTTTGAATCAGCTGCACAGAAGGGGGATGAAGCAGCAGCCCTCCATGTAGCAAAGATAAAGCTGACAACAAAAAACAAAACGTTAATAGATGTTACTGGCGCGATACAGTATTTGGACGCTATTTCAAGTTCTCAAAACCTAAATCCAGAATATCAATATTTGCTTTCTATCTCTTATAGACTGCGCCCACAGCGTGACTTCAAAAAATCAGTTGAGCTGTTAGAAAAAGCTATCTCAATGGGAATGCGCACCAACTGGGACACTTCCGAATGGCAGGCTTTGCTAGCCAAAATGCTACAAGGCAATATCACGGTAACAGACTTTTAACTGAAGTAAGGTGAGTGATGATCGGCTAGGCCCTTCTGAGTAGAGAGGGCCTTTTCGACATTCCCGAGAATCTATTCCATGAAAATATCCACTCGTTCATCGAAACAATTTTTTAATGACCGCTGATAAATCAGACTGCTAGTTAACCAACACTTTGTTAATTAGCTGCTGATTTAGTACAGGATCATATTCAGGGTTGAGTTTGGTGGGAATATCTGCATCCGTTTGCTGTTGCCATGCTTTGAGTTTTGCTTTTAATTCTGCAAGCTTCTGCGGATTCCTGTTCGCTAAATTATTCTTCTCTGCTAAATCATTTTCCAAGTTATACAGTTCAAACTCGTTGTTTTCGAAGTATTGGATTAGCTTCCAGTCGCCACTTCTTATGGCACTTCCTGGACGTGTTCTAAATAACGGGTCTTGACCTTGGTCAGTAGATGCATGGTGTGCTTGAAGATACACTGGAAAGTGCCAAAACAAATCGCGTTCTGCAATGTTACCTTTGCCTAATAAGTACCTACTTAAATCAACACCGTCCAAGACTTGATTTGGTAATTCCGCTTTCGCTAAGTTAACCAAAGTGGGATAAAAGTCGGCATTAATTACAGGTGTATGATCAAGGCCTGGTTTAATTTTTCCTGGCCAACTCACTATAAGCGGTACGCGTATACCACCGTCATAATAAGAACCTTTACCGCCACGAAGCGGCGAAGGAAAAGACGACATACGATAACCACCGTTGTCAGATGTGAAAATAACCAAGGTGCTATCGGCTAAGCCCTCAGATGATAACGTGTTAAGAATTCGGCCGACATTCTCATCCATATGCTCAACCATAGCAGCGTAAGTCGCTTGTTTTGCGTCATTAATTCCCTTTTTACGATACTTGTCTACCTTATCAACAACGGCTTGATAGGGAGTGTGGACAGTATAATAAGGAATATAGGCAAAAAATGGCTGGTCTTTGCTTGATTTAACCCATTCAATCACTTCGTTTGTTAAACGCTCGGTCAAATACTCGCCTTTGGGGCCATCTTTAATGTTAGGTAAGTCATAAGGACTAAAATAATTGAAGGTCATACCTTGGTGACTACCAGCAACATTAACATCAAAACCTTGTTCATCAGGGTCGGGGCCTAAGTGCCACTTGCCAAAAGAACCCGTTGTGTAGCCAACAGTTTTTAGTGATTCTGCGATCGTAATAACATCTGTGCTTATACCACGTTTGTTTTTTATTGGAATTAACTTACGTGTTTTTGCATCGCCGCGGGTAGATGGGGAGACGGTATAAACACCGTGACGTGGCCCATACTGACCTGACATTAATACCGCACGACTCGGCGCACAGTTAGCGGCGCCGGCATAGGCTTGGTCAAAAACTACACCTTGCTGCGCTAATGTGTCGACATTCGGGGTTTCAAAGTAATTTGACGTTTGGTTGTACCCTACGTCAGACCAGCCCAGATCGTCGACCACAATCATAATGATATTAGGTTTGGCATATTGTGTATTCATGGCAGCGTTTGATGGTTCAGCGCCGCTGCTCCAAACAGCCATCGAGATTAAAGTGAAAGTTACTAATAAATTTCTTAATTGCATTGAGGTTACTCACTTTTTCTACTTATATGTTTAAAACTTTCAAAAATTTTGAAAACGGTGTTTTATAGCGAATATATTGCTCTATCAGTTAGTGAAACCTTATGCCTTATGCTCCCACCAATGTATAAGTGGTAATAAATTTGGGGCACCATGTTGAAGGTCATACACCACCAGAATAGTTTGTAATCGTACTGGAACACGTTTACTCAAGGGTAAACTGGTCAATATTAGGGCCACTTTCACCAACGGTTCTAAATTCTATATGGTTGGCACCTTTTACTAGCGTGAAGCTTACTGCTTGTTCGTCCCACTTACTGTCCCAACTCCCGGTAGGCTCAAATTCGACCATAGCCGCTTTCTTATCATTTACATAGATAGCAATAGGCCGTTGTGAGCTCTCGTCGTTGTGCGTGTAACGGAAAACAGCAGTGTATACGCCCTCAGCACCGTCGTTCTCGTGGTACCAATACATTGTGCCTTCTTCGTCATTAAATGTTCCATAAGCCCCTCCGTGAACCCCATGAGCGCCGCGCACTGCTGCGGCGCCTTGGCCGTATTCAGCATCTTCGCCCTGTAATGATAAGCCGCGACCTATCCACATATCGGCTGAGTTTTCATCGCCCCAGAAAAGGCCCACACCCTGTCCGAATTGTTGCTTCATTTGAAAGGCAAGTCGGCCATTGATAACCACATTCGCGTATACTGTGTCACCATCGTTAACTGCGAAAGGGGTAAGGTAAGGTTTCATTTCTTCTTCATTGGGGGTGTTCACGCTATAGCGAACTTGAATTTCTTGGGACGCGATATTTGCGGTGTCAGTGATAGCAATGGTTTGAACATCAATAGCCACCTTGTTCGAGAGCCTTAACGCTTCGTCACCCACGATAGCAGCTATAGTGACAAATTCGCGAGCATCAGGATAAGCAACTTCAACAAACGCGCGGTTTTTTCCCATAAATAAATGTCTGTAATTAGATTTAACACGATTGGTGTGTTCGTAAGGAGAGCCGTTTTCAAGTGCTTTTACTTTTAATCCTTCACTAAAGTGACAATAGGTCTTATGACTCCCATAGGGGTAAAAGTTGTTATCCTTATCTACGGTTTCAGTAGTGATTACTTTCGCAGTATTGAAACCATCCTCAGCGGTATAGGTGTCGATGCTGTGTCTTAGGCCAACAGGTGAGCCAGCGGTTTTAATTTCTTTCTCTAAGACCTTTTTACCGTTCATATAACCCACTGCGCGTATTAAACCCGGCGTCCAAGGTACGAACCATTCTGCTTGCATCTCATCGGCTTGTTTTCCCGGTTTATCACGGCCAAGGGATTTACCATTTAGAAATAGCTCGACTTCATCGAGATTAGAATAAACCCATACTGGCACCAATGTACCTTCCTCCATCGTTGGATGTGTCCAACTTGGGAGAATATGAAGTGAAGGTTCATCTAGCCATTGGCTTCGATAAAAGTGGAAAAGGTCTTTCTTAAAGCCTGCCAAATCCAGTGCGCCACCCATAAAAGCAATGTAAGGCCAACCTCCGTGTGCTAACCCAGCTTCTCCATGGTAGTCGAAGCCGGTCCAACGAAAGTGCCCCGCGTGGTGAGGCAAGTCACGTGCAAGCTCCCAGTTTTTACGCGCATTAATCCGAACTGTTGCGTTATCGTAAGACGAGTTAAGATGCTGTTTTTGATTCGACCACTCTTTGGGATCTTTCCAATCGTAAAAGAAAATTTCCTTCTCTGTGATATCAGGTAACTCGAACGTGTCTCCCTTAGGACCGTCCCGCCACCATGTTTGGGTACGATAGTATCCACGAGTTTGCCACGTGTGAGGGGCTTCCGTTGATACGAAAGGGCGATCAAACCGTCGTTCGAAGAAGCTCATGTTTTCTGACCCTCCGTTAATACCTATTACGTCGAGTCCCTCTTTATTGGTAGAACCAGAGGTAACAAGTCGAGTTGGGTCATGTTTTTTCACAGCAGCAGCAAGCTCAGTAACAATGTCACCGTGAGTCTCATTACCTACACTGTAAATAATGATTGAAGGGTGATTTCTATTGCGTGTAACCCACTCGGTTAAGTCTCTCTCCCACCACTCATCGAAATGATATCGGCCGTAGTCGTGACGTGCTTTTTGCTTCCATCCGTCAAATACTTCATCCATCACCATTATACCTAGCTCGTCACACAGCTCATAAAACATGGTGGGGTAGGGATTATGCCCAGTACGAATGGCGTTAACGCCCATTTCTTTTAGAAGGTTTAGTTTCCATCGTAGAAGCGGTTTCGTCCAAGCGCCTCCAACAGGGCCACCTTCATAATGTTCGGCAACGCCTTTAATATTGATATTTTCGCCGTTTATCCAAAAGCCCTTATCTGTTTTCCATTCGATATCTCGAACGCCAAATTTTGCTATTTGAGAGTCAATGACGTTTCCGTTATCTAAAAGAGTTAGCGATAACCTATACAAATAAGCATTATGCGGCTTCCAGCGTTTAGCTCCGGACAAGTTGAAAGATAGGGCATACTCCGTCTTTTCATTCTCGACTTTGTTAACTTTTTCAAGCGAGGTGAGGTGCGTTAATATCTTTTCATTATCTTGATCGTAAACAGCGTAATGAAGCTCATACCCAGAAATATTCTGGGTATTGTGACTTAATTCAAAGCTAACGGCGACCTCTGTTTCTTGGCCGACGTGGGGAGTATGGATAAACAACGAGTTATGTTTAATATGGACGGGGTTGAGGATAGCTAGTTTGACTGGTGCATAGATACCGCCTGGGTGATACCATCTGGCTGATGGTTGCAGTTCGTTATCAACTCGCAAGCTAATAACATTGTCTCCCTGATTTAAGTACTTGCTTAACTCATATTGAAAACTAATGTAGCCATACGGTCTTTTTCCGAGGTAATGTCCGTTAATCCACACCTCACTGTTCATATACACGCCGTCAAACTGAATCCAGATGTGTTTATCCTGCCAGCTTGCATCATAGGTGAAATGCTTTCTATACCAAGCTATCCCTCCTCCGTGATAGCCACCTGATTGTCCTTGGGAACCGGTCTTATTTACGCCCTCTTCAAATATATAGTCATGAGGAACGTCTAACTTTTTCCAACCACTATCATTGAAGTTTTCATGTTTATAGATTTCATTGTCATCAAGCGTAAACAGCCAGTCTTCATTAAAGCTTATAATCTGTCTTGTTGCGTTTGTTGCATATACGTTGGCTGCTAGTAGTACGCTAAACAAAGACAAGGCCAAAAGCAAAAAGCGCGTCAGGCGGTTATTATTTAAAACATTGCGCGTCATTGTTATGGCCCTTTTTTAAGCTATATGAAAATTATATTGTTACCTGAAATGCTTACTTAGATAGCCGAGGCGCTACATCCTCATAAGTGGCGTCAGTTGAATCAGTCATCCGAATCTCATCTAGGTATAAATAATGATCGCTCTGCATTCCGCTCAAATCACCGTTAAAATACATTCCCCACGATGGATAAATGCCTTTGTCATCGTTATAGCCAAATCGAATGTTTTGTTTATCTAATACCTTTTTGCCATCAACCCAAAGCTCTAGAAAACCGGTGCTAACTTGTGTGTAGTCAACTTTGGCGTGAAGAACGAAGTCGACCCAACGGTCTAGATAATCTTGTTTGTTACCCGGTACTTCAAAATGAGCAGTTCCATCACCATGTCGGCTAGGGCTTAGTTCGTGAGGGTCCCATTTCCAAGCCCCTCGCATGCCCTCTGGAGTGAGCGTCAAGGAAAAAGGTGGGTTTCGGGAATGCTCTTTTAATCGTTTGTCGGCGCTACCGTGAATCTGAAAAAACAACCAATCGTTCGGTTCATTGCGCGTGCCTTCGCTAGGAAAATAGAAACTAAAGCCGTACCATGCTTCAGCGCCTAAAACTTTGCTGGTTTTAAAGCCATGAAACATCGCTTTTCTATCTACGTTATCGATTTTTTGAGGGTCTCCATTATAAGAAGCTGGCGTTTTATGCTTCCAATACAATTTTGCTGAGTAGTCACCGCTGCGAACAATACTTTGTTCTAGCGAAAACGCGGAGTCAGTTTGTAGTTGGTTAAACATGAAATTTTTCGCGAGCGAGTTGTCTAGGCCAGGTGTAAAACCGCGAGGAGAGGCCGCATTCCAGCCTCCATTTTCAAACGATTCATGAAACAATGTTGCGTCAGTTGCGCCGTCGACACCAGTCGAAGCGAGCTGACCCGGTCGCTGAAACTCACCATCATGCCAAAGGTATAAGCGTTGGGCTGCCCCTTTTTTAATATTTAAAATAACACCTATATTTAGTCCAGCATCATCTTTGATTGCTTCCATCTGTATACGCGTATTATCAAGTGCCAAATGGGCATTGACGACTTTCCAGTCAGTACCGTTTGAACTTTCCACTGTGGAAAAATAGGTTGTGCCATTTGCGTCGCGATACACAGTAACAGCGGTGTGTTTACCTGATGGCGTGCCTAAAACTACCAAATCGAGAATATTAGAAATTGACTTGTTTTCTTCATCTTTTAGCGTTCTGTTTACCGTACCTGGCATAGGTAAACTATGTTGCCATTGACCGTTGTTAAAGGCTGCCATTCGCCACTCGCGGTAAGCCTTAGTGCGAGCCTCATAAGCTACTGCTGGCTGACCACTTTTTAAAATGACTGGAGAAGTACCAAATGGCGTTTCCTCTTTATCTGTTGAATTGAAAGCCAGCATCTTGTCGTTCGCCACATTAATTGTGACCGGAAGGTCAATGTTTTCACCTTGAGCGTTATAGAAAAGCCCACTGGTTGTATCTAAACGCATGTAATAGGCGTTGATACGGGCATAGGTTTCTTTATCGTGAATTTCTAAGAAGTTACATTCGTGCCAAAGAAAGCTAATGGCTATCTCGGTATCTGAGATTTTAAGCGGGTTGATGTAAAACGTATCAACATTAATGGGCTCGTCTGATTGAGGCGTTGGCCAGGTAATAATAACAGGCTTCTCAAAACGTTTAGTTCCGGCAGGCATCTTATAATAGACCCATGGGGACTTATGAGTTCCAGCCCGCGTAAATAAGTAGATATCGCCATTGCCCATCTTATAGCTTTTAGTGTATGACGCAAAAGGCGTAATATCATCTACGTATTTGAACTCGCTAATGTCATAAGGTTTTTTAGATACAACATGCAGCATTCTACCGCCAGCGTGAGGCGTGTCTATTGAAAGCGGATTTAGTCCATCCTCACGTTCTCCACCATGCCCGCCATAGACTATGTGTAGGTAGCCTTGCGTATCCATTTCTATGATTGGCCTGCCGTGACTATCAATCTTTCTATCGCCTTTTGATAAGGTACTTTCGGCGACTTTGAAAGGTCCTTTCCATTCTTGGGTTACAAGATTATAGCTGGCGACGTATGGGTCAGTTAACTTCCCTTGATAGGTGATATATAGCGTATCCCCATCAAGGTATTGCCATCCGCGATGAGGGTTTCCAGGCAAATTTTCAGTAAAGTGACCTTTTGGTAGCTTTGGTAGAGCATCAGGAAGAGTTTTTTTGGGCCCTAGGTCTTCTTTTACAAGAGGATAAATATTTTCGAATTTCTTTCCCTCTTTGAACCCGTCATAAATTTGTTGATATTCCGGATACTGTCCATAGAGGTATTGATCAACGCGCCATTGCCAGTACTGGTGGCTTGCAGGATCCGAAGGCGCTATTTGTGCTCTTAAGGCTGAAAAAACGTCGTCGGTTTTAGAGTACTTGGCAATGAGAGCAGCTCTTTGAGTGTAGAAGTCATTTTCCGAAATCGTTTCTTTGGGGGTCTCTGTTGGGGCGCAAGCCGCAGTTAAAAAGCTTATTGCCAACCCGAAAGCGGCGGTTTTGAATAAACCAGCACTTTTTAATCTAACTATCGTGGCCTTCTTCTTAATTTTCATTTTATTTTATCTCAATGAGAGTCGTCACCGTTGCCCTATTCTTCTGTTTCAAAGACAGCGATGTTGAGTTACATTCAATCACATGTAATCACAATGTAGCAAAATTAGTCACCATGAATCAAAATCAATTTGTTTTTGTGTTAAAAAATGTCGTTGTGTTATTTTTTTTTATAGCAGTTGTGTTTATCGTCACCCCATTGAAAACGCTGGCGCAGTCTATTTTAGAGTCGGAGTTCGCGTCGCCTGAGCCATCCTATCTTCCGAAAACTTGGATGCATGCGATGAACGGCAATATGAGCAAAGAAGGGTTTACCGAGGACTTCAAAGCTATGCGAGATGCAGGCATTGGAGGGGCAATCTTCTTTCATGTCCATAGACGTAACTGGCCATATTCTTCCCGCGGCCCTATTAGATTTGATACTGACGAATTTTATGAACACTTACTTCATGCCGCCGAGCAAGCAGATAAACAAGGTATTGAGTTTGGTATTCACAATTCCGACGGGTGGACGTCGAGCGGTGGTCCATGGGTAACGCCAGAACAGTCAATGAAACGGTTGACGTGGTCAGAGCTAAGTGTAAGTGGTAAGCAAGTCTTAGTCCCCCCTCAGCCCGGATATGCAGAGCAGCTTTATCGTGATGTCGCTGTCATTGCCATACCCAGAGATAATTATGTATCAGACAATCGTTTTAAAAACGCCAAGATCACTACTTCTGACAAAACTCTCGATGCTAGTGTTTTAAAAGATAGCGATTGGGATACTGAACTGACCTTTTCAAAAAATGAAGATGACGTCTATTGGGTACAGGTAGAGGTGGACAAGCCATCTACACTCAGAAGCCTGCAGATAGAGACCCCAAATCGACATGGCGATGCTTCTCTCTGGGTATCGGATGATGGAGAGAACTTTCGCCGCGTTGTAGACAAACTGCGTAGACCAAGAACTGGCGCCAGAATGTGGGCTTTCAGTCCACAATTGGTTACTGATAAGAATGATGGTTTTAATGCCAAGTATTTTCGCGTTGTATTTGATAAACCTATTGCCATCAAGCGTTTCGACTTGTGGTCAACGCCGCGTATGGATAACTGGCTTTCAATGAACTCTATGGAACGAGGAAAGTTAAGCTTAGCACCGAGTATAGCGCCTGATGCCTTGATTAGGCGTGATGACATTGTTGTATTGAATAGAGGAGAACTGCCGCCGGAAGGTGTAAATGTGTCTGACGGTGACTGGCAACTTTTACGTTTTGGATACACCAGTACGGGTGCTTTTAATGTGCCGGCTACGGTGGAAGGAGAAGGTTTAGAAGTCGATAAATTTGATGCCGAAGCCTTGCGTTTTCACTTTGAACAATTTGTTGGAAAAGTGATGGAAGGAGCCAAAGACGCCGGTATCAAATCACTTAAGACGGTCGAGATTGATAGCTACGAAGTGGGTGGACAAAACTGGACTGATGATATAGCACAAAGTTTTCAACAAAAGTTTGGCTATGATTTTATCCCGTGGTTACCTCTTATGACTGGCCGGGTTATTGAGTCGCCTGAACATACGGGAGCCGTTTTACAAGAATTTAGACAGCATCAGTCAGACCTAATGGTAGAAAACTACTTCGGTGAATTTACCCGTTTAGCAAACGAATATGGGCTTGAATCCTATATTGAGCCTTACGGATGGGGGCCCTTTGACGAACTCGCTGCAGGTGGAAAAGCAGACCGCTTGATGGGTGAATTCTGGGTACGCGAGAAAGAGTACAACGGTCGCATTATGGCTGCCATTTCGTCAGCGCATATTTATGGTAAAAAAGTGGTTTCAGCTGAGTCCTTCACATCCATCAATACGGTAAATTGGTATGGACATCCTTACTTCTACAAGCATTACGGTGACGAAATGTGGGTGCGGGGCATCAACGAAACCATGTTTCATCGATTTGCCCATCAACCGAATAACCATATAAAACCTGGCATGACGATGGATTCTATCGGTTCTCATATCGATAGAACGCAAACATGGTGGAATAATGGTGGCAAAGCGTGGTTCAAATATTTAGCCAGAGGCTCTTATTTACTTCAACAAGGCGTACCAGAGGCAGACTTCCTTGTGCATTTGGGGGATGTGGCGCCTCTCAGAGTGGGTAACGCCAACAACACTTCTGTGCCCAATGGCTACGGCTACGATTACACCAACACAGATGTTTTACTTAACCGCGTATGTGTAAAAGATGGGATGTTGGTGCTTCCCGAGGGCACCAGCTACAAAGCGTTACATTTGTACAAAACTGAGTATTTACACTTTAAAACGTTGCAGCGCATTGAAGAGCTAGTCGCTGCAGGCGCAACTGTTATTGGCAACAGGCCCAAGCATGTTATTGGTTACAGTGAGTGGGCGTACCAAAATGAGTTTGACCAGATTGTAAAGTCGCTATGGGGCGATGAAGAGAATAATGCACCTCGATTAAATCGCTACAAAAAAGGGGTCGTTAGTAGCTATTCGTTAGACGAATCAATCGACGTGTTGGAGATGGAGGCTGATATGGAAATTAATGGCGAACCAGCACAGTTTTTTGCGCACAGACGCATTGGGCCAAACGATCTTTATTATTTCTACAATGACGACCCTGAATTCAAACATGTCGAAATAAGTCTACGTGAGGGAAAGGGGACGCCGGAAATATGGAATGTGGATGATGGCACCATAGAGAGAATTAAAGACTTCCAAATAAACAACTCTCGACTCACAACTAAGCTTTCTTTAGAGCCATTTGCATCTAGGTTTATTTTTATTCGACGTGATGATGAAAGCCCAATATATAAAGGCAATCATAGTTCTAAGGTCGATGATATTTACGTACGAAAGAGTGAGCATGAGACTATTTACACATTCAGCAGACCATGGCTTGTCAAATTTGATAAAGCATGGGCAGGGCCAGGCGAGGTTACGTTTGATGAGCTTATAGATTGGACTGATAGTGACATCGAAGGCATTAAGTATTATTCCGGTACTGTCCAATATCAAACTACTTTTCAATTAGACAGCGATCGATTAGTAAAAGCGGGGCCAGCATATCTGGATTTGGGAAACGTACAACAAATTGCAGAGGTTACAGTGAATGGTCAAGAATTCGAAACCTTGTGGAAGCCTCCTTTTGTTCTAAATATTCAAAGTGCGTTAAAGCCCGGTGAAAATACGCTTAAAATTTCGGTGACAAACACGTGGGTAAACCGACTAATTGGGGATGAAGCATACCCAGACACCAGCGGTTATTCGATGACTGGCGATACTGTGCCTTGGCTGATTGAAAATAGACCTCCACCTCAAAGTCAGCGTGTCACTTTCACTGGATTCAATTTCTTTGTTAAACAACCGAAAACGCTGCAACCATCTGGCTTGATTGGGCCTGTAAGGCTTCTAAAGATGAAAAAAACGTTTGATGAAAAAATTCACTAAAGCCAGTCGTGCATTGGCTTGTTACGTGGTAAATGCAGTTTAATCTGAACGCCATTGTGGAAACGATTTTTAATTTTTGTACTAAAACAGCAAGTATTTATAGAAGAGTATCCTAGATGAAATCAACGATAAAATGGGCAGTATGCCTACTTGTAGTTGTAACCTGCATCGGCGAAGTTAGCGCTCAGCATGCTGTGCGCCCTTCTATTTGGGTTACACCATCCGAAAGACAAACGATATTAAACAAAATTGAGCGCAACGAATGGGCAGAAAAGCTTTTTCGTAGTTTACAAAGCCGTGCTGATGCAGCAACGTCGCTCACATTTGAAGAAAGGCGAGAAAAACTTTTAGCCTTACCCTTAGTATGGCCACAAAGCTCAAAAGCCAAACAGGCACCAACCCTAGTCACATACACAAAAGGTTTGGGTAATCAAAGCGACGATCAGCTTAGGTGGGGTTATCCCAGAGAGCCACAAGAGAAGATGCTTAAAGGCATTCAAAATGCAGTTGATTGCTCGGTGCTTTTTTACTTAACTCAGAAGACTAAGTACGCAACATGCGCAGCTGACATTCTTACCGTCTTTGTGAATGCACTTACGCAGATACCGGTGAATGAAAATGGGTTCATGAACAGCGGTTGGATGTATCAGGACGATCATTTACTGGAGGCCAGACTGGTAGGCGCGCAATTACCTATAATCTATGACTTCGTGTATCCGTTTCTAAAAAATGGCGGGCAAGTGTTAGATGTCGCATCTAATCAGTTGGTTGATTTTGATTTTTCCGCAGCACAAAAAGTGTTTGAAACCTATGTTTATCTTGCACTTAACCGTGGGTTACTTGAGTCAAACTGGCCTGTATTAGAGTCGTCGAGCTTGTTACATAACGTACATGCACACGATGACCCACAAAAGGTTGCCGAACTACTACCTTACTATTTAGATAAAAACACACAGCATCAAGCTTCTTTGAAGATGATTGCCGAGATGTTTAAAGAACCCGGAGATATTTGGCCTGAATCCATTAGCTATTCTAAACACGTAACTTCTTTAAGCGTGTACCTGATGACTTTAATTGACCGTAAGTACCCTCACTACAAAGTTGGTTCTCTCTACAGTAACATCCCTCAGTCATTAACTGCGATGTACAACTTACAGTTTCCTAATGATGGCTATCCTTATTTTGGCGACACAAACCGCTTTATGGATGTAGATTTTCAAGCATATGAAATGGCATTGCAATTGGCTAAACTCAACGACAATCAAGAGCAGATAGCCCAATTTTCTGGTGTGTTGAGGGCAAGTATTCAAAATGGTGAGTATGAGAGAGGCAAATTGCCAGAACGGGACTATTACCCAAGCCCCTATATTTTACCATTAACACTGCTCTGGTCGCTTGATTTACAGGAGTTAGAGCTGCTAGCTACAGACAAGTCAACAGTAAAAAAGCCTCTGCGTCCTCGTAGTAGTCAGCTGCCTCATGCTGGCCTAACTATTCAACGCAACCGAAGCCAAATAGATCCAGAGAAAAACAGTCTTATGACATGGGTCGGAGGTGGTAGCTACATCCACGGCCACGCTTCAGGCATGGATATGGAGTTATACGGTCACGGTTACGTTTTAGGCATTGATGGTGGCAAAGGCACCTATCGCACAGACATTCATGAAAACTACTATCGTCTGTTTGCAGCCCATAATACCGTGATTAGTAACGGTGCTTCAGGAAGCCATGGGGGGTGGATTAACATGGGTATTGACCAAGTAAAAACAATTGCAATGGAACCCGCCATTAATATGCAAGGCGTTTCACCCAACCACTCTTTTGCTACCACTGAATTCTATGACGAGTTTAACCTCGTTGCCCCGGCTCAGCATCAACGAACAATGGCGCTCATCCGAGTTAACGACAAACAAGGGTATTACGTTGATATATTTAGAGCCAAATCAGAAGCGTCAGAAGAGTTTCACGATTATGTGTATCACAACATTGGCGATGCCATGGATGTGGTAAGTAATGGTAAAAAAGTAGAGTTGGCGGCAGAACCAGAAAGATATCAAGACTCTGACAAAATAAAGTGGGAAAAACATAAGGCTTACCAGCATCCCGGTTGGCACTTTTTCAAGGATGTGCAAAGCGGTAAGGTAAGTAACCAGAACTTTCAGGTTACTTTTACTGCTAATGAACTTGAGCCGCATCCAATCATCATGGAGGCATTTATTCCCCAAGATTCAAACATTCAGTTTACTCAGGTCAATGCGCCGCCATCTAGCGCTGCTGCTAAGCCATACAATAAGAAACCATTACCCACATTCTTACTGCGTCGACAAGGCGAAGCATGGTCAAATCCTTTTGCAGTTGTATATGAATCATATACTCAGGATGATCGGCAACAAGGAGTGGTCCGAAAGGTGGAGCGCCTTATGGATGATAAGGTGTTTAAGGGATTGAAAGTGACGCTCAATGTGAACGGTGAAAATCTCCATCAGTACGTGCTTGTGCAAAACCAAGACGATGATGTCTATAAAAACTTAGCGCTGGATATACATTTTACTGGTCGCTTTGCTGTGATTACTGTGAACTCAGCAGGCGAATTATTGAATGCTTATATTGGCAAAGGTCACTCTTTGCGTTACCAAGATATCTCGCTAAAAACAGACAAAAATCAAGTTATATTTAAAAGGTTTTAGCGGAGGGGTATTCATGGAAGGCCTTTCTTCCATGAGGGCGGTTCGGATACTGTCTAAATCGTGGGTGCAAAGCGGTGCTGACCCGCTTTCTTTCGGAGCTTCATTGCGTTCATTATCAGGGTAAAATTCGCTAACGGTATTGCCACAGTAGTTTGATGAAACATCAAGGCCATCAGAAGAAACAGCATCGAGCGTTAACCTGGTTCCATCTTGGATAAAGATAGTGTCTTCAGCGTATTTAACCTTTTGAATGACGTCCGCTGTTCCGTAGGATTAGCAAAAGTACCCATTACCCGACTTATCGAAACTCAGGCTCGCGAGGTAAGGCCCATGCTACCTGTCCAGAACCCAATGATTTGTGAGGGTGCCGGCTCAGCCTTTATCTGCACAAAATTGTTGTTAAGCATATCATCAATGGGAGACTGGCATCCGGCTAAAGCTAACGAGCCTAAAACGAGATATTTGCGTACATTCATAATCGTCCTTAATGTGAATAGGTGTGGTAGGTACCAGTGTAGTACGGAATGACCATAGTACGCGTGATCCTGAAGAAAAAACACAACCACCTGCCAATTACTACGGCAACATACCCCTATACTGTCTTGCTAAACTTTCCGCAGCTTCGCTGCGGCGGCCGCGCGCTCCGCGCAGTTGTGCAGGTAGAACGTGAGAAATTGGTGAGTGAGTAGGGAGGTAAACGAAAGTAGGTCAAAGGTAGTGGACAAGTAACGCACTTTTACTATGGGGCAGGTTGGTGGATGTGTAGTGGTGTGTGAGGTGAGTCTTTTGTTGAGGGTGAGTCGTCCTCGTCTGTGCTTTAGTCAATGAGTCCGGGTAGGGTTCTTATGCTGGGGTGGTGAGAAAAGGGTTTATTGGTTAAGGGGGGTCTAAGGTATGTTGCCGTAGTGGTCACCCTTATCCAGTTATCAACAAGGCTGTGGATGATTTATTCGTTGGATTTGCTGCTGTTTGATGAGTTATTCACTTTTTCGTTGGTAGTAGGGCGCCTCGTTACGCGCCACTCTTTATAACGCACTTTGTGTTGAATAGAACGGGTTGATTCTCAATAAGTCGGGTTTTGTTTGGACCTGTGTTCAATTTCTTTACACTTATCAATGCCAATTTTTATTAAGTGTAAATGTGGCTGACACTTTCTTTGTGTTTAGTGGGCAAATCATTGCAAATGCATTGGCACAGCTTGTGCAGAATGCTCACTTATTACTACGCTAACTTTGTAACGAGAGAATAATTATGCCATCCAATTATAGAAAAGCTGATAACGCTTTTCAGCGTTATCAGCTTAAATTCATGCGTAAAGAATGGCACGCTGCAGCTGAGAGCTTTTTAATACTAGTGACGCTTCCAGCGATTTTAGTGTTTGCTTGTTATGTTGCTTTAAGTGCCGCGGTTAATCACGAATTTTTACTAAGCTACAGCGTTGCATCGTTGGCACTTACTGCGTGTTGGATTGCGAGAAAGCATTTCAGAAACGAACCGTTAAAATTACGAGAGGCCTTGCGAATTGTATTGCGTTTAGTCAAGAAAGTGTTTTAGCATACAATTTTTGGTATATCGCTCCACCTTGTTGTTGCACGCTTTGATAGGTACTCTCTACGCATCGTGTGCTTCTTGCTGAAGCCCTTAGATGCTATTTGCATGCTACTTTTGCCGTAGCGACCGTTAATTGCATCAACAACATGCATCAGCCCGGCATTATCTTGAGAGGGTTCAAACAAGTCTCCTTGATAATGGGTTTGCGGCCGTATATCCAATAACCCTACACCGCATTTGTAAAAACACACTCCTGGTTTGAATATTTTATCAATCAACGCTTTTATCGCGTTAGATGCAACACGCGTATCAAGTGTGGGTACCGCGAACTGGTGATACGCTGATTTCCGGTAGAACGCGGTATCATCATGCGGTGAGTTTGAAGCAAAGACGGTCATCGCACCGGCTAAACTATTTTGCTTTCGTAATTTAGCCATTGCCGCGCCATAATGGCCTACAAGCGCTCTATGTATCTCATTGCTACTGGTCACGCGCTCCCCAAATGTTCTGGTGCTGTATATTTGCTGCTTGTCTGGCCTTACATCGTCCCACGCTATTCGAACTTCACCATTAAGCTCTCTGATAGTATTTTCCACCAGAATAGAAAACTGTTTGCGCATGTAGTTGATCCGCTTTAGTGGACACCTCAACCTAACAAGTGAGGTGATACATGCCATCTACAAAAGGCAGAAAGACCAAGCAATACTCTGAGCAGTTTAAGCATGATGCTGTACTACTAACGTTCCGCGACAACACAACTGTTAAAGGTGTGGCTGAAGGACTTGATATACACCCTTTCATGTTGTCTCGTTGGCGGAAGGAATATTTAATGGGGAATATCGTGTCTGATAATAAGCGCCCAAGTAAGCCTGAGGTACCACTTAAGCTCTCAGATAACGAACACGTGGCACAGCTCCAAAAACGCGTTCAGCAGCTCGAAATGGAGAACGACTTGCTAAAAAAGTGGCAACGATTCGCGGCTCGAGAAAATCGGAAAAATTCGAGTTCATAGCACATAATTGTCGCACGTTCCCTGTGGTATTGATGTGTAAAATTCTCAATGTTTCCACATCTGGCTTTTATACTTGGCGTAACAGACCTGTCTCTCAATACAGGAAGCGCGAGGAATGGTTGGCTTCTGAAATTACTCGTTTATTTAGGTTGAGTAAGGAACGCTATGGTAGTCCTAGAATCTACGCTCAGCTTCGAAAGTGTGGTGTCTCTGTCAGCAAAAAACGTGTTGCGCGCATCATGCGTCAGTTAGGTTTAAAAGCCCGCTGTGCAAGAGTGTATATGCGAAAAGCAAAACTACATGAGTTCTATGCCAGAGTGAGTAATATCAAAAAGGATTTACCGAAACCTACCGCGGTTAACCAGCAGTGGGCTGGAGATGTAACTTTTATTAAGGTGAAGGGCCAGTGGCTCTATCTTGCTGCAATTATCGATTTATATTCCAGAAGGATTATTGGATGGTCCTTGGCTAAACGAAAAACAATGCAACTCAGCTTAGCCTCTCTGGCAATGGCTGTCAGGAAAAGGAATATACGTGACGAAGTCCTTTTTCATACTGATAGAGGCGCAGAATACTCTGCATATTATGTTCAAGATTGGCTTAAAAGACATAATATTAAATCTAGTATGAACCGACCCGGTTACTGTACCGATAACGCTGAGATGGAATCGTTTTTCCTTACGCTGAAAGCCGAACTGATCAAATCTACACACTTTGAAAATGAGAGAGATTTAAGAACAAAAGTCGCTAGCTACATACAGCATTTCTACAATCGACAAAGGCTCCACTCCGCGCTAGATTATGTTTCACCTATTAACTATGAAACAAAAGCGCAGGGAGCATAGCCGGTGTCCACTTTATCGGATCAAGATCACACTCCGTTCACTGGGACACAAACGCAGCGGTGCTTCGCATTTTACCGCTGCATTTGTGCCCGTTAGCTTAGCGTTACCACCGTCCGCTTCTGGCCACATAAGCGACTGTCAGTTTCGATTACGCCCTACCTAACCTTTGCCATACCGGTTCTACCAGCTTGATATTGTTGAGCGTAGCGTATGGCCATAGCTTCGCTTTTCCAGTTCCCTGAAAGCACAATTTCTGCCATAGGTACGTCAGCCTCCATGAGCGTAAGAACACCACCGGTGCGCGTACTGTGGCAGGTAAATTTACCATCGGTGTTGATGGCCATACCAATTGCCTCATACCTCTTTAATAATGCCTGGTATTGCATAGGCTCTTTCTGAACAGTTTGCTTAGGGGAGAGTTTGCGAAATATATAACCATCAGTAATTTTTGCGTTATCGAGCCACCTTGTCAGTAACTCTGCAGTTTCGTCAGACAAATACCCGTAGTGGCCTTCACCCGATTGATCCGTTTTGGAACGCGAGGCAAAAACTGTCTTAGCTTGCCAGTCGATATGATTTACTTCAATGGCCAGAATGTTGGATGCGCGAAAAAGGGTATCGAGTGCGACATTGACCAGCACCGCATCGCGTAAACCCAATAACGAGTCTACATTTAACACACGATTTGCTACACGCACATCATTTAACTTTAATGGCTTTGCTTGCTTTTGCGCCGCTGGTTTTTCTTTAAGCTTCCCATTCACATAACGACTGAAAAGCTTGGAGTGCTTCCATGGGTCGGGCAATTCGCTTACGCCAATGAAAAAGCGCACCGACGCGAGCTTTCGTTTGATGGTGTGATGTTTAAGCTCAGACGCTATAAGTTCATCGAAGAACGCCTGGCATGCAAACTTAGTAATTTTCCAATCACTTGCCAGTGCCGGCAATGCATGTGCACGACAAAACTTAAGGTATTGATTGAAATCAGACTGATAAGCCTTACGCGTATTCAGCGACATCGTTTCCCACACTGAGTCTCTTAGTTCAGTTAAATTTTGAACCACCAGCGCTCGATGCTCTTCATTCAGCGAAAAGTCGCTTTGCGCTAACGCGATTTCATTTGCCATGCTATTAATCGATATAACTGTAATTATCTATAATAATAAAATAGCACAGCAAAGAGAGTAAATAAAGCGTTACATATAACGCTTGCACAAAATAACAATAGTAGGGTAGCTACAGTCGTGATATAAAAGCGTTATAAGTAACGCAAACGCAGGGCAGGGTAGTGAGCAACGATACGGTTTGGCAGGAATATATAGAAAATAATTTTGATAAATTCATTTCATCTTTAAAAAGCGACGATTTTATAAGTGGCGAAAAAGAAATTATAAGCGATGAAGATATTAATTTTTTAGAGCCTAAAAAGACTTATGATTGCCTTAGAAAAATAATTACTCAAGATGCCATTAAAAAGCTTCAAAATAGATTTAGAGCGCACAAACACAGAGAAAAAAGAGGAATAAAAAATCTTCAATTAAAATCACATTCTCTTAATATGCTTGATAAGTTTAAAGCGCAGGTGGGCGCCGACACATTGGAAGAGGCGATAGACTTTTTATTGTCACCGGACTATCGCGAGTATGAACACGATGTGGACCTGGCTAAGCAGCGGTTAGGCGAAGGAAACTTTGATAGCACCGAATTGATGCTCGACAGCTTTACCAAAAGACTGAAAAACTACGACAGAGAGCGCTTATCGTTAATGATCGCGCTGGCGTTCAACGAAGGCTGGAGAGCTGCAAAGCAAACAAAAAAGCGTACCGGCAATCCCCGCCAAGAAGCGCTCAACCAGTCAGACTTATATAACAGCGTAGTGAAATTAATAGCAAGGAGTAATAATGTTGATTGAAGATAACACATGGAAAATTTTTGCGCCCTACAACATATTGGTGTCGCTTAGAGGGCTAATGGACGAAGTCTGTAACCAGATTGTCGAATATAGAAACAGCGTGCCCATTGTGCCAGTACTGTGCCTGCCTACAGCCGCTAAGGAAATATCGCTGACACCGCTCATTATGCAATCTGCCTACAATCTACAGAGAAATGACAAGGCGGTCTTTTATCCAGTATCGGAGCTGACCGCTACACGAAATAAAAATGAATCAAAGGGGCGCATTGATATAGGTCTATTCAGTAAGAGACACGCCACTTTTATTGAATGCAAAGCTGTAAGAACCAGCGCAACCAACAACAACAACAACGATAGAATTTAAAAGGCGTTAAACAAAGCAACGGATCAGCTTCTCGATATAGATATGGAGACACTGCTATTCAATTCACCAAAAGATACAATTAGTAATATTCGTGCGAATAACAAGCTTATACCAATGGTCGCAATCAATGTGACATGCGATAAGAATAGGGTAGAAGATCGAGACAGTCTATTTTTGAAAAAAGTAGAATCAATTCGTGATGGTTTCCGAAATTCAATGATAGTACAGGTCAGATATAAGCCGCACTTTATTCGTTATAATGGTGACATTGATGTAAAAGTTGAGGATAGAAAGCTAATGTCTATTGGTCATGTTTTTATTTTAAAAGAAGTTTTCAAAAGCTAAATTTGGTGAGTCTCAACTTGTTCTGACATTTTAGATAATAGAAAGGTATCAATTACGAAGGGCTGTTGTTTACGTGAAGTAGAAGTTTGCACTCTGGGGGACAGAGGTCGGCTATGAGTAAAGCGGACATTGACCACAACCAATGCGCTGGTCCGCTTCAGACAAACAGCAGACGTTCAGGGCTCTCTGCTCTTGATTCCGATATTTACCATAAGCGGAAGTTAATATGCTTTATTCTGACTGACTCTTCAGTGGCATAAAGCAGTTATTCAGACCACAATAGTCCACAGGATGCGCCTCCAAAAGCCGAATGTTGAATATTACAATTGATAACCAACCCTACAACTCCAAATTTTTATTACAAAGCGATTTACGAGCCACCTCCCCATTTTGTCAAAAGAAGTCGAATGATCGTCATGGGGGTAAGTAAATCCGGGGCATTGATTTATAAACCCAAATGCCCCAGTGCTGCTAATTCACCTTATAGTGAACGAGTCTATAGAGTACAGGTAGTACAACCAGAGTTAACAAGGTAGAGGATATGATCCCACCAATGACCACCGTTGCCAGAGGTCGCTGCACCTCTGCGCCAGTACCTACGTTAAGCGCCATGGGCACGAAACCAAGACTCGCCACTAACGCTGTCATCAGCACTGGCCGCAAGCGAGTCATTGCACCATCAATAATCGAGTTTACCAACTCGCCAGTCTCTTCCATCCTCTGCCTGATAAAAGACAGCATTACCAGACCATTCAATACAGCAATACCAGAGAGCGCGATAAAACCAATCCCTGCCGATATTGAAAGAGGCATATCTCTGATCCAAAGAGCAAAGATGCCGCCAGTTAATGCCAAAGGGACGCCTGTGAAAATTATCAAGGCGTCTTTGACTGAGCCAAATGCAATCACAAGTAATGCAAGGATCAGGAAAAGCGTTGCGGGCACAACCAAGCTCAGTCGTTGACTTGCACTTTCCAATTGCTCAAACGTTCCACCATAACTTATCCAATAACCACTCGGCAGTGCCACATTGGCTGCGATTTGCTCTTTAGCATCATTGACAAAAGAGCCTAAATCACGATCTCTCACATTTGCTGTGACGACGATACGGCGTTTTGCGTTTTCTCGACTTATTTGACTGGGTATATTGGTATATTCAAGCTCAGCCACCTCGGCGATTGGCACATACTCACCATCATTGGTCATGATGGGTATATTTCCCAGCGCTTCTAAATCATTGCGAATCTCTTCAGGATAACGAACAACAATCTCAAAGCGTCTGTCGCCTTCAAATACCAAACCAGCTTCTTTGCCGCCAACTGATGCACTTAACCACGTTTGCAAGTCAGTTACGTCTAAGTTGTAACGCGCCAGCGCATAAGGCTTCGGGTTCACCGTGAAGATGGGGATCTCATCTACTTGTTCTACTCGTGCATCAGCAGCGCCCGGAATATCTTGTAATACGGATAAAACATCACCAGCTGAATCCCGCAGCTTATCCAGATCATCACCATATATCTTGATCCCTAAATCTGCCCTAACGCCACTAATTAATTCGTTAAAGCGCATCTGTATAGGTTGCGTAAACTCATAGTTATTGCCGGGTACATTTTGAAGATCCCTCTCCAATTGCTCGACAAATTCCGTTTTCGATAATGCAGGGTTTGGCCATTCATCAATTGGTTTTAGCATTACAAAAGTGTCAGTGACGTTGGGTGGCATAGCATCAGTAGCCACCTCAGCAGTACCCGTTTTAGCAAATACGGTGTTTACCTGTGGGTATTGCATAATGACCTGTTCAAGCCGTTTTTGCATATCGACAGCTTGTTCAATTCCTGTGCCGGGCACTCTCATTGCATGAAGGGCTATGTCACCCTCATCTAGTTGCGGCACAAATTCAGAACCTAGGCGCATCCCAAACCAAACACTGATAACTACGAGTAATGTTGCTGCACCTACTACCAACCATCGTAATTTTAATGCCCACTCCAGTACAGGGCGGTAAACTGATTTAGCCCCAGTGATTATTGGACTCGCTTTTTCACTGACTTTGCCTGACATAAACATAGCAACAGCTGCGGGCACAATGGTGATTGAAAATACCATTGCCGCTAGCAATGCCAATATTACGGTAGCCGCCATTGGGTGAAACATCTTCCCTTCGACACCTGTTAAGCTAAAGATAGGAATGTACACAATCGTGATTATCATCACGCCAAATAGACTTGGGCGTATCACCTCATTCGTTGCCTCAAATACGACTTCCAGCCGTTCTTTAAGAGGCAGTATTGCACCCGTTCGCCGCTGCGATTCACTTAATCGCCTAATACAGTTCTCGACGATAATAACCGCTCCGTCAACAATCAGTCCAAAGTCTAACGCACCTAAGCTCATTAGGTTCGCGCTAACGCCCGTTTGTACCATGCCTATTATTGTGGCAAGCATGGCAAGTGGGATGACAGCGGCGGTGATAATTGCTGCCCGTATATTGCCCAGCAATAAAAATAAGACAACAATAACGAGTAGTGCGCCTTCAACAAGGTTTTTTTGTACTGTATTGGTGGCTTTATCCACGAGCGTAGTGCGATCGTATACACTTTGGATAATTACGCCCTCTGGCAGGCTTGCTTGGATTTCATCCACTTTATCAGCCACGTCTAGCGCAACAGCTCGGCTATTTTCGCCTATTAGCATCATAGCTGTGCCCAACACCGTCTCTTGACCTTCTCGTGTTGCAGCGCCCGTTCTAAGCTCCTTACCGATGGCGACCTCTGCAATGTCACTTACCGTGACGGGAGATCGGTTTGTAAGCGTTACCACCACGTTACCGATGTCCTCAACGCTCGAAAGTCTCGCTTGTGAACGTACTAGTATTTGCTGGCCGTTGCGTTCAATGTACCCAGCGCCCTGATTAGCGTTATTTCGATTTAATGCCCGCAATAAATCGTCAGTACTAACGCCGTAATTAAGCATAAGTTGAGGATTAGGCTTCACATGATACTGTTTGGTAAACCCCCCAATAGCATTAACCTCTGTTACCCCTTTCACCAAGGCCAGTTGAGGTTTCACCACCCAATCGTGTAACTCTCGAAGCGCCATTGCATCAAATTTTCTGCCATCGACAGTTACTGTGCCGGGCTTCGCGCTAAGCGTGTACATGTAAATTTCACCCAAACCTGTGGCAATCGGCCCCATCTTAGGCTCAATACCATCGGGCAATTGGCTTTTGATAATGCCTAGCCGTTCGTTTATGAGGTTTCTGGCAAAATAGAGATCCGTGCCTTCTTCAAAAACGGCCGTCACTTGTGATAAGCCATAGCGCGATAGTGAACGTGTGTAGTCCAAGTTTGGTAATCCTGCCAAAGCGTTTTCTACCAAAAAGGTGATACGTTGTTCAGTTTCAAGCGGTGAATAACCTTCTGCTTGTGTGTTGATTTGTACCTGAACGTTGGTGATATCGGGTACGGCATCAATAGGCAGCTTTTGATAACTGAATAGGCCTAATCCAATCACCAAAAAGGAAAGCATCAGAAAAATACCGCGCTTTTCGATTGCGGTACGAATAATGGAAACTAGCATCTTAAACCTCCCTTAGAACTACACGCCATTTGACAGGGAAATATCAGTTGTAGTGAGGCATTAATGATCATGGCCTGCCTCCGATTTTTCCAAATCTGCTTTAATTATGTAGCTATTGGAAGCCACGACGCGTTCGCCTGCTTCAAGGCCACTGATAACCTCGATATAGTGACCATCTGAGACACCAAGCTCTACCGCTCTGGGCGCATACTCATCACCCTCAACCACAAAAACAACTTGTTTGGCTTCATACTCTTGCACAGAAGATAGAGGAACCGAATGACTTACTGACTTAGTTGACGTCGTAACTTGTGCTTTGACCAGCGTACCGAGTGGCCAATATCCAGTACTATTATCGACAGCTACATTGGCAAGAGAGTGTGGATTGCCATCAGCTGAAGGCGTAATATATGCAATCTTGGAGGTTTGGTTGAAACCTGCGTGGCTTAGTTCAACTGACTGTCCAACCTTGATGCTGCTAAGCATTTGTGAAAAAACGGTCAGCTGTGCCCATACGTTTTTATAGTTAGCTAACGAAAAAAGTACTTGCCCGTTTGATAACTCACCATTATTCGCATGTCGCGCAATCACATTGCCATCAAAAGGTGACGTGATGGAATAACTTTTTAAACTCTCATTGGACTCAACAACCGCTAAAATATCACCTTTCTTAACGGAATCGCCAATGTTGACTTTTACATCTTTAATAACACCGTCAAACCGTGCTCTTATATGACTTAATGAGGCGGGGTCTGCACTAATTCGCCCATAAAGCGTACTCGTTAACGCAATATCGCGTGCGAGCACGGGAGTTGCAGAAATACCATTCTGAATTGCTGTTTCATTGCTCATTCTTACGACTTCACCTGCGTGATTGTCTTGATCGCTGGAACTTACATCACTGTGTTTACCTCCTGCGATTGCGGTTAGGCTATAAAGGCTAAGGGTGAAGATAGAAATAAGTACTTTTTGTATTGTGAATTTATTCATAATCATGACTTCTTATCGAAATGTTAGATGACTGCTGCCAATTGCTTTTGTGACTTGGGTGAAATGAGTCATCATTGTGCTCATTCGTCAGCGCGAGACCTGTGAGTGTTTCAATTTCTGTTTTGCTTAAGTGAACTTGAGACGCTGCCTCTATTAATGTCAGCCGGGTTGTCAGAAATTCTTGTCGAGTAGTTACCCATTCCAAGTAGCTGAAACGGCCCTCCAAATAGGCGTTCTCGACTAAATCTAACGCGCCCTTTAACGGAGGAATCACCTTGCGCTGAAGTGTGTCAATCTCTAGCAATGCTCGTGTATGTTCGCCTAACGCTTGATTAACTGAATGTAATAGGCTTCGAACGTTGCTTTGTCTTTGCTGCTCTATTGCGTCAAGACGTGCCCTGTTTGCTTCATATTCACCAAGGTTTCGTTCTTTTTGAAACAATGGAACGCTTACTCCGGCAACCAGTGCTGTTTCATCAATACCTTGCATTCTGCGAAGCCCCGCTGACCACTCAATATCAGCGCGGTTATTCGCTTGCACTAAACGAAGCTGCGCCGCTTGCACACGGCTTTGTTTAGCGTATAGGTCAATGTGAGGGCTATTTTGGATTGCGACTGCCAGCGCATCAAACGACTCAATCTTATTAAAAGCAAAAAGATCGCCTTCCACACGCTTAAAGCTCGGTACCTGCTCCCCCCACATGATGGATAAACTGCGCAAGGCAAACGTTAGGTCCTGTTGAGCTAGATTAACATCGAGCTTTGCTTGGGCCAGCGCAGCTTGGGCACGTTTTTGTTCTAACAAGGGGGACGCGCCTGCTTCAACGCGTTTCGTTACGGCATTCAATGTATAAAGTGCAAGTGCCTCTGCATCTTTTATGACGTCTAAGTTCGCCTGCAATACGAGTACTTTGATGTAACGACGATTAAGCTCACCGAGGATATCTAAGGTGAGTATTCGCTTTTCAACATCTTGCTGTATTCTTCGTTCAGAGAGTACATTCAACCTTGCTGCTGGCTTATCATTGAGCTGTAACACTGATGATAATGTCAAGGTAACTTCAAGCTCTTTGAGACCTGATACCTCGCCAGTTCCCAAAAAGTTCTCTAATTCAACCCCTGCATTCAATGCGGGTTTAAGCGCCGCCGTTTTTGACTCTCCGTCTATAACACGTTGTTTAAATTTAAACTCATACAGACTTGGATTATTGGCAAGTGTTAGTCTAATAGCGTCCTCAAGAGTCAGCGTTTCTCGTATGGGCGCTTGGACACTTTTGTCTACAAATCTGTTGGTTTTCGCCGCATGAGCGGTCGGTGGACTGAGTAATAAGCCCAGTATGCAACTGCACACAATGGCAGATGCATGCCCGAAAATAGGAAACATTTTCATTGGAATATCCTAATAATTTATCAATATTTAGCATCGCGAGTGTTATCAGCGCGGTGCTATCGAAAAAACGTACTAGGAAGTAATTTTGGGGGGGCGAAGTAAGCGGTTAATAGGTGCGTCAATTACCGCATCTAAATAGTTGAAATTGTGGACTGAAACCACTGTTTTCAGACTGTTGATATGACTCTGACTGACCCATTGTGCATGTGTGCCATGGCAGTGGCCGCAATGGTGACAATCAGCAGGATTGTGGTGCTCTGTACTTACTTTATCACTGGTTTCATTGGCAGACAGCTCAGACTGCACTTGCTCGTGCTCAGAATGCTTATGCTCGTGTTGCAAGTGCTGAATGTCTATTGCATGAAAATCTAACGAATTCGCCACAGCAGAAAACGACTGAAAGAGTATCAGCGAGATCACGATGTAACTTATGCGTTTTAGATTTTTCATGTATGAAAGGTTACCAAGCCTAATTCACTTCGTCACGACATTGTTCATTAGCAAACTCCAGCTCAACTGTCGTATGTTCAAATTTATACTTTTCTAACGAACTGTGTATGTTTTCTTTGAGTGATTGGAGGTGCTCAAGACTGACATCTTCATCAAGAACAAGATGGACCGTCATTACGTTACGCTCACCGTCTAGAGACCAAATATGAAAATGATGAAGATCACTTACCTTATCGTTTGCCAGTAAATCGCTTCGAATCTTTGAAAGCTGTTCTTCATCGGGCGTTGCTTGCAAAAACAGCATTAGGGTTTCTTTGAGATTGCGGAACACATTGAAAAGGATGAACAAAGTAAAGCCAATGGATAAGATTGGATCTAAAATAGGCCAAGGCTTAAACATTAAGACGATGGACACGATAAATACTGCTACCCAACCAAGCACATCTTCCAGCAAATGCCAGTTGAGGACTCGCTCATTTAATGAGTCTCCCTCACTCAGTTTATAAGCCGCAAAGCCGTTTACTGCCATCCCAAAGATAGACAATAAAACCATCCCTTCAACTTGGGGCATTTCAGGCTCAGCCAAACGAGGTATCGCTTCAAGCAATATCCAAATGGAGCCTACCGTCAGCACAATACCGTTAATCAATGCACCGAGTAAGGAAAATCTTTTGTAGCCGTATGAGAATGTTTGATTAGAATCTTTATCGCTAAGCTTGTTTAATCCCCACGCTGTACCAATGGAAAGACTATCACCCAAATCGTGCACTGCGTCAGCCATAATAGCGGTGCTGTTGGTAAGCCATCCACCAATGAATTCAATAACAGTGAACACCACATTTAAGAAAAACGCCCATCCAATACGTTTAGACGCGTCGGTTGAATTCTCTTGCGAGTGTGAATGGTTATGACTGTGCATTTCTAATTTTTTCCAATATGGCTTTGTTTTCGGGTGAAATAGACATTGACTTGAATGGACTCACGTTTGCCCCACCAGTATTGCCCTCAGGCAATAAGCCAATTGGAGTTTTAGTCAGCGCACCTAGCATTCTAAAAATTTGTCCAAATATCTCTTTAAGGTCGCGGCGTTCTATTCCAAATTTAAGCATTTCATAATGCACTCGTGTGTGGTGGTATGTTGAGTGCTGACCGATGACATGAGCATCCTCTAAGGCCTTAAATCCTGCTTTATTGTCATTGTTCGAAAGGGATTGATGCGCGGCGCTCAGTTTTTGAAGTATGTAAGGTTTTGCTGCTTGAGTGAAATTCATACGATCTCTCCATTCGTCGAGCTGTTTTCACGGAATTCCTGTCTGGCGTCTTTTAGAATTAAGACTGCGCCTCGTAACACAACGATAGACACAATAAAACCTATGACCAAATCAGGCCAACGAGTATCGAATAGATAAACCATCACACCCGCCAATATCACTCCTATGTTTGCAATGACGTCGTTTGCCGAGAATATCCAACTTGCTCGCATATGCACCTCGCCATTTTTTTGTTTTCTGATTATCGCCAAACATATAACGTTAGCGATAAGTGCAACACCGCCCATGCCCATCATAAGCATAGATTCAGGCCCACTTCCAAAGGTTGCGCGACGAGCTATGTCAAACAAAATTAATAGGCCTAATGCCAATTGAAAATATCCACTTACCTTTGCAGCATTGGCTTTGTGAACAATTGTTTTCCCTACTGCATATATACCAACACCGTAAACGACTGCGTCAGCCAACATATCAAGGGAGTCTGCAATAAGTGCTGTTGAGTCAGCGAGTAACCCTACACTCATTTCAATGATAAACATCACAGCATTGATGCCCAATAGCCAGTAGAGAACTGCCTTTTGTTCTTGGTCTTTTATCTCAATTTCGCACCCACAACCACTCATAAAAACACTCGCTTTACTCACCTATAACGCGAGTGTAAACTCTATACTTGGTATAGAGTCAAGCTTTAGGCAAGTTAAAATGAAAATTGGGCTTCTGGCAGCTAAGACAGGGTTAAGTATTCAGACAATTCGTTTTTATGAGCGTAAATCACTATTGGCTGCACCTGAGCGAACGGCATCGAATTATCGAAGCTACTCTGAAGATGCACTGAAGCAGTTATTGTTTATAAAGCAATGTCGCGCATTAGATATGACAATCGAGGAAATTAAATTAGTACTGGAAACCCGAGCAAACCCAGAGAATAGCTGCGAAAACGTTAATACTACAATAGATAAGCATGTTGACGATATCGAACATCGGATAGCTGAATTAAAAGTACTACAAGAAACACTGATTTCAATTCGTTCTGCTTGCGATCATGATAAGAAGGTTAAAGAGTGCGGGGTATTGCATCAATTAGATAGCATTGCAGAAGTGTGTTCTTCTAGTACGGAGAATTAGTCTCGAATTATCAGTTTTATGTTGGAGCTTTGTCATAGGTATTCGGCTAAAGCAGCCATTCAATTTTTATTAGTAGCATGACCGTTGATTACCTCATTCGTGTCATTAAAATCTTAATGAGCCAAGGTCTGCTTCACGTGCACAAGAGACTGTCAATTTTGGTCTAGCTCTATCTCTGAAAGTGTCAGGTTAAGTGACGACTAATCCAGTTTAGCGTGTTAACACCAAGCGACTTTGTCGTATCTTAATTACCAAGCGATTCTGTCGGTCATTTTTTTATGTGCCTGTTAGTGTTTTGTTTTTTGAATACTAGAAGGCATGTTGAGGATGATTGTGATGGATTCTAAAGCTCAACTCACCGTTGATATAATAGCTAAAGTGGTTGAAGGTAAAATATCGATTGCCAATGCTACCAAGTTACTCAATAAATCCCGACGTTCAATTGAACGCTATATAAAACGCTATCAAGAAGTCGGTATTCAGTTTGTGGTGCATGGTAATTGCGGTAAATCACCCCCGAATAAAACGCCTATTTCGATAAAAAAAGCCGTTCAAGCGTTAATTAAGGATAAGTATTTTGATTTGAATTTACTGCACTTAGCCGAGCAGTTGGCTGAGAATGAACACATTGTTGTTAAGCGTGAGACCTTACGTGGTTGGGCGCACGATATTCATCATGTAAAGCGAGCTAAGCGTCGTCGTAGCCATGTTCGTAAACGCAGAGAACGTATGGCCGCACCGGGCTTAATGATGCAAATGGATGGTAGTCCGCACCGTTGGTTTGGTAACAAAAAGCATTGTCTCATTGCGATGATAGATGATGCCACCAGTGAAGTTTATGCTGAATTCTTCCCATCAGAGACCACCGTTGGATGTTTGAAAGTCATGCGTGACTGCCTTGAAAAGAAAGGTGTGTTTAAAACACTTTATGTGGACAGAGCCGGAATCTATGGTGGGCCTAAGCGTTGTAACTTCTCACAAATGCAACGCGCTTGTGAGGAGCTGGGCATTGAAATTATCTTTGCCAATTCCCCACAAGGTAAAGGGCGCGTTGAACGAGCGTTCGAAACCTTCCAAGACAGGTTGGTGCCCGAACTTAGGTTGAACAATATCAACGATATCGCCGCTGCCAATGCTTACCTTAAGCATGTCTTCATTCCGCAGTTCTGGCAGTCGAAAGTCCAAGTGAAATCAAAGCAAGCACCTGAATTTACGCCTCTGTCAAAACACATCAACCTTGATGATATCTGCGTCATTAAAGACCATCGTAAAATACGTAACGACCATACCTTCAGTTATGGCAACAAATTCTACCTCATTGATTCACCGCTCAAGCACTCCATTGCCAATCAGAAAATCGAGATAAGGAACACGAGTAAAAAAGGGTTTACCGCTCACTTCGCTGGTCGCAAACTGAAGATCTCGGAAGTTAATGAGCCAAGCAAACTGGCATCAGAAGACTTGGCAGTACAGAAGAAACTTGAAGTATTAGCGTTAATCGAAAAGCTCGGAAGCGTCAGTGCTGCATCACGCCAAAGTGGCGTCTCACGAGACACTATTCATCGGCACTTAAGAATGGTTAAGCGAGGTGGCCCTGATGCGCTAAAACGGCAAGAAACGCCTAACATACGGCATAAAAACTGTGTAGATATGGAAATCGAGAAAGCGGTAATCGAGTTCTCTCTTGAACATCCTCACCTTGGTCAGCAGAAGGTGGCACATAAGCTAACAGAAGCATTAGGCATTGATGTTAGCCCAAATGGCGTGCGCAGTATGTGGTTGAGAAATGATATGAATACAACCGCACTGAGAATTGAGAGATCACTAGCTTTGCATGAATCAGCATAATAAATAGCCAGTTGTTTAACTGACTACTTTTCAATTACAACAACTGTTGCCCTCTTGAATTGGAGGGCACTTCACTGTTCCATATGAGCAATAAACGCAGCAGTCGCCGCTCAAAGGCTTTAGCAGTGTTTTACATTTAGTGCATTCATAAAAAAATTGGCATGCAGTGGTTGGCATTTCTTCTTGCTGGCTGTAATCGCAATGTGGGCAAGTAATCGTCGATGAGAGTTCTATTTTCGCCATAGTTTTGTATTCCTCTGAGGGTTTCAATATCGTTCAACTAGCGACGGCCTTACGACTTCACTAATGAAGGATAACCAGCATTCTTTGTAGCCTTTGTTAGTGCATCAGGATTTGTTATCTCATCGTCAAATGTTACAACAGCAAGTTTATTTTCAAATGTCACTTCCACTTGTTTAACGCCTTTAACGCGCTCAAGTGCTTTTTCTACTGTTATCGGGCACGTTACACAATCCATAGACGGAACTTCTAACGTAACAGTTACATCTTTTGCAAACGTCGCCGTGCTGCTTATCAACAATAAAGTTGTAATCAATAACTTCTTCATTTTTCTCTCCAATTAGAGTTAAGTGGTAGCACCTACACGACCCATATGATCCAGTAGTTGCTGGTAACAAAAACAAACGCCAACAGTGTGGTAAACCAAAATACTGCTTTTCGTCGTGTTCTTACCTTTGGGACTGCACAAGCCTCGTCATCCGCACAGTTTTCAACAGGCTGATGTATCTTCCACCCAGCAAAGCCAAATAAAACTACAACCACGAATATAAAAATAGGACGATAAGGGTCTAAGAGTGTTAAATGACTAATCCATGAACCACTTATACCCAATAAAAGTAAAACAAGAGGCCCGGCACAGCAGGCACTTGCACCGATTGCTGCGGCAAGCCCGCCTAAGATTGATAGTTGACTACTTTTTGCCATATTTACGTTTATTACACTGTTCTTTTAAGCACAGCATAAACTCCGTATATGGGTACGGAGTCAAGTGATGAGTCATTTTACGGTTGAAGTGACTGAATGATTGGGCAATCTTTATCACTTGGATTAGTTTTACAGTCTGAAATGAGCGAGACAAGGCTGTCTTTAAGGTTAAGCAAATCTCTTAACTTATCTTCAATTACTGCAAGCTTTTGCTCAGCGAGTTGCTGAACATCTTCACAATTACTAGCACTTAATATTAATAATGATGATATTTCCGCCAATGTAAAACCTAAATACTGTGCACGCTTTATGAACAATAGTCTTGAAAGTGCTTGTTCTGTATATTGCCTGTATCCCTGTATCGGTTTGATGGGTTGTTCAAGTAAGCCTTTGCGTTCATAGAAACGAACGGTCTCTACACCAACATTTGCCTCTTTGGCGAGTTTACTGATTGTATACATTGGCTACCTTTAATATTCTGGTTAATTCAATAATATACAAAACGTCTAATTAACTCATGCTTCAAAGGAAATATTTGCATATTTATTGAAGTGGATAATACTAACTGTTACCTTAAATGCGACAAAGTCGCTCGGTAATTAGACCGACATAATCCCTTGGTAATCACACTAATCCAGTTTAGCGGACTTCTTCAAAGGCGCTACTTTACATCTTCTTCTATTGGAATAGATTCCCAATAGTTGTTCCACCAATCGAGCGGCATTAGTTTTATTGATACTTCAAAGTGCTTTTCAAACAACCGATAAGTCTTGTCAACGTATTTGCAGGATCTATACAAGTAGTCGGGGTCGAGCGGCACGTCTAGTAGAGCAGGAATCAAGTGGTGCTTATGTAGTGGATTTTTGCAACGAGTCATATTGTAAACTGAAACATGGGGCCACATGCTATGCGCCACTTGGCTAAAGGGCGTGTAAGCAAAATTATAAAGGTCTTCGCAATCTACCTCTTGCGCCATTTTCCTACAATTTAAATTCGACCACGTTCCAACATCCACTTCGACAAAAAATTCATTGCGTTGTGAATTAATCCAATGCTCTCTAAACTCTATCATTTGTTGAAGATCTTCTTTGTCTTCTTGATATTCCTCCTTTTCTAACAGGAGCTTGTAGTGTTCGATAAGTAACTTTGCTTCACCCAGACCATGCATAATGTATTTATGGGGTCGCTCTTCCAAATCATCCATCATCCACGCAAGCGTGATATATAAATCGGTCATAGAGCGTAAGAATAATGGTGCAGAATGTCCGTTCCATGTTGAGGGAGCTTGAGCCAACTCGATGGAGAGAGTAATTTGTCGAGATAAAAGACCACCAATGGCAGATAATGCCTCCAGTTTATCCGCGGGAATTTTAACTTTAGTCCAAACTTCATCGAAACTGTCCACTAGATAATCGACGTAGCCACTTACTAATTCTTCAATATCCATTGTCGCATCCATCTAAATCAAAAGCCTCATTCCAAAAAGTCTCTGGCCAATTGTTTTCAGGAACCCCTATTTCTTTCAAAAAAGAAGCTGCTGCAAATCCGTTGATATGAGCGCGAGCAAAACTTGCAACACGCTTTGCATCATCAGACTCTGGCGCTTTGAATATTGCATTGAAGTCAGGCAAGTCGATATGAGCAGAAATTTTCATTCGCCCAGATATTATCTCTGCGTAAACCGCAGTAACCTGAACTTTGGTCGCTTTTGATGACAGTCTATCCAAAAGCGCCTCTACATCCTCTTTCAGCATTTCAATGGCATCTTCACGGTCAACACCATACTGGTGCTCAGAAAAAAGAAACGCTAATGGATAGCTCTTTAATAAGTGATACTGATGTTCGAGATTACTTAAAACGTCGTTGAAATATGGTTTCGTTCTTAATGTCTCATACAATTCATTCTTTTTTGAATCTGACAGAGTTGTATAGCTACCCATGTATTGAAGCGGCGCAATTTTTTCACCCTCAAAGCAGTTATACGCAGTATCAATAAAATCAACAATGACTTTAGTTGCATTCCTATCGCCAAGACGAAGATATAATGACGACATCCAAATTAAGCACGGAAGCCGGTCGTTTACAAACGATGTTTCTCTCATCTTGTCGATTTGCATTAAAGGGGGGATGAACTTTTTGCCCACTTTTTTATGATCTTTTAACACCTTTCCTTGGTGGTTACTTTTTTTCATTCTTTTTTTCTACTTCACTTAAGTGATTTTGCAGGGAGCGGATATCTCAGCTCTACATTCTTCGTATGAATTTCACGTTGATCTCGCCTGATATCATGAAAATACCAAATATTAAATTTTCGCTCATAGTCCCAAGTGTCGTGTTTGAGCGAGTCCCAGCCTAAATATGATGCAATATGATTCGCCATATCTCGCTTTCTATCAGAGGTTACTTTTCCTTGAAACGCGCTCATAACTGCTCCCAACAGAAAGTCAGCCAGCTGTATTTGCTGAGAATCTTTTGAGTCTTTAGTCACAACTGTTTGAATCAGAGCATCACCGCCTAATTCTTGTTTTAGGATATTGTTAGCGATTGTATGAAACGCTTCGTCAGCCTTATTGTATCGCGACGGTAATGGGTCGACTTCGACTCGAAATTCTGATAACTGATTAGGATGTGCTTTTTTAACTGCTTTTATTTTTGAAGAAATAAGAGTTGTGAAGTGTTTTCGCATTGCAAGGTCGTAGTCACCGTCATGAAATGATTTATCTACCAATCCTTTTCTAATAACTATGCAATGAAAAGCCAGCCACGCGTGTTTGAAAAATACATCGGCAAGCTCTTTGTAAAAATCAATGTTATTTTTCTGATGAGCACGTTGCCATTTAATTTCGTTTGTATATCGATACTTTTCCCTAAGATTTCTGATGATACGAACAAAATCGCCGCGACGTTGGTACTTCATCCACAAGGAACCAAAACCGTAGTATACCTGCCCATCTATACCAGATTCGTCACAGGCAATATGCCAAATTAGCTTTCCTTTTGCCATTTATACACGCCTCCGTATGCATAATCATATTAAACAATGCAACATATAGTATTAGCAAGTTTAACTTTTAGTCAGGTAGGCGATGTTGTGAAAATTTGGACCTATTGACCCGTTAAGCGCTGATTGCACCAAACATTCCTGAACGACCGGAGTACGTACTTTTCTGCCGTTTAATTACAAATATTCGAACGGCTGCTATTGGCACTAAATTGCAGGACTTATTCGCAATTTCCTTAGTAAAGAGCAGGACTCGGGCTCCTAGACTTAACAGTGGTGAATCAATGGAAATATTATAAACGGTATTACTGGCTCTATAGTATCGATAGTATTTCCTTGAAACCAATTCTTTGTCGCAACATGTGTTAAGGCTTAATGTCTAGCGTTACTTTTTTGAGGTATCAGTCTTTTAGTCGTAACAAAAAAATAATACCTACGTCATCATTTTTTGGCCTACTAAAAGCCCATTTGAACAGTAAAAGGAAGTAATAAATGAAATTAATGTCTATTGGATTTTTTTTAGCTATTCTAGTGTCATTTTCTAAGCTAGCTGTAAGTTCGGAAGTCGTTGAGTGTTATGATTGCAGCCATTCCGATAAAATTGTGTCATGGGGTATGTTGAACTTAAAGGTTGGTGAAAAAAAGCATATTACGCTTGTTGATATTTACAATAAAAATGCTCGTTCTTTTGATGTAACTCTTTCTCTCACTCCCACTCTTCCAGGGATGCCTGAAGTTCCGGTTGTGACATACATGCTTTCCTCAGTTCCTTCGGGTATTTCAACAATGATGACGGACCTCAGTAATGCTTCGAACTCTCTGGTGGCCGAAGCTGAAGCAAAATCAATTCCGAAAGAAGTTATATCTTCACCCTGGGAATTCGTTAATTGCAGCTATTGTCGTGCTGATGTAAGCGACTATCTAAATAATAGCTTAGAGGGAAAGATAAAAACTGTAGAAGCGACGGCTATCTCCATAGCTCAGGCGCTTAACTTGATTAATACTAGTGTGCCAAACCAGTTTCAAATTCCACTTGAAACTGGCGGCAGTATTTTAGTTGAATTAACAGTAATTAACTCTCCAATAAAGTTAGAAGTTAAAATACTCAGAATTCTTGATACTAACAATAATGAAGTACAGCAAGATGTAACTAAGTTGAACAATATGAACATCAAAGCGGCGCTAGAGGCTCACATAGAAGATATGAACAACTATTTGAGCCCACTAGGATACGGCGTAAACATGAATTCTTTAATTTTTAGTGGTGGATTTTACAGAGGAAGGATAACGATAGAACGCTTCGATTATAAATAGCGATACCTATCTTTGCTGTACTAAATCTTTCCAAAAGCTACGAAATTTGTTTTTAAGCAACTAGAGATACTTCTATTAAAAAGCTTGGCCCTTGTTTGGGCTTAGCTTTTGGTGTAGCCGTTTACAAGGATAATAGGTTTCATAGTTTGAGACTATTTTGAGTTTTTATAAATCCGTGGATAACCAAAGATTACTGCATATGCTGCTCGTCTAAGCGTACAATTGAAGCTAAAGCGGCCACCTGAAGAACTAGAGGCTATGAAGTACTTTTATTGCTGCAACTAAGAACATCAGCACATAAGTGTAAACGTCCGGTAATCCCACCTAACGCTTAGCAAATTGCCATGGCAATTTGCTCGATATCAACGTCGGCCTTACTGAGTTTATCGAGGCCAGTCATCACATACTCGAACACATTGAGATCATTAGCTTTAGCGGTTTCGATGATGCTGTAGAGAACCGCACTGGCATTTGCGCCCGTGGAGGTCTGGCTAAACAGCCAGTTTTTTCTGCCTATCAAGAACGGTTTAATCGCGTGCTCAGCGCGATTATTATCGATATTCAATAATCCGTCGAGTGTATAACGCGCCAGCTTTTCCCATTGATTCAAGCAGTATTGTATCGCTTCGCCTAATTTGGTTTTCGGTAGTGTCCACTTCCCATAAACTGAGACAGACGTAGTTGGAGTTTTTAGCGATGAATAATGCAGGGTGCAATCAAAAAGTTTAACTTTTCATAACCTTAGCTCATCAGTGTGTTGGATTAAATCGATGTTATTAGGTAGGTTGAGGTAGTAAATATTATTATGATTTAATATCCGATGGATGCATTTGAACTCATAACATATCTAAAGCTTCAAGTTAATCTCAAGCTTTATAAATTTTCGGATTCACGCATGATAATTACACTTATCATGCGTGAACTATTAAATTAATACAGAATACATTATCTTGAAAAGTTTAATTATCATTCCAACCAAACTCTTTAGAAAGTAATTTTCTTTTCCATCTATTCTCTATTTCAATCACTGACTTGAATCGACCAGACTTCTTTAGACAAATCAATGTCGCAGACTTCAAGGATAGAGTATTGAAACTGGCTAAAGCCCCCTTCTCCGGCCTCATTGAATAGTAACCGCAAGAGCTTATTGCCTCCATGGTGGCCATTGGCATAGGCTGACCAGCGATTCCAAAAACCACCAGCCCCATAGGCACTACCCACATATTGCTTTCCTGTTAATCTATCACTAATTAGATAGACGCCAGACACAGATGAAAGCGCAGTCTTCCATGAGGGGTATTGGTGTCGATACAGCATTTCTAGTTCACTTCGGGATAGGCACACATGCTTGAAGTCGGAGAAATCTTGGAATGCCATTGGCTCTGGTAGAATAGAGTGAATCGTTGCTCTACCAGAGAGGGTTTCACCGGTGGGATACGAATTACGCCCTGTACGTTTAAAGTGAACTACCAGCCGCCCGATAAGGCTCTCGCCTATGTTAGTAAGCTCAGTGTCATAGTAATGACATTTTCCGTCACTGCTCGACGATGAAATACCTTTTGATAGATAAACACCGACAAATAGCCACTGGCAAACCCCGGGCAACTTGATAAGCGAAACAATATAGTTACGACCGAAATTGCGCTTAGTTTGAGCCTGCTGCCATTGCTCAAATCGCCCATCGAAAAATGTTTCTAATGGGTTTTCAATTCCGTTCCATACGGCTAAGTGGCCTTTCACATCTACTGGGTCTAGCTCTAAAAGCTTGAGTACATCCATGTTCCTAATTTACCTATTATTTAATACTACAATTCAGCCATCCTTATAACACACTGCCACTACCCCATAAACCGGAATAGATTTGAGCTGGTGGGTAAATAGGCTTAAAATTGCTGTATAAGTAAACAGCACTATGGTTAATAAATGTTTCTACAATTCCACATGAGTAATATTGAAGCGTTTCTGAAAGAACTAGAAGAACTGCTCCTCGATAGCGCCTGCCCGGCTTCAACATATTACTACGCCATTGAGCCTGTACTTAAAGAACAAGAAGAGGAACTTATTGAGCACGGCTACTCAAGCATTAATGTTGATATGTTTACTGGCCAAGAAGCGATTTTAAAAATTATTGATGCTTATAAGGACATGTACGTATTCGATGAAACGCCACAAAAGTCACGCCGGTTCGTACAAAAACACCCTGGCTTCGTAGTAGCAACCAAAAACAAACGAGAGATTATTGCTTGCATTGAAAAGATCAATAATGAGAAAAAGGCATTTAGAGCGGCAGTAGTAAAAAGCAGTGATGATGCCTACGAAAAGTGGCAGAACGTGCACGACCGGTTCAATTATTTAATCACAACGTCGGCTTATCGCACCATCTATGCATTTAAAAAGGATGTTCACCGCGTAAATTTCAATTGGGTTTCACGCCCACTCCATAAGGCTTATACGCTCGAAGAGTTGAAACAGAAAATAGACAAAGGGGTTCATACCGTTCCCTTGTCTTATTCTCGTCAAAGTTGGCTAGAGAAGCTTGAACACGACAAGTCGTTACTAGATGCACATCAAAATGCAGAATTTGCGGTTAAACGCCGGATAAAGCTGCGGCCTGAATCATCCATTCGATTAGAGGATGCAGAAAAAGCAAAGGGATATGCTGCGAGTTTACCTTATGTCCTTTTCTCTCTCCCCAAATACCATACCCACCTTAGTAGTTTTATTGCGCCTCGGCACGTGAAAATTAAAGAAAATGTAGGGGATGGTTGGGTTTTGATTAATCGACGAATGAATCTCTATAAGCGAAATATTAAATAATAAACGCATCAAATTCTTGCCGTGTTTTCCGCCTGTGATCTTACTCTATTGTCATATCACTTTTTGTTATTACAGCGTTCATGCGCTGCTAAATAAATACTGTTCACACTAAAAATCGTACCTCTTAGTAATCTAGAAGGTCCTCCAACATTTTATCAAAACCCCAAATGGCAAAAAAAAATACTTTTGGCGCCCCCGTAAGCTTTGGCAATATTAAAGAGGCGATGCGGCCGTCCCCCAAATGGCAAAAAAAGAGCCATATGGAGCAATTAAATTTTGAATATTAATGACCTTCCCCCCCAAGTAGCACCATGATATTTATGAGATTTCCAATAAACTGGAAACAATGCAGATCTCAAAATGAAAAGCGCTACAGTGAAGAACAAATTTCCAAGGCCGTCAAGCAGCATGAAGCTGGCGCAAAGGTGGGCGACATCTTCCGTGAGATGGGTATTTCATTGGGGACTTTTTTTTAATTGGCACAGCAAGTATGCGGGCCTGGAGGTCAACTAAGCCAAGCGCTTAAAAGAGCTTGAGTCTTAGAACAACAAGCTGAAAAAAATTTTGGCTGACAGGCTATTAGAAGTATAAGCGATGAAGGATGTGCTTCCAAAAAAAGTGGTAACGCCAGCAGCAAGAAAGCCTGTCACCCGTCACCTTATTGATACGTGTAAGCTTAGAGAACGAGTTGCCTGCTAGCTTGCTGGCATCAAGCCAAACCGCATTCAGATATTGCCATAAGACAAAACCTAATAGCGCTTAGCGCGCACGGTTGAAAGAATTAGCATCACAGTATTCTCAGTATGGTTATTTGATGCTGCATGGCTTACTCAAAGGCGAAGGGCTTGTTGTGAACTGCAAGCATACCTACCGGCTTTATACCGAAGAGGCGTTACAGGTAAGGAAAAGGAAGCACAAGAAGCTGACTCAACCAAGATAACCGCTTGAGATACCAAAAGCACCAGTTCAACGCTGGTCTATGGATTTCGTATCTGAAAAATTAGCAACGGCAGGCGCTTAAGGATACTGAACGTGTTAGACGATTACTCTCGCCAAACGGTCGGCTAACTAGTTTCTGTCTCCTTCAGCGGTCGTCAGGTGCACGCTTCCTGAGTCAGCTCATTGAGCAACGGGGAAAACCAGCAAAGGTTATTTGCGACAACGGAACAGAATTTACCAGTAAGGCGATGTTCTATGGAGCAAGGAAACGGGTGTTGAACTTGGCTTTATCCAGCCTGGTAAACCGACCCAAAATTCCTTCGTGGAAAGCCTTAATGGCAAGCTCAGAAACGAATATCTGAATCAGCATTGGTTTAAAACAATGGACGAGGCAATATAAGAAGTAGAGCTATGGCGTGAGCATTAAGACCAGGTTCGGCCACATAGCCCTCTGAATTACCTGCTGCCTTTTGAGTATGCTAAACAAGCAGCATAACATGAAAAATCTCATCGAAAGAGTGGTGCTAGTTCAGGGGAAAGGTCACTTATAACCTTATTCGCTCGTAATCAAACTGGTTCATTTTGAACAGGCCTTTCAATCATCGGGGATTACTTCTTCAGTAATATACTGCGTAAGCCAGACAACGAATTGCCTAGCCCCAAAAAGTAGAAATACCAACGCTGGCATATCAAAGAATAAAGTATATGAGCTGCTACTATTGAACTTGCGAGTTATATATAAGTTGCCCCAGGATAGTGTCATTAGGCTGCTTGCAATTTTATACTCTGCCAGCGTTCCTTGTACTTTTTCGTAATCTACTGCATGACTGGTTTCCAGCAAGAAATTAAGGCAAAACTAAGTTAAGCCAGTGAAAGCTATGACGGTAAATATTATCAGAATAATGATTATCGATAGGCTATGTGACTTATCGCGATAACCAGAGTGCCTTATTCTAGACTTTAAACCTGACACCATTCGCTATCAAAACTTGCTGATATATTCTCCTCGCGTTTGCACCTATCCTGAGGGTCTTCATTTTTCTTTGTACGGGAGTGAGAAGTCTATTCCTCTTCAACTTTTTGAAAGCAGCTTCTAAAAGCTCAACTTCTCCTTTTGAAAGAGCAAGCTTAGTTGGTTCATGTGGAATAACATTGTTTGAATTCTGTTTCATAAAATACTCCTATTTTGATACTTGATAGTAACTGAGCATTTTAAATCTCAAAATTTGAGGGAAATCCCCCAAAAAGCAAAAAAAAATACATATGGGGACTCGCTTTTCCCGCTCATGCCTTTCTGAGCAGACAAAGCCCCCAGATGTCCAAAAAAATGTCATATGGGGTATTTGAAGGCTCATCTAATACTGAAGCTCTCCATAAGAACCCCATACGGCAACAATATTGTCGTATGGAGCAAAATGCCAAATATTTAGTGAAGATCAGGGTTCTTGTAGTAGTTCTAGAGCAGTATTCAATGTTTTGCTTTAATCCACTTCGCTTCAAAACACTCAGGCTAATGTAATGAATTACGTACCGGTTAATAACCCACATTATTTCTTTCTAAATTTCTGTGATATTCATAAAACACTGCACACAAACAAGCGTTCCCGGACGTCCAGTAACGGGGGGAGTAAAGCTACCTTAGAAAAATAGGGACCAATTTGAATCTAAATTTTCGTACAAACACGTTATCCATTTAAATTTTTAAAACAAAAACAAAGCGTTCCCGGACGTCCAGTAACGTGGGGAGTAAAGCCAGCACGCATAAAAACTTAGAAAGATAGAATATGTGTTCCCGGACGCTCTTTTCGAGGGCGTTCCTGGACGTCCAGTAACGGGGGGAGTAGAGGAGTGACGATAGAAAAAATTTTCTAATATAGAAGAGCTACGATTGGTGGGTCTAATTTCTGGTATTATTCATAAGCATTGAAAGAGTGCTAAAAATAGTAAGTAGCACCTAAATAATGATTGATGGTCTAGTAGCGATAGCGGTAGACCGTCAGTTGCTCAGCCAAAAAGTCATCTAAACGACACTTTTATTTTGGGGCTGACCTTTTCATTTCTCTGGATTCCCTTATGGATAGTTTTAATCTTGAGGAAGAATGATTTCGGTGATTACTCTCAAAATTCACTCCAAAGCTAGCCTTATCTCTGAAGCAAGTAAGGCTAGCTCTTTAGAAACTAAAGTGGATCCAAAACGATTCAAGACTTCAGATAGAGAAGTTTAGTAAACGGTAGCGTTATTGATCATTCTAGGGTGTTGTCGTTTTTCACCAAGACTCTGTACTGCTCGATTAGACTCTCCATTTTCTTTGGTATCAGAATGTAAAGAGTTATACCGCCCAAAATTAAGGGGAGACCTAACAGAATAGGAAGTAACAAAATACCAAAGAAAAGAAACAACGCAGATATCACCTTCCACTTCCTAACCTCCTCTATCAGCGTAGAATCAATGTAGTTGTTAATACAAGCTTTAGACTTCTCCCCATAAACTGCCGATACCTTTTCAACCATGTCTCTGTATTCCGACATCAGACAATAATCTGTTTTCATTTCCCAATCTCCATAATTGATGATGGAGATAGCGTTGCGCACCTACAAAATTTGGCAAATTTGAGGGAATTGTTGATACAAAAACGGCTCCAAGTTAGGAGCCGTTTGTTGAGTTAATCTTCTAAGAACCGTTGCCCTAATCTCTGTAGAGCCTTTCTATTACAAAAAATCAGCGAGAAAATTACAGCCGCTGTTATGCTCAAAGCAGCCAACAACCACCAAAAATAATCTAGGTTTACTGATATATCCATTAATGCCACCACCTTAAAGCCTAAATGCCACGACTAGTAAGAACGAGCCAGCTAGTACTTACAAAAAAGTATAACAGACAGTTGCAGTAAGCCAACGTTTTGGTCTATGTCAATGCAACTTAATCAAGTTAACCAATTGGTAAGCCAACTTAATGAAGCGCGTAAGCAAATTCCACCAGCGGCCGCTAGAGCAGTAATCGATTCAGTACGCAGTGGCGAGCCCAATGATGATTTGTTAACGTTGGTGGGTATTATCGCAGGTCAAAACATTCAGGCTGAAGAACTGCTTATCGCGATTAGAAATGAACTTATAGCAGTATCAAATTCCTAAACCCGGCCTTAAGCACCTCCGATAACAGGAGCTATATTCCCCCTTGCCTCTCAGTTGTATCACAACGTTTCACTTTGTTTACCTCCAGAACCGCTTAATAACGGTGTGGAGGTAACGCCCTTTCTTTCTTGCCGCGTTCTCAAATATTCTTTATATAGAATAAAGAGCAATATTCCTTTTAGAGAATATTGAAAAATATGCAATATAAGGTATATTTATAAATATACTTCTTATGGAATATATTGAGTTAACAATGAGAATTAAGACCCCAAAAGACGTAGGTCACTACATAGCATCTACACGCAAGGCGCTAGGGTGGTCTCAAACAGACTTGGCCACTAAAATTGGTAAAGACCAGCGCTTTGTATCGAGATTAGAGAATGACCCCACCAGCGTGTCATTTGGTACTGTGCTGATGGTTCTAAACGTTCTCAATATCAATGTCGATATGACAAACCAAAACACTCATAAAACAGATGGGACAGCAGCAGTAGCTGGTGGACAGCGTATTCCCCAGAACGCCCCAAAAGACGTTAAAAGCCCATTAAGAAAAGTGGAATCAGGTAAGTTTGTCAGTAAGCCAATGAGAACGCCGGTGGTTGTTAGTAAGAATAAAGCTGAGAAATAGTTATGGCTAAGAGGAGAAAAACTAACAATCTATCAGTGGGCATCAATGGCCGGCACGTAGGTACATTCGAGCGCTATGGTGCCACGCATGCATTTACATACGACGATGAGTGGCTATCCGCAGAATACGCACACCCAATTAGTCTATCGATGCCGCTTACCAAAAAGAAACACACCGGTGACCTGGTGCGCTTTTACTTCGACAACCTACTGCCGGACGACATAGAGATTCGTAAGTTAATTGTTGACCGTGTTGGCGCCTACTCTACAGACACAATGGATTTGTTGAGTGAGATTGGCCGTGATTGCGTGGGCTCTCTTTCTTTGACACCGGAACCAGTCGATGGGATCGACGAATTAAAGCTTGAGGCAATGAGTCATGCCGATATCGAAGCGCACCTTAGGAATACAGTAAGACGTAAAACACTGGGTATGGATGATGATGACGTATTCAGAATATCCCTTGCAGGTGCACAAGAGAAAACCGCGCTGACACTTCATGAAGGAAAATGGCATCGCCCTCTAGGTACCACTCCAACAACCCATATATTCAAACTGCCAATCCATGATTTAGAAAACGGGCTAAAGCTAACAAACAGTGTAGATAATGAATGGTTCTGCCTGAGATTTATGCGTTACCTGGGATTCAACGTTGCACAAGCGGATATACGCACTTTCGGTGACCAAAAAGCGCTGGTGGTTGAACGGTTTGATAGGCAGCAAGGTGAGGACGGCCTAATATATCGACTGACTCAAGAAGACATGTGCCAAGCACTTGGTAGAGCTGGCCAGTCAAAGTATGAAGCAAATGGGGGGCCGGGTGCGAGTGAGATAGCCAATCTACTGCGTTTTAGTACTGATAGCGAAAATGACATGTATCAGTTCTTTCTTGCGCAATACGTATTTTGGCTGTTGATGGGCATTGATGGCCACGCAAAGAACTTCAGTGTTTACCTTGACCATACTGGCCATTGGCTTACCCCGCTTTACGACGTGATTTCAGCGTATCCATTCAGAAACCAATTCAGACGCAAGGAACTGCGGATGGCGATGAAGGTAATGTCTAAAAATAATCATTACATCTGGGCAGACATTCAAATGAGACATTGGAAATCACATGCAGCTAAGACGTTCATAAATGATGAGTTGGCTGTGGGTTACATTGAAGCACTTAACGCGGATGTTGATGTTGCTTTGAGTAAAACCTTTGCTGATGCTTCTGAAGACTTCGACAAAGAGACTGGGGATCTGATAGCTGAAGGCGTGTTGTCCAAAGTGAGAATATAAAAATGGGGGCTATCCGGCCCCCACTAATGCGATACCCTACTAGCCCTTACGCTTTATAGGGATACGCCACGCTTTATACCCATAATCATGAGCATCTAACATCTCTGTACTGTTTTTCTTGCGTCTAAAGCGACAAAACACGTAGTTACCTTCAATGTAATTACCACTCATAGCTCGAACCCTCCAGTAACGGTGGGTTTGTCACACACCAATGGTTCAAACTCAGAATGTGTACAGATGTTGCCATATTTATGAGGACATGGCGTGTCCTTAAATCTTAATAAAGCCATTATCTAGCTCCTAACTTAAAGTAATTAGGAACTCATTGAAATCCTTATTAAAGCCGCCAGGGCCTGCAAAAGGTTCTATAAATATGTAATGTTGAAGTACAAATTTACTTGTTAACTCTCTTGATTTTTCATAGCCATTTACGATACTTTGAGCATGAAGATGTCCAACGCCAATTGATAATCTTCATGGGTCCATTTACTAAACAATGAGTCCCGATTCAGAGAGGCCAGTTGCCGCTGGCCTTTCGGTTCCCAACCCTAGAAAGTCACAGCGCTTACACCCTGCTCACATATCCAGCGTCACAAAACAAGATAGTGAGGTTTTTGTCGTATTGCAACCCAATTTCTGGTTGTATTTCAAGCACCTAAACTGGCACGAAATTTATGTTAGTAACAACTAACTTTTTAGCGTTATACAAGCGTAAAATATCCGGATTGCAAGCGTTTTTAATTATTTCTAAAACATAAAAATAAATTTATTCTTAAAAAAGCGTTTTTATAAAAACACGACATATGGTGTGCAAAAATTATGTAAAACAGCACATGTAGTGTTAATGCTGATGAAATCACGTTGAGTTCATAAGTGTAAAAGTAACCGGCATAGTGGGTGAATGGGCTTTACAAGAATCAACAATACACCATAATATCGATAACAATATCCCAAGATGTTAATTATGGCCAACGCGTTCTATAGAATAAAAGAAGGTGAGTTTGTTAGACAGCTGGAAACTCAATCCATCACAAAGGTTATAGCTCAAGAAAGCCCAACCGAACCTCAGAAGTTTTTTGTCGTGGCCATCAATGCCAATACAGAAATAGCTTATGTAATGCGCCATGGGCGCTCAGACGAACCTAGAACATGGCGACTCGACAACTTGGCTAGGTTTTTACGTAAGAACGGCGTAGCATCATTTGAGACGCTTTTTGAGGCGTAAAGTCATAGCCGAGATTTTATTTTGCAGCATGCCCACTTTTATTAAGTCGATAAGACATCACTGGCAGAGTAGTTAGAAATGTCTATTATGCAGTAACAGCATTAGAAAGTGGAAAACGTAGGAGTTGTTTTGAAAAAAGGACTTGATAGGCTGAGAGCACTCAATGAGCAAATGTTGAAAGAAGCACAAAAGCGTCGAGATAAAGAGCCTGAGCGGATAATTGAAGAGCTTTCTGGAGTACCGCCTTTCGCCTTTTGCCAAGATAAACAGTACACGCACGACGGCGTGGACAAAAGCACCCTGCGAACGGTGTCGACCATCTGTACTACTAAGAGAATCTACGTACTGAGTTCACCTGGCGCTGCGGATGCTCTAAGAGCAGTTATTTTAGAAAGAATCTGGGAGCATGAAAATCAAGATGAAACCCAATAAGCAGGAACTTGAGTTAATCGTAGGCCATGCTAGCAATGCCCACCCTCTAGGCATGCTAGCTAACATAATTTTTATTGGGGTCTTGGGAGCAGCGTTGTTTGGCCTGTTATTTAAAGGCAAGGGGATGATAGGCGTTGCCTTATTTGTAGTAGCCGGTTTTACCTGTCGCCAATTTATATTTTTTCTTCTTAAGTTACACCTCAAAAAAAAGTATTGGTCAGAGTAAGCTAATAACATTAAGTGTGTGATTCATAGACATCATTTCACTTTTCGTAGTTGAAGATCACGCTGATAATTCGATAGCTGAATGCGCTCATTTTGAATTCTTCTGGCACCAAGTTTTCTATCTTTTCTGAGTTTGAGAATCCAGTCTTCAATTCGATTGTCAATTTTGGTGTTAGGGGAACTGTGCGGGCGTCTAGAAACGTCTTGTAGGCCGTCTAGTCCTTTCTCTTTGTATCGCTTGTACCATTTTCGAAGAGTGGGCTTAGAAATTCCACACCGACGACAAAGTAAGCCCGCATTATCGGTTTCTTCGTAAAGCTCAATCCACTTTAAACGTTGTTTGATTTCTTTGTTCATAGAGCCATAGTATATTGAAACGATGTCTATGAATCACACAACTCAAGAAAACGCTAAATTAGGTGTTTTAGTTTTCTTACCATTAATGTTAAAAAAGGCCAAACACTTTTACGCGTTCGGCCTTTGCCTTAAAAATCAAAGATTCTTACTTTAGAATGTATAACCAACATTGAAGCTATAGGTACGTCCATCGAAACGTATACGGTTAACAGCATCTTCATTGCCGCCGATATACTCATAACCTTGGTCTTCAGTTAAGTTGAATGCACGGAAATCGAACCTTAAGTTTTTGCTATAATTATAGTTTACAGCCAAATCTAGACGACCACGACTCGTTTCAAATCGCGCATCTGTACCCAAGAATGCACTGTTAGTCCCGTCGAGAATGATATTTTGCGAGAGCTGCTGCGCTTCACGCCAGTTATAAGATAGTCGAATACTTATTCCATCATTCTCCCAATAACCAACCAAGTTATATGATTCCGGCGAAACCCTTAACAAAGTAGTTCCGTCTTCAGAATCGTCGGTATTGATTTTCGTGTAATTGAATACACCACCGAAACCATTCCAAGGGTAGGGCAAAAAATCGAGTTTCTGTTGAACTGCTAATTCGTAACCAGAAACCTCTATAGAGCCTTCAGTGTTTATCGAACGGTTTACAGTAATACGACGGCCTTCCTCATTAACATTACCTTGAGAATCTGTAAACGGGGCTAATTCACGACATTCAAGTCCGCCAGTTCCACTACCTTCAACTAAACCTGTTTCCCCGAAAAGCCCTTCACTGACATCGCTTGGAATATCGTCACCACAAATTGGTTCCGTTCCGAATAAACCGGTAATTTCTTTTTCAAAATAACCGATAGAGATCGCACTTCCTTGGCGATTATACCATTCTAGTGATACGTCATAGTTATCGGCTGTGTATGGTTCTACTTCAGAAGCAGGTAAATCGACTCGTACGCCAGTCACATCACCATCGTCATTTTCACTTGGTGTTATGATCGTAGTCGGGTTTTGGCTACGAAGATTTGGTCTTACAAGTGCTTCATAACCCGCCATTCTCAAAATAACATCCTCAATTAGCTCAAACTTAATGTTCCACGACGTTAAGTTATGCGCATAACTATTAGTAGATGTTCGCGTCTGGAGGACGTTGTTCGCATCAACAAAAGGACCAACAAACTCATTCTCTGTTTCAACTCGACGCAAGCCCAAGTTGCCCGAGTAGAAAACGTCTCCCAAGGTACCGCTGAAATTACCCATTATATATGCAGCATCGATATCTTGGGTGGTACTGAAATTACGAGCAAAAAATTGGTTTCTACCGCCCGCTTCTCGCACTGCCCAACCGGTAGGTGACGCCAGTTGCGCACCAGGTAATCTATCTTGTATGCCTTCTTGAAGTAGCGGACGAAGCCTTTCTGCATTCAACGTTAGCCAGCCATTACCTGGACCGAATGCACCAGGGAAGTTACCATTAAAGAATTCCCCCTGACTTTCTACAAACAGACTTGTATCGCCAAATAAGTTCTCTGTTGTTAACGCATCAACATTTATGCCCCCCGCTCCTATACGGAGATCATTGTTGATAAGTTCCTCTGTTTGATATCGATAACCACCTTTGACGGAGTCCAAACGAAAAACATCTTTAAATCCAAGGTCTGTGTATCGAAATACATTGAACTCTCCAGAGTCCATTTCACGAATTGGGTTATCAACACGCCCATTTACATAAAAATCTACGCGTCTATCACCATTAACAGAACGGTCTAGACCACTGTTAAAAGCTGAAATACTTGGAGAGCTCCAGTCACCATCATAAGTAAATGAATTAAGAGCAGATGGATCAAGTACACTGATGAAAGCCTGGTTCAGGTCACCGTTACCTGTATTAATTTCTACATCAATTCCCGTCGGATTAAAACGCCCTCTTGCGCCATCAACTAAATGACGCACGTCAAGACCTTCGTTGATAAAGAAGTTTTCGGACTCTGATTTTGAAAATTTGGCGTCAATCTTCCAGTCGTCTTTTACGTAATCGCCATACAAGAAGAGCCCCTTAGCATCTTCTGTGAATTGGAACAAGCGATTCGCTGGCTGCCAATTAACATTAGTAATACTGGCATGACCGACTGTATAAGTTTGAGGTTCACCTGGTCCGGCGAAGCCTGATGCGGAAGGCGCACCTATCAATGTTACTTGCTGTTGCGCGTTATCAGCTTGGCGGCGAAGAAGAAACTGCGTGTCTTCTAGATTACTCTGGTCTAATGTTCGTTTAGTGTAAATATAATCTAATCCAAGTTTTAAACTGTCAGTAGCCATGAACTCAATGTTTACCGCCCCTGAGTGACGATCACCATTTCGCACTTCAGCAGCCTGGCCAGCACGAGAAATAACACGAATTTGTGAGTTATCTTCTAAACCATGTTGTGCACGGTAAGCATCAATAGCTTCCGGGCTAATTACAGGTCTGACACCAGTTTGCTCACCAGTTTCCTGATTGAAAGTTACCAAATCGGTATACTCAGTGAAATTTACTGTGTCGCGGCGATAATTTTGTTCTGAGCCAGCTGCTTTGAATGCGATACCAAGACGACCGTCTAAAAAATGTTTAACACCCTGAAATCTATAGGTTTTGTTAAACTCATCTGATAGATCCTCGTATCGAGTCCCCAAATCAACTTTTAAGAAATTATCTTTTTTACTTAATGCTCTTTGGAATTTGAGATCTACAATCCCAGCTATGCCACCCACTTGTAAATCGGCAGTAGGACTTTTAATTACGTTAACACCATCGAATATACCCGCTTCGAAAGCACCGAATGGATTGGCGACACCCGCATCACTTTCACTACGACTTGGTGTTGCAATTGACTGTCCACCGGCAGTGGTAAGAACAAAACTACCCGGAAGACCGCGAAGACTGATTTCACCATCTCGGGTTCCATCATCGCGATTTAATTGGATACCAGGCAGAGCCTGCAACGCTTCACCTAAATCAAGAGCTGGGAGTAATTCCATGTCCGATGGCGAAATGGCGTCGACAACAGAGTCAGCACTTCTTTTAGTGAATAAAGATTGTTCTAGAGCGCCTCTAAACCCTGAAACTTCAATTATCTCTACGTCTGATTCATCAATTGCATTTTCTTCTGCGCTTTGAGCAGAGTTTGCGCTATCGAGCGCTGTTTTTACTTCCTGTGCCAATAGAGTTGGAGAACTAACCATCATTAGTGCAGCGGCTGAGCTTGCGACTATAGTCTTGACTTTAGTTGCCGATTTGGTTTGTTTTTTGGTAGCCATCGGTTTTACCTTAAGTGTGTTGATCGTGTGTGCCTTAAAATACTCGTGCGCGAAAGGGGCCTCCCCTTTAATTAAACATAACATTAACATCATATTAAATTCTTTCAAGTCATTTTCAGTCAAAATGAGTCTAAATAATGAAATTAAATATTATACTTTAGGATTAAAAATGTAAAAAAACTCTCGTAAAGATTGGATTTAGTACATAAAAAAAATTCACAAATAGAATTAATTTAATTTAAAACAAATACTTAATGAAAATCCAAATCAACTAGCCTTTCCAATGAGCAAAGAAAAAACCAAGCAACCATATTTTGTCATAAATAATCATTGGGAATAGTTAGAGGGTATCGTTCACAAACTGGGGGTAGTACAGTTTCAAGCAATTTTTACGCGTAATTTATTATCAGCCCTGATACGTTTCTATAGGCCGTTTAATTTTTGCAGGCGCTCTATCGAATGCGAGTTAGCATAATAACGGTAGCCATAATGGGTGTTTTTGTACTGAAGGAGCATTTTTCATGCTCCAACTAGGTGCTGTTTCTGCTCACTTCTTTTTGCACGCTCAAATGGTCTAATTACAGCTCTGATAGGCGCTTTTAGTTTTAACTTTTTATTTACATAGCCATTTTACTCCGTCCGTATGACAAACTTTGACGATAGGATAATTGTAGCGGCCTTTCTCATAGCAGCCACACTTACCTGCAAATTTAGGGCTTCTTACAAAAGACTTCAAACAGCTCCTCGCAAAGCAAAGCTCCAAGCAAACGTATTGAAACCAGTTTCTCACGGCGTGCGTCCCCCTTTATCAACAACAATCGACTCTATGAGTGACGCCAGTGGCATTAAGCTTGTCACCTTTATTGTTCTTATTATGTCGGCCTACAGTTATCTACGAAGCGATCCTTCTCCCGCGATATTTGGTTGTGCGTTATCAAATCAAACGAGAGGAAAAGCATTGGCGCTTACGTTAATGCCCACTGTAATCGCATGGCTTACTATATTTATTTTATCGATGACAGAAAACGCGGCGTTTATAGATATTATTTTTGAGGCTATATCGGCTTTAGGTACCGTAGGATTATCACGCGGTTTAACCGGAGAGTTATCTGATGCTGGAGGCCTTGTTATCATATTTCTGATGTTTATTGGCCGATTGGGTCCACTGACCATTGCGTATTCTCTTGCTAGCCCTCGTCAGAAAAAAATCAAGTATCCAAGTAGTACGCTACCCGTTGGATAAGAATAAAAACAGTGTAAGGCGTATTGTCCACGCCTTACACTGCCTACAGTTGACTTACGATACGAGCGTTTTGATGTATGACTTGATAGATTCGTCTTTGCCATTTTCAAACAAGCACTTTTGAAAGCGCTCACCAGACACTGCAACTTTTACCAATTCCTGATCAATTTTCTTCAATGTATCGACATAGTCGTCGCATGCCAATGCCGCTTTTAGCTCTGACAGGATACCTGCATTGCGCACTTGAGGCTCGCGTCTTTCAACCGGATAACCAGCTCCGCGCTCGCCAGTAAAAGCCTTTTCGAAAATATAACGGGCGTTCAGCTCAGCTCCCCAACCAAAACCTTTCGCAAAAGGAAGCGCTAACGCATTACCGTTATTTACTTGGTTAAACAAAAAGGCATCAGAAGGGTCGATACAATAACCACAGAAAACACCAGGTTGCGCATTCAAAGACATCATGGCGCCCTGCCCGGTACCGCAGCCAGCGATAACGAAGTCTACAGCGCCAGAGTTCAAAAGAACGCCGGCCATAATCCCAAGGTGTACGTAAGTTAAGTGATGATCGGTTTCACTTTCCATACCTACATTATGAACACTATGTCCTAGCGAGTCGGCCACAGACGTCAATTCTTTAAGAATTACAGGGTTCTTCGCCGCTTGGCTATTTTCCATCATTAAGGCAATCTTCATGACTACTCCTGAATAAAGTTGAATTTCAAACTGATGATATCATCTTTATCTGTCATTAATAAGCATATTAAGTTAAATCGTAATCTCATTCGTTTTTGAATTTACCTTATTTCGCGCTTTATATACGTGACAAGAGAATGAAAGTTAATCGAATGTTAGCGATCGTACTTCTACCGTGATATTTTATGATTGTATTTTATTGATTTTGGCTTTCTTAATTAATGTTACGACTGTGCTTTTTACTCACTCTCATAAGTATTTCATTCAGTTCTTTTGCGAACGAGGCGAACCAGTGTGGTGCTTGTCATGAGAAGGAGTTGACCGATTGGCTCGAATCAGACCACAGCAAAGCGATGGCTATCGCCTCAGAAAACACGGTTTTAGGCGACTTTAATGACATTACGTTTGAACATTTCAATCAAAAAGCCACATTCTATAAAAAAGGTAAAAAGTTCTTTATAAAGTTTCAAGAAGATAAAACAGAACCGAGGGTTTACGAAGTCAGCTATGTGTTCGGTCACTTTCCTCTTCAGGAATACCTTATCAAAACTGAGCAGGGAAAAATGCAGGTCTTTCCATTTGCATGGGACTCAAGAGATAAGTCGAACGGCGGTCAAAAATGGTACCCCATATATCCCGACGAGGAGATAGCCAGGCAGGACAGGCTGCATTGGCTTCAGCCTTTACAAAATTGGAATGGTATGTGTGCCGACTGTCACTCTTCAGGATTAAAAAGAAACTACGACAGTGAAAAAGACACATTCAATACGGTGTGGAATGAGATAAACGTTTCTTGTCAATCTTGCCATGGTCACGTTGACGACAATCATTATGCTGGTAACCGCTCCTCTCACACGGTTCTTTCTGAGAGCGAACAGCAAGATATTGGCAACTGGCTGTTAGGTAAAGACAAAAAAATAGCCACATGGGAAGGCCCAAATCGCGACAATAGTTTCATGGAACGCTGTTTTGCGTGCCATTCACTTCGCACGCCACTCACCGACAGTATCACACCATTTGAACCTTTCTTGTCGCAATTTAAACCCGCTTTGCTGACTACCCCGCAATATCATGTTGATGGCCAGATACAGGATGAAGTGTACGTTTATGGTTCATTTTTACAGAGCAAAATGTTTGAGGCCGGCGTGAACTGTAACGACTGTCACAACCCGCATACTGCGAAAGTGAAAGTCGAAGGAAATGGCCTCTGTTTACAGTGCCACAAAGCAACAGCATATGATGACGTCGAGCATCATAAGCACGAACCCAATAGTCAGGGCTCAAAATGTGTAAATTGTCATATGCCTACGAATACTTACATGGGCGTTGATAAACGAAGAGATCATAGTTTCAAGATTCCAGCACCGCACCTAACTGAAAAGTTTGGCACGCCTAACGCCTGTAACAGCTGCCACGAAGACAAAGGCCCACAATGGGCGCAAGACAAAATCGACGAGTGGCATGGCCCATCAGCGCCTTCACACCCTGCTGAAATGCAATATATGGTATTGCTAAGTGGCGACACCTTGACACTCAATAGTCACTTTTCCTTAGCAAAAAACAAAGCACTGCCTGATATAAAACGAGCGACTGTCGTTTCACTGCTTCCCGCTTCAGTTCAAACTCTAGCGTACAAGTATGCCAAAATGCTGGCCAATGACGAGAGCCCGCTAGTTCGTCTAGCATTTTCCGATATTTCATTTCTTGTTGATAAACACAGACGCGTCGAGCTTCTAAAAGCGCTTTTAGCGGATGAATTTAAAGCGGTTAGAGTTTCGGCTGCTGAACAGCTAATAGCTTCAGGGGAAGTAGCCATTATTTCCGCAAAAGTATTAGACGAGTTATACGAAGCATCTGGGCAGAACCTCTGGCGCGGTGAAGGAAACTTAAACGCTAGTCTTATTCAAGCTAATCAAGGTAACTTTGAAAAAGCAAAAGATTTTCTTAAGGCTGGTATATCCCGAGACCCCTTCTTTGAGCCTAATTACATAAACCTAGCAAATTTATACCGCTCTTTGGGAGATAGCGCTTTAGAGGCAGCAACACTTGAGGAAGGCCTAAATGCCAATCAACACTCACCGTTGATGCACTATGCAGAAGGAATGCGCTTAATACGCAGCCAAGATTTAAGTGCCGCAATAACGCATTTTAACACTGCCACCGATATCGAGCCGACAAACAGCAACTATCTGTATATTTTGGCCTTAGCGCTAGACAAAGCAGGTAATACCAATCGAGCTATTGAGTTGCTAAAAGCACGAATCCCTAACGTGGAAGATCGATACGAATTGCTACAACTCGGATTGACTTTATCCCAAAAAATGGGGCTCAACGGTGAATTTACATACTTTAGAAAAGAACTAGAGAAAATCTAGCGTCCGTAAATGCGTAGAAATCACGTAATTTATCGTTAAAACACTTTAAGAAGGAAAACTGAAATGTCTGAAAAGTTAGGTGTTGTTGAAGATATGGGCGGCGGTATCAAGCGTCAGATACTCGCATACAATGACGATGCTATGGCCGTGAAAGTGTGGTTTGAAAAAGGCGCAGAAGGTTACGCCCACAGCCATCGTCATACACAAATTGTTTACTGCGAAGAAGGTGAATTCAACTTCGTCATTGACGGTAAGCTCAAGGTATTGAAGGCAGGAGATAGCTGCGTGATCGATCCACATGTCGAGCACGGTACCACTACAGAAACCGGTGGGATCCTCATTGACATGTTTAGCCCAATGCGGGAAGACTTCTTGTAAAAACGAAAAGCTAAATTTATGGGAAAAGTAAAAGACCCTCAAAAGTGAGGGTCTTTATGGGTCCTGACTCTTCATCAGGCGTAAATAAAACTCAATTTAGAGCATTATTTATAGATAAGCTGATTCACTATGTTTTCTAGCCCTTCTTGCTTACCTGACACGGGTTTAGGGTCGAAAGATTTGACTTTCGCATGTTCAGCTAAGGACTCTAGCGACATATTACCGTCTAAAATTTCTCTTCCGAACGCTGAGTTCCATTCCGCATAGCGGCTCTTAACGCTGCTATCTAACACGCCGTTGGATAGCAGTTCGTAAGCTTTCTTCAAACCTAGTGCACACGTGTCCATGCCGCCAATATGGCCTAGGAAGAGATCTTCAGCATCGAGGCTTTGACGTCTTAATTTTGTATCGAAATTGAATCCGCCCGACGTATAACCGCCGTTTTTCAGAATTTCGTAACAAATAAGTGTCATTTCTTCTACTGAATTAGGAAACTGATCGGTATCCCAACCAAGCTGCGGATCACCACGGTTTGCATCAATTGAACCGAAAATATCAAGCGCGAATGCCGTAGCCACTTCATGATGGAAAGAGTGGCCAGACAAGGTCGCGTGGTTGGCTTCAATATTTACAGCGAACTCTTTTTCTAAACCAAATTCTTTCAAGAAGCCATAAACCGTTGCTGTATCATAATCATATTGGTGCTTCGTAGGTTCTTGAGGTTTTGGCTCAATCAACAATAACCCATCAAAACCAATTTTGTACTTGTGCTCAACAACCATATTCATAAAGCGACCAAATTGTTGACGCTCGCGCTTTAGGTCAGTGTTTAATAGGGTTTCATAGCCTTCACGGCCTCCCCATAAAACGTAGTTTGCGCCACCGAGGGCTTTGGTCGCATTCATCGCATGGTAAACTTGGGTAGCGGCCCGGGTGAAGATTTCTGGATTTGGGTTAGTTGCCGCGCCAGACATATAGCGAGGATGGCTAAATACGTTAGCAGTTCCCCACAGGAGTTTCATACCCGTTTCTTCTTGCTTACGTGCTAAAACTTCTGTCATTTCCCCAAAATTGCGAATGTAATCTTGGATAGAATCGCCTTCTGGTGCTACGTCAATATCGTGAAAACAATAAAATGGCGCTCCCAACTTTTCGAAAAATGAAAACGCTACATCGGCTTTTTGTTTGGCTCGCTCCATGGGATCGCCTGCTGCTAGCCAAGGTCTGTCGAACGTGCCACCCCCAAATACATCTGCGCCATCCCAACAGAAATTATGCCAGTAGCACACGGCAAAACGAAGGTGCTCTTCCATTGTTTTGCCACCGATTACCTCTTTAGGGTTATAGTGCTTAAATGAAAGAGGGTTCGTTGAATCTGGCCCTTCATATTGTATAGAAGGAATGCTTTCAAAATAATTGCTCATAGTATTTCCTTTGTAGTCCGCACCATATTGATACGTAACAGTCACTTACAGTTTTTACCTCAAACCGCAACATTACGAATAAAATGTCTCGACGGCGTAGTACAATTCTCTAAACTTCTGCCGCTTATTGAGGTAATTGTCATGAATCTTTTTGTTTGGTGTGTATGTCGCCTCAAGCTTTGGCTTAAAGCATATGTCTGAAAGGTCGGCATCCGGATTGGCAGCTAATTGTGCCAGTCGAGCTGCCCCAAGAGCCGGACCAACATCCCCGCCCTCTCTGTACTCCAGTTCGTAACCGCTGATATCGCTGAGGAGCTGACGCCAGAAAGTACTTCTTGCGCCTCCACCTATAAGGCTTATTGACTTTGCAGTGACACCACTTTGATGCACCGCGTCAATGCCGTCAGCAAGTGCCATCGAAACCCCTTCTATGACAGCTCGTGCCATATGAACCCGCTCAGTCGATGCCGATACCCCAAAAAATGCGGCCTTAGCTGAAGGGTTATTATGAGGTGTTCTTTCGCCCGTTAAATATGGGAGAAAAACAGGTGTTTGAGTGTCGTGGTGGCTTGTATTTTTCTGTACATCGTCGATCATAGACCCAACATCAGCATAACCACTTTGCTTTGCATACCAGTCTAAGCAACTCGCCGCGCTGAGCATAACCGACATCATATGCCAACGATTAGGAATAGCATGGCAGAAACTGTGAACAGCCTGAGCAGTATTTACGGTGAATCGATCAGTTACCGCGAAATATACACCTGATGTTCCAAGCGATAGCATTGCGTGACCAAGCTCATAAATTCCACACCCAATTGCACCAGCGGCGTTATCGCCAGCACCACCAGCAATAACGACATCCTGCATTCCCCAGCGTGCCTCTAGTGAGTCTTTTAAGTGCCCTGTAATACTGCTGCCCTCATAAAGAGAAGGCATGTTATCGATGCTCAGGCCGCAGGCTTTTAATAGTTCTTCATCCCAACTACGAGACTCGGTATTAAGCCAAACGGTACCGGCAGCATCCGACATATCAGACCCAAACTCCCCGGTAAGCTGGTACCTCAAAAAATCTTTCGGAAGTAGAACCTTGTCTATTTTAGAAAAGATTTCAGGCTCATTTTTTCTTACCCAAAGAATTTTGGGGGCAGTGAAACCTGCCATTATGAGGTTGCCGGTACGGATAGATGAGTCTGGCACTAAACGAGTTAGCTCTTTACACTCATCGCTACTTCGACCGTCGTTCCACAATATTGCGGGTCTTAAAACGCTCCCCTCGCTATCCAGCAGCGTCGCACCATGCATTTGACCGCTTAGGCCAATTCCTTTAACGGAAGATAGATTGTTCTTATCACTCAACTCATCAAGACAGTCACAGGTAGCTTGCCACCAATCATTAGGATCCTGCTCCGACCAGAGAGGATACGGCATAGATACGCTAAGCGGACGGCTTACTGAATAAACAACCGCTCCAGCTTCGTTGGTTAACACAGTTTTCACACCAGAGGTGCCTAAGTCTATTCCTATGTACATCGACATTTCTCATACAATAAGCGCTGATGTACAAATGTTGATTACTAAAAGCGTTTATATCAATTACGAAATTTTGTAATCGTTTTGTTAATTACAACATCCTGGTTTAGTATCGCTAAACAAATAATCATAATAAACGTTACGTAATTTGTTTATACGTAGGAAGCTAACATGTTCGAAAAAGCGCACAGTATTACGCTACTTCTGAATGCGAGTAAGATATTCGACAGACAAATTATCGAAGGGATTGGGCGGTACCTCCAAACATCAGATGCAGATTGGGATTTGTATTTAGAAGAAGATTTCTTAACTCGGCTGGAGCATTTAGATGAGTGGCGCGGTGACGGCATAATTGCCGACTTCGATAACCCTGCGATAGAGCGCGCATTGACTAGTACATCTGTACCAGTTGTTGGCGTAGGGGGTTCTTATCAAGACAAAAGCAATTACCCCAATGTGCCCTATGTTGCCACGGATAACTTTGCGCTCGTAGAAGCCGCATTTGAACACTTACGCCAAAAGGGTATAGAAAGGTTTGCGTTCTATGGCAGTCCAATTAGTGAAGGGCAGCGATGGGCGCAAGAGCGCGAAAACGCGATGTTAGCTCTTACTAAGCAGCATGGATATGAGTGTTATGTATATCGTGGTCATGCTGTGAGGGCCGAGACTTGGCAATATTCTCAAAAGAGGCTTACCGATTGGCTTAAAAGTTTGCCTGCGCCTACCGGGATTGTAGCGGTTACAGATTCCCGTGCTAGGCATCTACTCCAAGCATGTGACCATTTAGACCTACTGATTCCAGAGCGATTTGCCGTTATTGGTATCGATGACGATGAACTTACGCGATTCTTGAGCCGAGTTAGTTTGTCCTCTGTCAGACAAGGTTGTCTCGAAATGGGTTTTCAAGCTGCGAAGCTACTTCACAGGCAACTAAAAGGGCACGCGCCTAAGAACACCCAGTTACTCGTCCCCCCCGTTACCGTAGCAGAGAGGCAGTCAACAGAGTTTAAAGCCATCAAAGACCCTCTTGTAATGCAAGCCTCGCATTTTATAAGAATGAATGCTTGTAAGGGTATAAAAGTTGACCAAGTGCTGGACCACGTAGGCATTTCAAGGTCTAACTTAGAGGCCCGATTTAAAGAAGAGCGGGGTCATAGTATTCACACCGAAATACACAATGAAAAATTAAACAGAGCATGCAGAATGCTAAAGGAGACTGACGCGCACAGTAGCGAAATAGCAAAGCGCTGTGGCTATCCTTCTGTTCAATATATGTATGCGCTTTTTCGTAAACACTTTGACCAAACTCCTGTTGAGTACCGCCAAGCAGCGCAACCTGATTATTTAGAAAGTGAATCAGAAAGTTCGGTTATCAACATCTCCTAGATTAGGACCACAACAATAGAGAAAACAATATGGACACAACGTTAACCAATGATACTTCCAGTGAATCGACAAACACTGGATTTATTCTCTTCATAACTATTGTAGCGACGATAGGAGGGTTCCTTTTCGGATTCGACAGTGGCGTGATAAATGGCACTGTTGATGGGCTACAAACCGCTTTCAATTCTGAAAGTGTAGGCACGGGTTTTAATGTATCCAGTATGCTTTTAGGCTGTGCTGTCGGCGCTTTTTTTGCTGGACGCTTAGCAGATCAATATGGCCGCAAGTCTCTACTACTCGTTGCGGCTATTTTCTTTTTAATAAGTGCGTGGGGTTCAGGTGTTGCAACAAACAGTGTCGAGTTTGTTCTTTATCGAATTATCGGAGGTCTTGCTGTAGGCGCCGCTTCTGTAATGGCGCCCGCGTACATCGCAGAAGTATCACCCGCAAAATACAGAGGTATGCTCGCTTCAATTCAACAAATAGCTATTATAGGGGGCCTTTTCACAGCATTTCTCAGTAACTATTTTCTTGCTGATATTGCATCAGGGTCTACTCAAAAACTGTGGTTGGATTTTGAAGCTTGGCGCTGGATGTTCTGGATGGAGATAGTGCCGGCGTCGCTTTTTTTCATAATGCTTCTTTTCATTCCTGAGAGTCCTCGTTTTTTAGTAGTCAAGCAGAAAACTGGGGAGGCAAGTTCGGTACTAAGCAAGCTTTATGGACAACAAGCGCAGCATAAACTCACAGAAATAGAGGCATCACTGTCTGACGATCATAAGCCTCAGTTAAAGGATTTAATTGATAAAAGCTCAGGGAAGCTGAAATCTATAGTATGGATTGGAATTGGTTTAGCTGCGCTGCAGCAACTCGTGGGTATAAACGTTGTTTTTTACTATGGAGCCGTACTATGGCAAGCAGTAGGTTTTTCTGAGTCTGACGCATTATTAATAAACGTTATAAGTGGGGCTATAAGCATAGCAGCATGTATTGTCGCCCTCGCCGTGATCGACAAAGTGGGCCGTAAACCGTTATTAAAGTGGGGGTCTATTGGCATGACAGTTACGCTTGCCGTGGTCGCCATTGCCTTTTTAAATGCTGAACAGTCTGTTGATGGAAAATTATCTCTAAACGAATGGGGCCCAATAGCCTTGATTGCAGCGAACCTTTATGTTTTCTGCTTTAACTTCTCATGGGGGCCTGTAATGTGGGTAATGTTAGGAGAAATGTTTCCAAATCAGATAAGAGGTTCAGGCCTTGCTGTTAGTGGTTTAGTCCAGTGGTCAACAAACTTTCTAATAACTTGGTCATTCCCAATGTTGCTTGCCGGTATAGGGCTCGCAGGAGCTTACGGCCTTTATGCGCTTTTCTCACTGCTGTCGATTGTATTTGTTATACGTTATGTCTATGAGACTAGAGGCGTAGAGCTTGAAGAAATGAAGGGCTAATTACCTGTCCTAAAGAATTAGGCTTCTGCAATTTAGTTAAACAGGTGCCTCAGTGAATGCTTGCTGGCACCTAGTTACTACTCTTTCTAAATAAAACTTGTGACACCGTAAGAGAATTTTGATAGCAGCTCTCAAGTAGTTAGTTACGTCAAAGCCCTTACATATTGAAAGTGCTCTTTTGCGACGACTAATTTTGAAAAATAACTACAAATCTTGGGTATCAATCTTCAAGAAGATTGCCTATTCATGATGAACCTTTGAATTGTTATGAGAAGAGCAAAATTACATGTTAAGACACCTTACCTTTGTCGCCTCATTACTTATATTAGTTGCTTGTACCCTTCCTGAACCTGAATCAAGTTCCAGCAAAGTAAAATACAATGAACAGCCACAACCTAGTCACTTACTAGTTGAAGATAATATCCACCCGCTTAACGTTCACACCGAAACTCCAAGGTTATCTTGGCATGCCAATGTTGAATCACAAGAGGCTTACCAAATACAAGTCGCTACTAGTCGGGACAAGTTAATTTCTGGTTTACCAGATCTTTGGGACAGCGAGAAAGTCATATCTAGTGTTTCTGTTAACGTTCCCTATCAAGGCACGGCGCTAGAGGCAAACAGTAAAGCCGTTTGGAGAGTTCGAGTCTGGTCAAAGGGCGCCGAACAGCCCGGCGAATGGAGCACTCCCTCAACCTGGGAAATGGGCTTACTTAACAAATCCGACTGGCGCGCAAAGTGGTTGCAAGTTAAGCAGCGTGATATCGCACAAGTAACAAAAGACCGAATGGATTGGATAAAATATGCAGCCAATGTTCATCCAAATATCACAGAGAAACTAACAGAGACCGCTTTTAACAAACAACTAGGCGTTGTTGAACAATTAAAACAGCAGCCAACTGCCAGCTTATTTCGTCACTCATTTACTACAGAAACTGGCAAAAAAATCGCGGGAGCAAAACTTCACAGCACAGCTGGTGGGTACTATCAAATATTCTTAAACGGACAGAAGGTTGATGATCGACTTGCTGACCCGGGTCAAACTGATTTTGATAAGCGTATTTTATATAACACAGATGAAGTCAGCGATTTACTTTTAAACGGTGAAAACACTATCGCCGTTCACCTAGGTAGCGGCTGGTATGACGAAAACATTGCCTTTAGTAAATGGTCGAATCCAGACGCTGCTAAGAATAAAAGAAAGCAAAAAACCTTATCCTATGGTCAGCCGAAATTCATAGCCCAATTAGAATTTTTTTATGAAGATGGAAGCAGTCAAATTGTAGCGTCTAATGAAAACTGGATATCACACCCTTCACCTATTTTAAAAGAAGGGCTTTTTTCTGGAGAGCTCTACGACGCCAATGAAGCTGTTGAAGAATGGAACGTAAATACATCTGCAAATAACCTAGTTAACTGGCAACCGGTTGAAGCCTTGGATGAATGGCCTACTGAATCATTGGAACCACAGCTTCTGCCGCCAATAAGAGCAATAAAAAAATTAGAACCTATTAAGCTTTATCAACCGCAAAAGAATGTTTGGGTTTTCGACTTCGGACAAAACTTCACTGGTATACCAACATTAAACCTAGAAGCTCTAAATTTAAAACCAGGGCAAGCTGTCCATATGCGCTACGGAGAATGGGCAGACATAGACGGTAATTTAAGCCAAAAGTCTGGGGGAGGTGCACCACTTCTAAAACAGGTTGATACCTATATAGCTTCTGGAGAAGACGCACAATTCTGGAGTCCGATTTTCACATGGCATGGTTTTCGTTATCTAGAACTAACTGGCATAGACTTTGAACCAGAATTAAATGCCGTATACGGACATCTAGTTCGAAGCGACGTTGAAATTGCTGGGCAATTTAAAAGCTCTAGTAACTTACTAAACAAAATTCATGACATGGCGCTGTGGAGTTACGAAGGAAATTTAATGGCGCTACCGATGGATTGCCCAATAAGAGAGCGAGCTGGGTGGACAGGTGATGCACATGCAGCGCTGATTACTGGTAACTACAATTACGACATGCAAAACCTCTGGGAAAAATATTTAGGTGACTTCGAGACATCGAGTCACATCGCACCGGCAGTCGTACCTGGCAAACGTTCACATGGCGAAAAGTACGATTGGGCTGTAGCTGAAGTTATTATTGCTTGGGAGCATTATCGCCATCATGGAGATATCCAAGTAATCGCCGAACAGTACGAGAGTATGGTGGAATACATGGACGCTGCAGAGACACAACTAACCGATAACCTTCTGCGCGATGGCTATGGTGACTGGTGTGATCCAGTTCGAGTACCCGGGATGACGCGCAAACGCTGTAATCCTGAATATACTCTACCAACGATGACGACATCTGGCTTTTTAGCACATGGCGCCGACCTAATGGCTAAAATGTCTACGCTTCTGAATAAACCGGAAAAAGCGAAACACTATAGTGCTTTATTCGAAAGGATTGCCTCGCAATATCACAAAGAATTTTATAACCCAGAAACCGGGCATTATGGGAGCCAAACCGCTGACGCCATGGCACTTAGATTCGGTATTACCCCTATACACTTAAGGGCTTCTGTTGCCGAAGCACTGAATAAAGATGTTGTGGAAAACTGGAATGGTCACGGCTCTATTGGAGCATTGGGTCAAACTTATGTATATCGCGCACTGAGCGATTACGGTTACGGAGATACTGCTTTTGGTATATTTACAGCTCAGGGCTATCCTGGTTATCAGTGGCAATTCGATAATCTAAAAGCAACAACCCTATGGGAGCGTAAAGGCGTATGGGATCCAACTAAAGACCCTGAAGGTAGAAACCCGCCGGGCCGCTCATTAAACCACCCTTTTCACAGTGGGTATGACGGTTGGTTTTACGAGGGTTTAGGCGGTATTCGGCCTCTCGGCGACAATCCAGGATACCAGCATTTCGAACTATCGCCTGTGTTCCCTAAAGACCTGGAATGGGTTGAAGCAAGTTATAAGACCGGCTATGGAAAAATAGTGAGCAACTGGCAGCGCCATGGCAAAACTATCCATTGGCAGTTCGAGGTACCGAACAATTCATCAGCCAAGGTTTCATTGCAAGGGAAACCAAGGCGTATATATGAAGCTGGGCAATATTCAGTGACGATTGAACAGTAGAATATAATGATGTGTTAAAAAGCGCCGTCTTCAATACGGCGCTTTTTTTTGATTAATTGAAAATAAATTGAAACGATTCAGTTTTAGAAAGTTGAACGAACGCCTAGAAGGAAGCGCCTGCCAGTGTATTCGTTCAAAATGACACGCTCTCTTACATCTGCGAAACGAATAGTGTTTTCGTCTAACAAATTACTCACATCAAGTGTAATTTTGGTATTTTCACTTAGCGCGTAGCCAAATCCTAAGTCTAACTGTCCGTAAGCATCAAAGTGCTCTGCTATGCCCGCTAGCCCAGCACGTTTGACTAAGAATTGATCTCTCCAGTTCCAAGAGACCCTTGCAGAAAAGTCATCATCTTCATAGAACGCAACTACGTTATACGAATGAGGTGTAAATCCCTCTAACCCGTTTCCAGGCGCAGTTGCTAGTGGAAGGTTTTGGGGCGACGCTAGCGCCTCATCGTCTTGGCCCGTTACAAAAGTATAATTTGCTTGTATACCTGCATTACTGAGGAAACCAGGAAGAAAATCAAAGTACATTAGCCCTGCAAGCTCGTATCCTTGAATTGACCCACCATCTCGGTTTCTATCTGTCGTGTCTCGGAAAATAATTTCACCAAAGGCGGGATGACTAAATCCAGAGGGTACAAGTTCAGTGCTTTCTGAAATAAAAGTCTCAATATCTTTATAAAACAGAGATATTGAAAACGCGTTACCGTTGTCAGCATAGTATTCTAAAGAAGCGTCGTACTGCCATGCTTCGTAAGGTTGTAAATCCGTGTTGTTGGAACGACGAGTGGACAGTCCAAATAAACCGCTAAAACTTTGATTTGGCGTGATATCGCCTAAGTTAGGTCGCGTAATGACTTTAGCTACTGCCGCTCGCAAATCCACGTTGTCACTCAGTGATACTTTTGCGTTTAAACTTGGGAGCAAATTAGAATAAGAGTTCTTCTTCTCAACTATTTGTCTCTCTGTTGTGACATAGTCTAGACCCGATGTAGCGCCATCAGCGTCCACTGGGTCAATTCTTATCAACTCTACTGATGGGCCCGATGCTGAGGTATCGGTCTCAACATACCTTAGACCTAAATTTGCAGACCAAGGGAATTCATTAAACTCACCATCAAGATCTAGCCTCACATAGGCACCGTAAGTTGTTTCCTGTACATCTCGAGCTAAATCAGGACGCGCCTGTGAAGAACAAACGTCATTATTTCCAGACCCCTGACGAACAGCCTCGCAATAGCCATCTTTATCAGTCAACAAAAACGAGGTTGGAAAACTTGCGCCTGAGTCACTAAGTAGACTCGGTACTGAAATAGGAGTGAAAATATCTGAAGGCAACGCGAAAAAGCGACCTCCCATATTGGGCCTTGGGCCATTCGGTACATTTATCGTCTCCCATGGCGCCTGAACGCCATCGGTTGGGTCAAATGGCGCGACGAAGTTTGAGTCTGCAAATAAAGTGCCTGCAGAATTATAACCTGGGTCGAACGGTCCTTCTGGAGAGTTAGGTCTATAAATACCAGAGTTGAAAGGCAACGCAGCTTTCTTACGGTCACTGTAGAATACTCCCGTTTGAAAACCACGGATAGCCCCGGAATCCAATTCGAACCCGACATCAAACTTACTTTCAAAAACTTCATCCTCTAACTCAATGGAGGGTGTCAAAGCGACATGCGCACGGGCATTTGCAGGGTCCGCCAAATCGAGAGAAGTAGACCATGAAGGAACATCAGCATTTGTCCATGTGATAATATTTGTTTCAAAATCGGGGCTTACCTCACCTGCTCTAGGGTCGTCAAGGCTCCCGGGCTCTAAGGGGGCGTTCCACGGATTAGTATCTTTGATTGCTGCTTGAATCCTTGTTGCATCGTTTCGAGTTGTAGCCCGCGACCAAGAAATATCGGCATTGAACGAAACGCCATTATCTAAATAAAGAAAACCGTTCCAACCCAACGCAATAGTTTCACTATCGCCGCCGCCCTCTTCGTAACGATAATCTACGGGACCAAATGTCTTAACAAATGATGTAGCCGTCCCGTTCTCATCTGTTTTCACATCAGAAAAGAATGGAAACTGCATTGGCGCGTTGATGCCCTGTGTGGTGGTGGTTCGTTTAAAATCTACATAGAGAGCATCAACCGTCATACCCATATCGGCGCTTGGTTCGTACTGAAAAGTACTATTAATACTTAAACGCTTTCTATCATCTATAGTAAAACTTTGCCCCATCTCCTGGGGGAAACGAAACTCAACAACGTCATCCGAGTCAACAGTTGGTCCGTTATAGTAAGACCATGCTCCACCACGGTGTTCTTCTAACCTTGTTTTTCTATCTTCATAAGATACAGCGAAGAGCAACCCCATCGAGTCCTCAGCGAATGTATTGCTTACCAGTCCAGATACTCGAGGTCCCCATTCCTCCCCTAAATCTTGATATCGGGCCTGTGCAGAGCCTGACATATGAAAACCGATACTATCGAGTGGGCGAGCAGTACGCATGTTTACACTAGCACCTAAACTCCCTTCCCACATATCAGAAGTGGGACTTTTTACCACATCAGCTCCGCTCAAAACCTCTGCCGCAAGCGCCTGAAAATCAAATGCTCTTGACAGATTTACATCGGAGAAGAAGTAATCTACTTCACCAGTTTCAATAGTTGCTATAGTTCGATTATTTAACCGTACAGTATTGAATTCAGGCCCGAACCCTCTAACTGTAATTTTTGAACCTTCACCAGATTGACGGTCGATAAAAACACCTGAAATCCTTTGTAGAGATTCAGCGATGTTTTGATCTGGAAATTTGCCTAAATCTTCTGCTGAAATTGAATCTACAACGCTATCTGCTGACCGTTTATTATCCAGAGCTCCTGTTAGAGATGATCTTATTCCTAACACTTCAACTACTTCGACATCGTTTGCCTCTGGGGTGTCTTGTGCTTGAGATTCGTGAGAGACGTAAAGTGCAGACATGCACGCTAAGTAAATTAAACTATGTTTCAATGTGTGACTCATTTTTTATCCTTAAAATTTAATAAATGAGGTAGGCACTGCCTTGATGTTAAAAATATTGTTCTTATCAGCCACTCAGTGTCTTTCAACTATGAAGGCAACAATAAACAATTAATTAACACGGATTTAACACTACCACTCATGCAAAAATTTAGAATCAAAAATGATCATTTATAGTCAAAAAGTGAAAAATCATAACTTCTATGTAAAATTGAATAAGCAATTATACTTTAGTAGCGAAAACGGTTTCGGTAATACCGAGTAGCTGGAGCGCCTGTTTAATCAAGTTGCTACTCAGTACTTTTAAGTGCGGCTATATCGTTAGGTGAGTTTGCAGCATCTATATTTATAACGTTATTAACATGCAATAAGGTGCTAATTACCTACATTATTTGGGCTACTCTGTGGTCCTTAATTATTAATCACTAGCTACAAATGGCGGAAAATAGCGTATATCAGAGGGTCAAAATGGATCTAACCTTGTTGTGGGTTAACACCGAGGGATTTCTTAATTAACTGAATTACATACTCATATCTGAAGCATTACGCTTTTTGCCGTCACCGGACAGAGCTGCACCAATGGTTCCTACATTATCAAAAGCTATCTAGTAGCTAGAATTTACACAATGAGCTGTCCACTTACTTCGCTCATTAAAACAAAAAATCCACCTCTAGATAAGCTAGAGGCGAATTTTGTAGATTTACTTAATTATTGAAAAGTTAATTAAAGGTTTGCTGTAACCCCTAACACTATGCGTCTGTCAGTTAACCCTTGTGCACAAAGCAACGCACCTTCATTTACGCACCACTCAGTACGATCTTCGCGAAGTAGGTTTATGCCGTCTAGCCCAACGGTAAAGGTGTCGTTTATATCGTAACTCACACTCATGTTAAGCTGTGCTCTATCATCAACTATTCGCGGCATATCAAAGCTTATCAAGTCCCCAGTTTTGAACGCTGAACGCCACGTGTATCGTGCTCGCACACTGAGGTCATACTTATCGTAAAACAACGTAATGTTGTATGCGTTTTGAGATAAGTCTTCCAACTCAATCCGTTCCTCTACAATATCGTCGGCAAGTGTAGGTGTAGATTGATCAGCATCTGTACGCCCCAATAGTTTATTCAGCGCGTTTCCATCTCCTGTTGCTGGACGGAACGTTTCAATACCTGCACCTGCTTCCTGATATGTATAGTTTGCGATTACCCCAAAACCAGAAGCCCATCCAAGCTCCTCCTCATATTCAGAAAGGTCATGTTGAAACGCGACCTCAATACCAGTTTGTGTCTCCTCATTCGGCAAGTTAATTGTTGTTTGGAGTGGAACACAAATTCCCGTACCGGGAACCGACGACCAAACATTTCGGTCAGTAACAGTGGGGTTAAATATACCGCCACCTTCACATGGGGCTGTAATATCACGCTCAATTTGACCATTTTCCCCGATAGGTTCCTCTGGATTATCACGGACTGCGGCAAAGATATCCGTTCTTTCTTTATGGAAGACACCTACACTGACAAAGCTTGAGTCAGAAAAGTAGTATTCGGCAGATAGATCGTAAGAAATAACCTCCTCAGGAGTCAAAGCGGGATTTCCAACTGTTACTGCGGCACCGGCGCCTCCTGGAAAATTTATGGACGTGGAAAGGTTATCAAAGTTGGGTCTTCGAATATCTTTAGCAACACCAGCTCGAATTACTAAATCATCGATAACTTCAGACGCAATATTGAATCTTGGCAGATAATAGTCATAAGACGCACTTTCCTCGCGCAGGCCTGTTACTACACCGTTCTCTATGTTGTTACCTACCGAAGTAATATCTGTACTAACGTAACGAACCCCAACATTTCCGCGAAATGTCATATCATTGATATAAAAGAAGTAGTCTCCTTGCAAATATAACGCTGTTGTCTCTTCTTCAATGTCAAAAAATGAATCTAGCTGAAGCTCAGGCTGTGCCAATGACGGATATGGCTCTGATATATTTCCATTTGCAATTTGAGCAGCGTTATTCTCAGCGATAGCGTTATTAATCGCAGTCAAAACTTGGTCTGGGTTGTTAAACGATAAGTCACCGTCTACGGTAAGGTAGTCAGCAATGTACAAGCGTCTTCCATCAGCATCGTTAAAGTTTGAAGGGCCAGCAGAAACAATATTTGAAAACAGATCAGCCCTAGGTCTATAGAATGCTGAGTTAGGGTTAGAAAAGTTTGACGTGGTGTTTATATCGTTACTTTCTGCCTTATTCTTATTCCATCTCAAACCTGCTTTAATGCCCGAAAAATACGGATTTAAATCGGAGATGTCGTAGTCCCCATCTAGTCTAAATGCGGTTTCGGAGTTTTCTTGAGTACTTCTACCCACACCGACACCACGAAGTGCATAGTTAGCTGGATTCAACAAGTCTTGGCTAGAAGGTCCAAATTCAGCATTTTGAGCTATCCCGAATTGAAGTGTGCCGCCCGAAGCATCAAATTCAACAGGCACACCGTTATCAATACTTAACCCTTCACTTGGTTGCGGGCCATTCAGATTGATAAAATCGAGTGTCGTATTTAAACGAGGAAACACTGAATCTGAACTTGAATAAGATACTTCACCTTTAAGAGCAAGGCGATCTAACAAAAGATCGAAACCGGTAGCGAATACATCACTGTCGGTAATACGTGAGCCTGTATTGACGCTTGTTCTTAAATTTGGGTCGATATTATTGTTATTTGCATCAACACCTACTCCTAATGTTCCCGTAAGGACTGCTTGAACCTCACCTAATTCTAACGGCCCATTTGGACCATCAATTGTTCCTAAGTCGACGGTTTCAAACGCTGTGTTATCCGTATTGTCAACAACAGCCGATCCACCGGTTCCTGAAATAAATGCGCGGGAACTTTTCTGTGCTCGTTCTTGGCGATTAACTGTCGCATCAAAATATAACCTCAGGTTATCCATAGGCTCAAACTCAAAGGAGCCTGTGAAATTCTTGGTTTCATATTCATATCGGGAAATGACTTGATCTAAAAACTGCGTTCTCAAAAAAGGGAAAGACTCTGCACTAGCGCTGCCAGAATCAGGGAGTACTTCCCTGTCCCTGTCGAAACGTGGGTCAAACGAAGCAACTTGCTGCTCTGCGTAGCTACCGGTGAGAACCAAACCGACTCGTCCATAATCGGTGTCAAAGCTATCTCCAAAGGTTGCGGAAACTCGCGGCGAAGTAGCATCTGCCAAATCACTGTTCTCCGCTTGTGCACGAATTGAAATCAGCTGCTCTTTTAGACTAAGGCCTCTAAGTGTACGTAGATTTATCGTTCCACCTACAGAGCCCTCAACAGTTTCCGCAGTCGGCACCTTAATGACTTCCAGAGATGAAATCAGCGCTGCTGGTAGGTCGTCAAAACTAATCCCAGAGCGGCCGTTACCACTTCCAACAGTAGATACACCATTTATTTCGACACGGTTTGCGTTCGTACCTCGTATTTGGACCCCAGTTCCTACACCTGCAGTTCGGTCGATTTGAACACCCGTGACATTTTCTAAAACTTCTGCCAAATTCTGGTCAGGTAGCTTACCGATGTCTTCAGCTTGAATAACTTCTTTAATACTGTCGGCAGAGCGCTTTTCAGCCAATGCACTAGCTAGCGCGCTCCTTATTCCTCTAACCTCTATCACTTCGGTTTCTTGGTCAGCACTTGTTGATATATCTGCATCCTGTGCGGCAGCCTCTGCACAATAGCAAGCAATCGCAGATGAAATAGCTACAGCTAGCCGTAATTTCTTCGCACCGATTAACGTCATGTACTCTCTCCCTAAACAATCATTATCAATCACCAAAAATCACGATAGATCACAAGTTAACCAATATCAACATATTTGTTATATTTTCGTTAACATTAGAATTACTTTATAGGAAAGACAGAATTACCCGAAAACAACGCTATTTTAATAACTTAAAATAATATCAGTTAGTTTAATTCTATAAAACGCGTTCTAAATCCATTGCAAACCGTCTCACAATAATGCAATATCGCTCATTAACAATCACTTCATTGATTGAAAAGAATAAATGAGTACGCTTGTAAACAATGTCCAAGCACTTGCTTTGCCATCAAACAGAGGAAAGAGTAGATGTTTAAACATACGCAAATTTGTTTAGCCGCGGCGATCGCTATTGGATTATCAGGCATGTCAGCGTGCTCATCTGAAGTACAAAAAACTGATAAAGACAGCGCGCCGGCTATGGCTAACCAAGTCAAGGCATATGCTAAATTCGTACCTGAGAGACGGGACGATTTTGCATGGGAAAATGATAAGGTAGCGTTTCGGGTTTATGGCCCTGCCGCACCTTTAGCTGGCCACGCCAGCGGCGTCGACGCATGGCTAAAGAAGGTCGATTATTCGATTATCGACAAGTGGTATGACATGCACTTCAGTGGTCAGTCGTATCACGAGGACAGAGGAGAAGGTTACGACCCTTACCATACGGGTATTAGTCGTGGCGTGGGTGGCTCAGCAGTGTGGATAAACGAAACACCGTACTACGCCCACAACTTCACTCGTTATGAAATTCATGAAAACAATGCTGACGAAGTCAAGTTTACCCTTCACTACGAATTTGAAACGCCTATTGGCATGGTAAAAGAAGTTAAAACCGTGTCGCTTGCGCTAGGCTCTCGGATGTACAACGTCGATTCGACTTTCTATCTAAATAATACCCCGGCCTCTCTCCCTATTGCCATAGGTGTAGCTACACACGACGAAAAAGCCGATGTGTATAAAAATCAACAAGAAGGATGGATTGCCGCTTGGGAAGAAATTGACAACCAAGGGTTAGGCACCGCGGCCGTTATCGCGCCGAGTAAAATTAGTAACATCATTCATACACCTTCTGAAAAGAAAGATGAAAGTCATATTTGGCTAATAACTCAAACATCACCAGAAGGTAAGTTGAACTACAAAGCTGGCTTTGCATGGGAAGGTGACAGTGAGATCACCACTGTGGAGCAATGGAAAGAATACTTAAACAGCCTGGAGGACTAATAGATGGAAAAAGTTGCCTTTGTTATGACACTAAAGCCGGGTTATGAGCAAGAGTATAAGAAACGTCATGACGAAATATGGCCCGAGCTGGTAGAAGAGCTTAAAAATGCAGGCGTGTCAGACTACAGTATTTTCTATGAGGAAAGCTCGAATAAGCTCTTTGCTGTGTTAAAGCGTGAGGACGACCACACCATGGATGCGCTGCCAAATAATGCTGTAGTTAAGAAGTGGTGGCAGTATATGGCAGACATAATGGACACTCACGAAGATAACCAACCTGTAGCTACAGACCTAACAAAGGTTTTTCACTTAGAGTAAAACCTTTTATGTCTATCCGAGAGTAGCCGGTGTGATACTAACAACACCAAAGCACCGGTGCCATGCTTAACATAGTTAAGCAACGGGCTTCTTTAAAACATATCAGTTAACGACAGAGAAGTTTACTGAATGAGTTACCTCATTCTCCTACAGTTTTGAAAAGGAGAGTTAATTGAAAATCCTAATTTTAAACGAAGCCCTAGAGCAAAGGCACCACGCTCATGTGGAGCGGCGCTGCGCTGTGTCTTCACAAACTATCGCCAAGCTTGTCAAAAAAGGCATCGAAGTCTATATCGAAAAAGGTGCTGGCCTGCTATCACACTATAAAGATGAAGACTTCGCGAAAGCTGGCGCTAACATTGTTGCTGATATAACAGAAATAGCTAAGCAAGTAGATATACTAGCCTGTGTCAACACACCTAGAGAATCAATTGTTGAAAAGCTGCCTGCTGGCACAGTTGTTATTGGACACTTAGACCCATTTTTTAACGAAGCGTTGGTAACTAAACTAGCAAAGGCCAATTTGACGGCGCTCTCAGTAGAAATGATCCCCAGAACCTCTAGAGCACAAAAAATGGACGCATTGAGCTCTCAAGCGAGTTTGGCGGGATATGCGATGGTGATGAAGGCCGCGGACACACTTCCTTCTATATTACCAATGATGATGACACCTTCCGGTACAATTAAACCTGCCAAAGTATTTATTATTGGAGCAGGCGTTGCGGGTCTGCAGGCTATTGCGACAGCCAAGCGCCTTGGTGCCAATGTGCTGGCGTATGACACGCGCCCAGTTGTAGCTGAACAAGTAGAGTCGTTAGGCGGCAAATTCCTTAACGTTGATATAGGTGAAACTGGCCAAACAAAAGACGGTTACGCTAAAGAACTCTCTGACGAGCAAAAAGCGTTGCTCGCACAGGCACAAAAAGAAGCCATAGCAAGTTCAGACATAGTTATCACTACAGCGCAGCTTTTCGGTCGTAAGCCGCCCGTGTTGATTTCAAAAGAAACACTGGCGTCTATGAAACCAGGTAGCGTTGTTGTGGATATGGCTGCGGTCTCTGGCGGCAACGTAGAAGGCTCTAAGCCAGGTGAAACCGTTGTACTAAATAACGTTACTATTATAGGAGACGGCTTCTGGAGTGAGGGCGTATCTCGGGCTGCGACCGATATGTACGCAAACAACATTTACAACTTGCTGGATGAGTTTGTAAAGAGCGAGCCTATTGAATTCGAATTAACCTTTGAAGATGACATTCTTAATGGTGCTGTCATTACTCATGGTGGAAAAATTCGAAATGACATGCTGTTGTCTGCGTACGAAGGAGCTTAATAATGGAAACTATTTACCTACTGTTTATTGTATTACTCGCTGCATTTCTTGGATTTGAACTCATTCGTAAAGTTCCTGCCACGTTACACACCCCATTGATGTCTGGTTCTAATGCTATTTCAGGTATTACCTTAGTCGGTGCTCTAGTCTCATCTGGTTCTGATAACAGTATGTTGACAACAATTCTGGGGACTGCAGCTGTAACGTTAGCAAGTATTAACGTTGTGGGCGGTTATCTTGTTACCGATCGCATGCTTGGCATGTTTAAAAAGAAAGATAATAACTAAGAGAGCGCTGAACATGACAATTGAAACACTTATTAACCTTGCTTATGTGCTAGCAGCAGGGCTTTTTATATTTGGTCTTAAGTTACTTAGTCATCCTTCAACAGCACGCAAAGGCAACTTCGTGTCAGCGGTGGGTATGTTTGTAGCTGTAATGGTTACTCTGCTCGACCAACAAATCATCAGTTACCATTACATTATAGTTGGTGTCCTTATCGGTGGACTGTATGGCGCATGGAAAGCACGTAGTGTGCAGATGACACAAATGCCGGAAATGGTTTCTCTTTTTAACGGCTTTGGTGGCGCTGCTTCATTGCTACTAGGATGGGCAACAGTTAGCAGTATGGACGCCAGTGCATCGGGTTATAACCAGGCTTTTGTTTTCATTACTGTTCTTTTAACGCTGCTCATTGGCGGGATTACGTTTTCAGGATCCGTAGTTGCTTGGGGAAAACTTTCTGGAAAACTGTCTTCAAAGGCGTTCATTTTCACTGGGCTAAGGGAATTAAGTATCCTTCATTTGCTGGCTATGGTAGCCGTGGGGTATCTCTTTGTTACACAACCGTCTAATGAAGTATGGCTGTATTGTATTATTGCATTAGGGCTGAGCTTCGGCCTATGGGCAACGATCTCTATAGGTGGCGCAGATATGCCTGTAGTTATCGCTTTGCTAAACAGCTATTCAGGTATTGCCGCTTCAGCAGCAGGTCTTGCAGTAGGCAATACAATTTTGATTGTAACCGGCCTACTGGTTGGCGCCTCAGGATTGATCCTCACGAATATAATGTGTAAGGCGATGAACAGATCGCTGATGAACGTTTTGTTATCTGGGTTTGCCAAACCTATCGAGCAAGGCGAGGTTATTACTGGCGAAATAAAAGTGCTATCACCTCAAGATGCCTTTTATGTGCTTGAGGCGGCGCAAGCCGTACTCGTTGTGCCCGGCTATGGAATGGCCGTAGCTCAAGCGCAACATGCTGTTAGAGAGCTTCACACCTTACTAGAAGAAAACGGTTGTACAGTGGATTATGCCATTCATGCGGTAGCAGGGCGTATGCCAGGGCACATGAACGTTCTGTTAGCGGAAGCGGATGTTCCTTACGACCAGCTTTACGAAATGGACGACGTTAACCCTCGAATGGAAAATTATGACGTTGTTATTGTAATTGGCGCTAACGATGTTGTTAACCCGGCTGCCAAAGAGATGAAAGGTAGTCCCATTTACGGGATGCCGGTTATTGAAGCTCATCGTGCAAAAACTGTATTTGTGTTGAAGCGCTCAGCTAACGCTGGCTTCGCTGGTGTCGACAATCCTTTGTTCTTTAAGGATAACACGCGAATGATCTTGGGCGATGCTAAAGAAACGATTAACGGCCTAATTCGCGAATTTGGCGACTAATTGAACGAACCTAAGCTCGTATTTGTATGTTTACGAGCCTTTTTCTAACTGTTAAGTGGGTACATCACAAGCATGTCTTTTACTTCCCTTGGTCAGCTTTTTGGTGTGCTCGCTTTTTTAGTTGCGATTTACTCTTTTACACAAAAAAGCGATATAAAACTTAAAATAAGCCTAATTGTTATGTTTTCATTTCAAACGGCTCACTTTTTCTTTTTAGGTTCCGTCACTGGAACTATCGCTAATTTTCTCAACTTTTTTCGCACGATCATATCGGTCAAAACTAACCACAAGTTTATAGGCATTGTATTTATAGCAATAAATATTGTTTGGGGCGCTTTTAACGTTAACCGGCTAATAGACGTTTGCCCCATTTTTGGCGCATGTTTTGGCACTTACGCTATCTTTTACGCTTCTGGCATAAGAATGAGACAACTCTTTATTTGCGGGGCCGTTTTTTGGTTAGCGAACAACATTTATTTAGACTCTGTTGGAGGAATTTTGCTTGAAGTAAGTGTGATAGTGGCAAATACCATCACCATTTATCGATTGCGCAGTGATCATTGAAAGAATGAAAGAAGCTTGCGGCAATTCCCACAAGCCCCATGGGTGTTATTGAAGGTGTTACTGAATTAGCTTACGTTCTACCAATGCATACCACTGTTCGATTTCTTTTTTCAGCTCGCCAACCTTTTCAGGGTATTGTGCAGCCAAGTTTTTCTCTTCGAATTCATCGTTGGCGAGATTATAGAGTCTTGGGCCAACCAAAAATTCATCATGATATTTCTGGTAACTAACATTTTTACCATCATAGCTAACAATTAATTTCCAATCGCCTTTAATGACCCAGCGATAAAGCAGTGTAGACTCAACGTCGTCTAAGTCATCCATATCATGTGCAAAACCTTCACCAAATATTAATTCTCTGTCGATATCTTCACCCGTTACTAAATTATCGTATAAATTAATACCTGGCAGTTCACTTGGAACACTTATACCCGCAGCACCTAAAATAGTAGGGACTATATCAATACTACTTACCCTTTCTTGTCTAAACGAAGACTTAAATTTATTTGGCAATGAGTAAATAATAGGGGTTCGAACACCACTTTCATTCGGGCTCTGCTTAGATTTTGGTAAGAACCTATCAGTTTGCTTTGGGTTAGTAATCCACCCGTTGTCTGAGACATAGACAATCAGCGTGTTATCTTTCAAACCACGTTTTTCGAGATGGCTAAACAATTCTCCATTCGTTTCATCAAACCATTCAATCATCGCGTAGTATTTAGCAATAGACTCTGGTAGGTCATACTTTTCGTACTTAGATAAAATTCGCTTAGGAGGTGTGTGTGGCGAGTGCGGCATAAACGGCGCATACCAAACAAAAAACGGCTTATTTGCCTCATGAGTCTTGTCTATAAAGCTGGTAATAGTATCCACTCCCTCACGACCAATCTTTAAGCCCTCATCGCCATGTCGACCAACTGGGTTCGGAAATCCCTTTGTCATTCCCTCATCAAAACCGCCTCGTTCGTAACTGCCTTCCCACCACTTGCCGGTTTGCAGAGATGCGTAGCCTTTTTCCCTTAATAGCTCTGGTAAAGTTTTAACTTCGTCAATCTTTGCAATAATCTGCGAACGAAGTTGTTGGTATTCCTTTCCTTTTTTTCCTCCTGGAGTTTCTCTAGAGGGATCGTTTCCAGTAATGCCGTGTTGACTGGCGTAAAGGCCTGTTGCAATTGTTGCAAGGGAAGGTCTACAAAGTGAAGTTGGAACATACCCTTTACTGAACGTCACCCCTTCGTTGGCCAAACTATCTAAGCTTGGTGTATTAACAATTTCATGCCCCATGAAACTATAATCATTCCACGCATGATCATCAGATAATATTAACAATATATTCGGTGGCGTTTCCTGCTCTGTAACTTTAGCTGTCACTTCTTCTTTGTTCTGATTAGCACAGCTTGCGATCGAAAATAAAACAATTGCACAGCTTGTCACACCCAACAGTTTTTGTTTTATTTTTCTTTTTGATAAAGGCATTTTAAATTCCTTAATCTTTACATTAATAATCTCAACGCGCTTTTATTTAACCTATAGCAGATACAAAAAAGCCCCTGACCAACGCGCGTAAAGTCAGGGGCTAAAGTAAAAACGTTTCTATTTATTCCATTTAAGCATTTCTGACGCCGCTAGTAGCACAGCACCAGAACCGTATAGCTGTGAGTCAGACTCTTTTACAGGGTCAGGGCTCTTTCCAACATGTTGAACCCAGTGAACACGGCCATCGTCGGTAACAGCTTCAGTGATTGCTTTCCAACCTTTTTCTACGATTTCTTTTGAACGCTGGTCAGTCAAGATGCCGTTATTAACTCCCCAGGCTAGACCGAAAGTTATAAACCCTGTGCCACTCACCTCTGGTGTCATCACCTTATCAGGATCCATCAAAGAGGCTGGCCAATAACCGTCTTCTTTCTGAAGTGCCATAAGTCCTTCAGCATTCTTCTTATAGAGCTCAATGTATCGCTCTTTAGAGGGATGATCGTCAGGTAATTCTTCAATAATCATCGGAATAGCAGCAAAGACCCACCCATTTCCGCGCCCCCAAAAGACCGGTTTTCCGTTGTCGCTTTTTGCATCAAAATAGCGACTGTCTCGATAAAACAAACCATATTCATCAGAGAATAAATAGTCTGCAGATGCCCAAAACTCTTTGTCTCCGTACTCAAGATATCTGGGGTCACCGGTAACTTTCGTCATTTGTGCCCACGCACGAGGCGCCATGAATAACGCATCGGCCCAACACCATCTTAACTGGCAGTTTCCTTCTAAATGGTATTTGCCAGTGCTTGACTCTGAATTACCCATGTCCAGACCGACCTGTGGGGGGTTAGATAAAATCATATCGAAAACCTGTTTAGTAGGCCCATAAGCTGATTTCATTCCTGTCTTTTCAGCAAGCCATAAATAGGTTTGAGCAATAGCATGATCATCTGCGTGATAAGGACGCTCTAGTATTAATTCGTACTGTTCTCTCTCTGCAACTGTTCTTACAAAGTCCAGCAGACGTTGATTACCTGTTTCGTCAATCCAACGAGTTAATCCAATGTAGAAAGAGGCTTGAATCCAAAATTTTGCATTTTCAGATTTCGCGCGATGCGACTCAGGGATATAGTTTAGGTTACCGAACTGTGCAATTTGCCAATTTGCGACACTTTTCCCGATACGCTGTGCTGTTTTTTGAATGTCCTGCTCAGTCACATCTTTTGATGTTTTCATTTCTTTTTTAGGCTCGACATCTACGCTTTGTGTCTTCTGTTCAGGTGATTCACCAGAACAAGCACTAATAGCTAATGCTAAACTCATCGCGATGGCAGATAATTTTAGTTTTGTGTGATTCATAGTTATTCCCAACTAATTTGTTGCAGACTACTAGCAAATTTCTTGGTCCAATAATCTGGATACTGACTTACATAGACGCATTATTCGAAGATTTAAAGCTACTCAGCGACCTTGGTATCGGACCATCTTCACCGACCAGATAAATTTTAATATTTTCATCACTCTCTTTTTCGGCAACTAGCATCTGTGCCTCAGGGTGAGCGTTCTCAATTAGCGTTGTAATAGCGAAACTCGCATTTTCGCTTTTTAGCACAGTTGACTCTTCAGAAAATGATTTTCCGTCGTTATTGCTTTTCCACCACGACAAAACAGCGTCCCCGTCTTTCTCATAAGCAACGAGGTAGCGAATATCTTCAGGGTCGTTAACACGGAAGTCTCCGCGAGATACACCTTCGTACCCTTCGATAATTTTATTGCCGCCTAACCACTGCTTGCCATCCCACCAAACATGCCTAGTTTGTTTCGGGCCGCCGGTTTTAGCGCCTTTATCAATTCCTGCGTTTATTGCGATATGTGGGTAACCTTTGCTGTCTAGATGTGAAGTACCGTTGAAAGTCCAGAGCTCACCGGTTTTCATCGCCAGTGTTTTTTCATCAGCGACTTCTTTCGTAACGGGAAGAGTCAAAGACTCACCTTTTACATTGCTCCATTCATTTGTTTTGGTATTGAAATTCATGAAGTAAACATCGTGACGTTCAGTTGTATGTCCACGACCGTTAACACCTGCGCCGTTATCCCAACAAACATGATAGTCGTAGGAAACAATTAGGTTATCTCCTTCTCCCTTACCAACCCAGGCATACCAGCTATCCACAGCTTCAATATCCGTACGCCGTTTGTGTTTAAGAAATGACACAGGCGCAGAGAAAGTTCGCCCGTTGTCTACAGACTTTTGATACACCCAATCACTGCGGTGAGCACCGTGACGAAAGAATAGGTAAATATCGCCGTTATCCATTTTGACAACTTGGTTATAAGTACCAAAAGGGGTTATGTTATCTAGATCTACCCATTCGGTAATGTCGTAAGGACGTTTAGAAACGGCATGCTTGTTTGCACCAAAATGCGTGTTACCTAAAGGATTGTGACCGTTTGATTTATGTCCGCCATGGCCACCATAAAAAATGTGGATATAGCCTTCGTTATCAATAAGCATGGTTGGTTTACCATGGTTATCGAACTTTTTGCCACCATCACGACGGCCCAATTCGCTGGTTCCCGCTTTAAAAGGACCTTTCCACTCTTTGGTTCTGTGGTCATAAGTGGCCACAAACGGATCTTCTTTAGGTCCTTGATAAGAAACATAAGTGATACCGTTTTGGTGTATGGCCGCTGGATGTTGAACAATAGCAAGAGGGTTACCTACTGCGTTATCTGCAAAGTACTCTACAAACTGAGTGTTTTCAGTGGCTGTAGGCCCTACTTTACTCGTTTGCGTAGCACAGCCAGATAGAGTTACTCCGCTTATTAAAGCTACACTAAACGCTATTTGCGCTTTCTTGAGTAAAAATTGACGTTTTCGCATAGTATCTATCCCCGTCACCTTCTCTACTGATCTTTATTTTCTTCAAATAACGCCAAAAATTCGCTGGCAATATCTGGATTTTTCTTAGAAAGATCACGCAATTCAGCAGGGTCTTTTTCAATATTGAACAGTTCAAGTGGTGCATCGTAGCCGTAACGAACCGCTTTCCACTCGCCTTTGCGAGCCGCCTGGTAGGTATCGCCAATTACGCCTGAGTTAGGATCTCCCACCTGCTTAGAGAACTCCCAGTAAAGGACGCGCTCGCCCATCTCGCTGGGCTCAGTTTTTAAAAGCCCTACAATTGATTTACCGTTAGTTTTAACTCTAGGGACCATGTTTAGATTTACGCCCGCTAGCTCAGCTACAGTGGGCATAACATCTGCAAATAGCCAAGGTGTATCGTCTGTCCGACCTGCTTTGATGCGCTCTGGCCAATGAACAATCATTGGAACGTGAATACCGCCGTCGTACAAATCTCGCTTCATACCACGATAGGGCTCAGAGGCTTTTAAGTATTCAGGGTCTGCGCCGCCTTCATCATGCGGGCCATTGTCAGACGTAAAGAAGATTAGCGTGTTATCAAGTTCACCCATTTCGTCTAACTGTGTAACAATTTGACCAATATAGTGATCAAGTGCAGATACCATGCCTGCCAATGTCGCGTTTGGTTTATCAACTGGTTCTGGGTAGTATGAGGCATATTTGTCAGCTGGATTACCACCTCTCATACCTGTATAGGGTGTTTCAGCGAATTTGTACTGCTCACTGAACTTCTCTGGTACACCTAATTCAGCATGTGGCGACGAGTAAGCAAGCATGATAAAGAATGGGTTTTCTCGCGGCTGCTTTATGTATTCAATGGCTTCCTTGGTGAAAAGTTCCTGAGCATAGGCGCCTTTTTTACCGCCTTCGTTCTCAGGGACGCGAATTTTCTTACCGTCTTTCCAAACTATGTGAGGGTACTGACGATGACCCTCGAGTATGGAGTAAAACCCGTACCAAGTATCGAACCCCATGGCATGAGGGTCTGTGACACCCATTTGTGAACCAATAGAATATTTACCAAATAATGCCGTGTCATAGCCGCCGTGTTTTAATACGTGCGCTAGGGTTATATCCATTTCGGTTAACTGAACAGTGTTTGAATTATTTGTCATCAAACGACCATCTCTACCTGTAAATAAAGAAACACGTGATGGAGAACACACTGTATTCCCCGCATACGCTTGGTCAAAGCGTATGCCATTAGAAGCAAGCTCATCTAGGTTTGGCGTTTTAATTGGCGTATTGCCATAGGCACCGACTTGGTTGAAGCCCAAATCATCTGTAAGGATGAATAGAATATTGGGTTTGTCCTGTGCTGCTACACTAGAAGAAAGAGATGTGAATAGAGCACCAAGTACGCTTATAAGACTAAACCTTAGTTTGTTCATGGTATTTCCTAGTAAAAGTTAAAAATTTAAAACCGCTTGTTTCTTTTTTCTGCATATTATTCAAGGCAATGTGCAGTTAATGTTGTTGGCTCTGGTATAAACGCCCTTCCTTTATCACGGTTAGGCGGCAAGGCTTCCCATGCCAGGTAGAAGCGTTTTCCAGCAGTAAGATGGTTTTGCTCTCGCGAAAGCTGTTTCAAAGCCTTTGTATATAAGGGCATGTCATTCGTTTTATCATAGGCAAGCAAAGCCGATGGAATTTGTGAGCCGGTCGACTCAGATTTAACCTTTAACGAATCAGCATCAAGTGTGTAAGCGTAAGATGTACCGTCTAGATCCGCATATACCTCTATATCTCCGCTATCAAGGAGCTTCGCTGGTTTCTTGACTGTAAGAGTAGTAGGAAGGGCACCAGTCATATTCAATTCTTGACGTGAGTCTTTCCAATTAGATATTTGAAAGCTTTTCCAATTCCCGTTGTCATTTCTAGCTATAAAGAGCTGGCTATCTCCCTTCTCATCATAGGCTTGATATGAAATTAAAGGTCGAGCTTTATGGTCGAACCCAATAGGTGTGTGACCATTTAAAATGCCTGAAAATTGAGGAAGCGGAACAGCCGCTTCACTATTACTCAATTTCATAGGAAGAGAGATTGCAGTACCGTCTGATTTCTGCCAATTCACAAGATCTTTACTCTTGGCATATGAAATATCGTGATTAGAGGCTGCGACTGGCGTTTCTCTCCAAACCCACGAAAGGTGAAAGTAACCGTCTGGACCAAGAACGGGCCCCCAGAAATAACCATTCCTTTCTCCCTCTCCATCAACTAACGGAGAGTCGTGTAACCTCTGCCACGTTCCGTCTTTGGCATTGAAAGCGTTATAAATTTCGTTACCGCTCCCACTTCGTCCGTTTCTGTACTTAAAATAGAGTTTCCCCTCAGCATCGTTAAAGAACTCTGGATAAGTCATTCGACTTTCTGTTTCCTTATCAGCCATAAAGTCCACACGTTTTAAACTTCGCACGTCATAAGGTTTTTCACTTTTAAAATAGACGATAGGGTTAACGTGTAGATTCCCAACGATATGAATATACCCTTTTTCGTCGAGGCCAATAACAACACTGTTGTGACTGTCCCACCCTAAATAGCTGTCTAACTTTTGGTATATCCAGTTTCCTGTAGGATACGGTTTATAAGCGACACTCATTTGTCTGCTAGCATCGTAATAAGCCACAATTTGCTGGTCACCCTTTCCGATATAATCAAACGCAACGCGGTGCCCCGACCAAACACGATCTATTGCTTCAACCTCGAAGCAGCCTGCTTTATCGAAAGTCTGTGCAGCGGCTACGCCACTGATGCTAACCGCACAACCCAACACACTCTGAAGAAGCAATGATTTTATTCGGTTCACTAATATAACCTCGAAACGTTAATACATCGTTAATACTCGTAGCAACTTTAAACAAAACAACGGTCATTTACAATCTTTTTCACTCACACTATAAACAATACGATAGTCTCTTCTATTGCATAATAAAGAACGATTTAGCGTTGAATGTAACTCCGTAAAAGTATTGTAATTCCACCGAACAATAGCAACATGCTGTAATAATTGAAAAAACAAGCGCTTTAGAAATAGGACTGATAAAAACAGCGATTGCCTTAACTGAGAAAGTAGAAAGCACTCAGAAAAGATTGAATTTGACCTATTATTTACATTTATGATTAAAAAGATGTTAATATCGGGTTTGAAAAACTGATCTGGATTCTTCTTATAAAGTGTTGAATGAGAAAGGGGTGTAGTGTGGTTACTATCAAAATGAAACCTGGTGTGCTCAAAGTTTTAGCAACTTTAGCTCTCATACTAAGCTGTTCAATGCAGGCCAGCGCAAGCTCTGAACAGCCGAATATTTTGTGGCTAGTAATAGAGGACATGAGCCCACTACTGCCTATGTACGGTGACGACAGTATTGAAACTCCGAACATATCTAGATTGGCTGATGAGGGTGTTGTATATAATAACGTTTTCTCAACATCAGGCGTTTGCGCACCAAGTAGAGCAGCGTTAGCGACAGGGCTCTACCCTAATGGGTTCGGCGCTAACAATATGAGAACATTATCTAACACTGAAGAGACAGGCCTGCCAAAGTATGAAGCAGTCCCTCCTCAAAACACAAAGATGTTAAGCCAGTTGCTGAGGGAGGCAGGTTACTACACCACTAACAACTATAAAAACGACTATCAATTTAAAGCACCAAAGACAGCGTGGGATGAAAATGGAATTTACGCTCACTGGCGCAACCGCCCGAGTAACCAGCCTTTTTTCTCTATTTTCAATTTCACTACAACTCATGAGTCAGGCCTATTTGAACCTTACGGCATAAGAATGCTGGAACAACGACATTACTTTTCTAATGACGCTGACAAGATTTCGGCACTGCCTACCGATCATAGAATTAAGACGGATAAAGACTCTACACCTATTCATGTAGACCCAGAGACCAAGTTTCCAGTCCCACCTTACTTACCCGATACGCCAATTGTGCAGAGAGACCTATGGAAGGTTTACAATAATTTAGCCGAAACTGATAGACAAATCGGAGCAATTTTAGATGTGTTAGAGGATGACGGCTTGTTAGACAACACTATAATAGTTTTCTACTCTGATCACGGCGGTCCAATGCCAAGGCAAAAACGCCTAATCTATGACAGCGGGCTAAAAGTACCATTAATTATCCGCTTTCCCAACGGTAAGAAAGCAGGAACGATAGAAGAGCGTCTTGTGTCTTTTGTGGACTTCGCACCGACTACACTCGCTATGGCTGGCGTTCCCATTCCTGATTACATGCAAGGGGAAAACTTTTTAAACACCGCAAATGAAAGAGAATACATTTACGCTGCAGCCGATAGGTTCGATGGCTTTACCGACACAATAAGAGCCGTCAGAGATCACTGCTATAAATATATTCGCAATTATCGTCCTAATGACCCGTATTACCTTCCTGTTGCATACCGAGAGAAAATACCGAGTATGCGCGAGCTACTTGCATTAAATGCTGCGGGTAAACTCAATGAAGCACAAAGCCAATGGTTTCGAAAAACCAAGGACGCTTATGAGCTTTTCAATGTTTGCAATGATCCTTACGAACTATCAAACCTTGCCTATATCAAAAACTATCAAAATAAACGTAAAGAGATGGAGAGTGCACTGAACGAGTGGTTAAAGGATATTGGTGACGATCCTTTAGTAACAGAGAGGCAGCTCATTACTACCTTATGGGACGATGCAAGCACTCAGCCTAAGACCCAAGCACCCGAATTAGTCATTGAAAATGGCAAAGCAGTAATTGCTAGCGAAACCCCAGGGGCTTTTATTTCTTTTAGATATAAAGAAGAAAAAACGTCACAAAATTGGCAAATATATAAAGAAGGGCAACCTATTAAACCCGGTGTAATAGAAGCTGTCGCACATAGACCAGGTTACATCGAGAGTGCTACAACAACGCTGACTTTTGAAGAAAATTGATGTTCAAGGACTAAAAATGAATTTTGTAAGAGTATTTTGGCTTGCCGCAGTAACGGTTATTTTCTTAGGAGCCTGTTCATCTCATTCTTCTTCTAATTATGATAAACCCACATCATTAACTGTAGGAGAAGGGTTCACGAACCCGCTTGGCTATTATGAATCTACTCCACGTTTTTCTTGGAAGGCACCGTTAGACAATAAAAAGTCTACTCAACAATTGGCGTATCAAATACAAGTAGCGTCAACATTTGAAAACTTAATGGGTAAACCAGATAAATGGGATAGTGGCAAGGTCCAGTCTTCCGCCATGTCATGGGTAAATTACGAAGGTAAGCCAATCACCTCAAGAGAAAAGGTGTTTTGGAGAGTTAGGTTTTGGGACGAAAACAATATCGCCTCGCAATGGAGCGACGTAGCGCACATTGAGTTAGGCCTGCTTAAAAATAGCGACTGGAAAGCTTCATGGATAGGGGCGAAAGAAACCCAAGCAACTGAATCACCCTCACAAAGCACTTTAGCTACACCGCAGTATTTTAGAAAGCCGTTTTCGTTAGATAAGGAAGTAAGTAAAGCAAGGCTATATGTAACGGCGAAAGGTGTGTTTAAGGTTTTTTTAAATGGTGAGGACGTCACCGCCAACGATGCATTGCCACCAGGTTGGACACCTTATGAAAAACGAATTGAAACCCTTACCTATGATGTAACCTCTTTAGTTAACCAAAACGAAAATGTACTTGGGGCCATCATTGCAGGTGGTTGGTATTCGGGAAGAATTGCAGACTTAAAGGAAACCGACCATTTAAAACCGCCACGGTTTCTTACTCAGCTTGAAATTACTTATTCAGACAATACGACATTACTTGTTACAACGAACGACTCTTGGAAAGCAACACAGGCGGGACCCATTCGTTTTGCGAGTAATTACGATGGAGAACGATATGACCAGCGGTTCGAAATGGACGGTTGGACTAAACCAGGTTTTGATGATTCTAAATGGAGCACTGCTGTTACCGAGTTGGTAACACCTGACACACTCTTACGACCGAAACGTCACTCACCCGTTCGTAATATAAAGCAGTTAACCCCAATATCATTCAAGCAAATTGATAAAGACACCGTTATTTTTGACTTTGGCCAAAATATGGTGGGCGTGCCTTCTATTAACATTCCCGTTAAAGAAGGAAAGGAAGTTAAGTTACGCTTTGCTGAGGCACTAAATAAAGGAAGCTTTTACACAGAGAATTATCGTTCGGCGCATTCAACGGATTACTACTTACCTTCTAAAAGCGGCGTTGCCAAATATACTCCTACTTTCACCTTCCATGGATTTCGTTACATAGAAGTATCTGGTTTTGACGACAGCAAAGTTCCTGTAAAAGATTGGATAGTAGCGAACGTACAACATTCTGACGTAGCGCTATATAACAATTTCTCTAGTGCCAACCCAAAATTGAACAAACTGTTTGAAAATATTAATTGGGGGTTAAAAGGCAACTTTTTCGATATCCCATTGGACTGCCCTCAGCGCGACGAAAGGCTAGGCTGGACAGGTGATGCCAACGCTTTTATAGCTCCATCAATGTATATGGCGGATGTATATGGATTCTGGTCTGCCTATCTTAAAAGTTTGCGAGAAGAACAAACAGAAGACGGCTTCGTTCCGCTCTACGTCCCCTTTGTAAAATGGATAAATTGGACGTCATCGGGTTGGGGCGACGCTGCGACTATTCTCCCGTGGGAGCTCTACATGATGACAGGTGATAAAAAGATTCTGGATGACAGCTACCCATCAATGAAAGCCTGGATTAATTACCACGAGAGCCAAGCTAAAGACAACATCTCAAGCATGATGACGTTCGGAGATTGGCTACAACCCTACCCTGAAAAACAAGGAAAAGGGGCAAACCGAGGAGACACTGACTTCTCTCTTATCTCGACAGCATTTTTTGCTCGTTCGGTAGAGCTAACCAAAAAAACAGCATTGGAGCTTGGCTTCAATAAAGATGCTAAACGCTTAGCGAGTAAACACAAAGAGCTAGCGAAGGCTTTCAGAAGCGAGTTCTTTGACTCAAATTTAAACGTAGTTAAAGGAAAGGAAACACAAACAGCTTATCTTCTTGCACTCGCTTTCAACCTTTTACCTGATAACGAAGTAAAAGTAGCACAAGCTAGACTCGTTTCGTTACTAGAGGCGTCGGACACTCACCTAAGAACGGGCTTTCTCGGAACACCGTTACTGGCTAATGTTCTACAAGAGGCTGGACGTACTGATTTAGTCTATGCACTGTTATTTAAAGAAACTTATCCATCTTGGTTCTACTCAATCAACAATGGCGCTACCACCACATGGGAACGCTGGAACTCGTACTCAATAGAAGACGGATTTAACCCACAAGGCATGAATTCGTTGAATCACTACGCCTACGGTACGATTTCAAGGTGGTTTTACGAGGGTATTTTGGGCGTCAAGCCTTTGCTACCTGGCTTCAAGAGAGCGGTTATCTCCCCCCAACTTACTTCGAAACTTGGCTATGCTGATGGTTCCATACCTACACCTAGTGGAACTATTGATGTCAGTTGGAATATGGCAAGTAGTGGGTTCGATGTATTTGTCACGATTCCTTTCAATACCACCGCAGAGTTTATTCCACCGGCACAATACAAAGTTGAACTGGCTGAAAAATCTAATGGGGAAGTACTTAACCAGTGGACATCTCTACCGACTGGGCAATATCAATTTCGCATAACCCTTGAGGCCAAGGGCTCTAACGGCTCTAAGAGAACGCTATAATGATTAACTATATGAATAGGTTCACAGCTTTTACTTGCCTACTTTTTTCACTAAGTGCGGCAACGAGTAGTTTTGCGAGCACTCAAGACTCCATTATCTCTGTTGAAAACGGAACTGCGGTGATAGAAGCTGAACATTATTCTACACAACATAAAGCCGATACGCGCCGTTGGATTGTTTTTAACAGTCTAAGTAATAGCACACATGGATTAGCCGATAGCGACACAATCCATTTAGAGGGCGCCAGCAACAATGCGTATATTGAGTTATTGCCAGACACAAGAACAAACCATTCCGAGCCTTTGGAGCATGGCGTAAACTTTTCTGCAAAACCAGGTAAGTTGGCTGTGCTAACCTACCCCGTTTATTTCGATACACCTGGTAAATACTTCGTTTGGGCTCGGGCTTTTAGCACAGGAAGCGAAGACAATGGTTTGCATGTTGGGTTAAACAATACGTGGCCTTCAAGCAGCCAAAGGCTTCAACTTTGTGAGGGTAAAAATAAGTGGACTTGGTCGTCTAATCAAAGGCGCAAAGACAACCATTGCGGGACACCAAACACTATTTGGTTAGATATACCTGAAAGTGGTGTACACAATATCACCCTATCTATGCGTGAAGATGGCTTCGAGCTAGACAAAATCATTCTGACTAGAGACGCTAATTACAAGCCCGTGGGCGTGGGTCCAAGCGAAACCAGACATACACCATTGCCCCTTCCGTTAAAAGAAACGTTCGTTGACGTACAGAAATACAGCCTTATTTTAGAAGCTCCCCAAACCTTTGAGTCTGCCGGTGATGTTCCCTTTTATCATGACCGCAGAAATAGTGCGTTAGGCATTGATGCTAGAGAGATTCAGTATCGAAATGTCTGGGCGACATCAGAACTTAAGGTTCCTGAAAAAGTGTGGGGTAAAAAGGCTAGCCCTCAAAAAACATTTAAAAACGTAATATTGGTTACGCTTGGCGAAATAGATGGTGAGTCACCTTATAAAGTTCTACTTAATAACAAAGAAATAGGTAGCTACACCAATAGTGAAACCGAGACAGATTACCAAGAAAACTATTTTGACTTAGGCTCACTTACTTTAAAGCCAGGTGACATCATTACCGTTAAATCAAAGGCAGTAACGAACGGAAAAATTCCTGAAAACGGTGGCACGGCTTACGCGAGAGGAAGGTGGCGCGGACTGGTATTTCAGGAATAATTTATAGTTTGTGCTAACTGGAGATTTAATCATGAGATGCTCTACATTTTTTAGTCTCTTTGCTGCGCTTTTAATGTTAAATGGGTGCACTTCTACTGAGTATTTATTAGACGAAAAACTGTCAAAATTCAAAAATGTTTATAATGACGGCGAAGCACATTTTGTTGATGGAGAACTGCAGCTTATAGCTGAAAAAAATTGGTTCTTTTCAACTAGAAAAATTTATGAAGACTTTGTACTTGAAGCAGAAGTAATGATGCCAGATACGTCAGAGTACAGTAATTCAGGCATAATTTTCCGAGGTCAAATTATCGAAACCGATAAAGGTAAACAAATTATAGGCTATCAAGTAGATATTGACCCCAGTGACAGAAAATGGACAGGCGGGCTTTACGATCAGGGCCGCAGAAAGTGGCTTTACCCAATACACCCCACCCGTTCTCACCCCGATGAAGACTTTGTTACCAACTACTTAGGTGAATGGACTAAAGAGCAAGGTGAAGCTTATAGTCACTTAACGTGGAACAAGATAAAAATAGTGTGTAAAGGTTCTGATATCAAAATTTTTATTAATGGCCTGCTGACGACCCATGTTAAAGATGTGAAAGACAGCGAGGGAGTAATCGCATTTCAACATCACGGCAGCAAAGCATATAGAGAAGATCGGGACAAAAGTAACATAGTGCGCTTTAGGAATATCGCGATTACTTCTCTGTAGACTCAAGAAGATGCAGAAGCTTGAGTGCTCAGCTTTCTTAGATAATTCCTTTAAAGTCGTAGGCCTAAAATACAATGGTATTTATGGAGAAAAGTTATGAGTAACAATTCAACCACGTTCAAAGCGCTGTTTGTTGAAGAGCATAGCGATAATAGCTTTAGTAAAAAAGTAGTTGAGCGAGAAGTGAGTCAACTTCCAGATAATGACTTGTTGATAGATGTCCATTACTCGTCTTTAAATTATAAAGACGCTATGTCAGCAAGTGGCAATAAACGAATTACTCAAAACTTTCCTCATACGCCCGGAATCGATGCAGCAGGAATAGTAGTTAGCGATAAGTCAGGTACCTTTAGTGCTGGTGACGAAGTCCTTGTGTTTGGTTATGACTTAGGTATGAACACACCTGGCGGCCTTGGCCAAAAAATATCAATACCAGCCGATTGGGCAGTTAAGCGCCCCAGTTCATTGTCTCTGAAAGAAGCGATGATTTATGGGACTGGAGGATTAACCGCTGCGCTTTGCATACAAAAATTAGAGAAAATGGGAGCGAAGCCCAGTGATGGCCCGGTGGGTGTGACTGGCGCTACTGGAGGTGTTGGCAGTATCAGTATTGCCCTTCTCTCTCATCTTGGCTATGAGGTTATAGCCTTTTCAGGAAAGCCTGAACAATCTGAGAAGCTAAAGTCACTGGGTGCTAGCGAAGTTTTGCACAGAGAAGTTATTTTAGAAGTAAAGGACGCTATTGCCGGCAAGCCTAAGTGGGCTCACGCTATTGATACGCTTGGTGGAGATTACTTAACGGGATTGCTTAAGCAAGTTAAACCTGGTGGTGGAGTCACTTCTGTCGGACTCGCTGCTTCACCTGACATAGCAATGAACGTTATTCCTTTTATCACACGAGGCGTATCTTTGTTGGGTGTCGACTCTGTTTATATTCCACTTGAAGATAAGCAACACATTTGGAAACGAGTCGCGACAGACATGAAACTACCTAACTTAGAAAGCTACTATCAAGAAATATCACTAAATGATACGCCAGAATATCTAGATAGATTCTTCAATGGTAAAGTGGTTGGGCGGTACGTCGTGAATTTAAAAGACGCGTAAATTCAACAAAGAAAGCTGATTGCTGAACAGGCGCCTCATTTTTAGAAATGAGGCGCTTATACCAACACGTACACCATCAACTGAAAACAAGCATACCTGACGCGATTAGTCGACGGTACGAAAACAACTGCTACGCCAGAGCCTTAACGGTGTATTTTACTTGATAAAGCTCAGCTTCAGACAACATCTGGGCGTTTAGCGTTTGAATTTGGACTTCCGCTGTCACAACGCAGAACCCGCGCTAAAGCTTGAGGTTAGCGATTGTTTCTTTGATGCAGTTATGAAATATTTCATTAACCATACGCTCCTCTCCAGCTTTGCCAGAATGCTGTTCTTCATTTTTAACAATATTTATTAAACGACTAGCATTTTGCTCGATAGCTTTTGTCATTTTTCTCACCTGAACCGCCGCCAAAGAAGCGGGGACATGTAATTCCTCAGCAAATTCCATAATGTTTGCTTCTGACAATTCTCCCAAGAATTGTGCTTTTCCCATAGGCTGGGATAGTTCATGATCCATGTGTTTATGCGGCAGTTCATATATCGCCGTCGACAATAAATCATAATGTGGGGTCATAACTACATCAGAGTCTTTGATGAAGAATGAGAGGTTTTTCAGATGAGCGTCGCCATTACCAACTAACGCATTAAATAAAGCCCAACGAAAGATATCCAGCGTTGTTTTGGCTTTCATTCTGGAAAGCTGCGCTAGCTGGTTTAGATTCTCTGCAGTGCTGTTGAGGTATTTCATATTTGGTGCAAGATTCAGTAACTGACAACCATCTAAGACGTGGCAACGATGTTGATTAGGGTACAAGCCTACGCGATCAAACCGCTCTATAAGGTATACCGGCTCCGGCAAATAGCGAATATCTACCGAAGGAACGTCTAAACCACAAAGCTTTGCCAACTTCATTACAAACCATTCATTCCTAACGGTGTGGTAATAAACATCTGGCGAAGAATGTTCAGGTTTAAGAATGTGAGTCGACGGAAAAAATCCCGAAGGCTCCAAAATTTCACCGTCGCGATAGATAACCAGCATCTTGTGCTGCGCCCCGGCTACGGACATTCTTTTACGCTCGGCGCGGTTCAAAGGCGCTTTTGGCAAATTTTTTATTCGCTCATTCACTTCTTCGTAAGTAAGTGAATGTACTTCACCTCTTGTAAGCGGCTCGCCCTCCGGCAACAAGGTTATGGCACCAGCAGATTCAGCACCGGCAACTTTGAGTAATCCAAAGGCATCTTCTATTGGCACTCTCACGTTTTTTGCCAGCAAATCACGCGCTTTCTCTTCGGGTAAAAGGTTGTCAAAAAACCACTGCACCGGTCGATAGGTAGCACCGTCGATGTGCTTCCCTTCTCGTAAAGGAATATGAGGAGACAGCGGGTGGCGATTCTCGCTTGCTAACCAAGCTGGGGCGTACTCAAACCCCCAAATATTATTCTCGTCAGTCAATTTGCCAACGAACGTATCATCCGCATATACATCAAGAGCTCGGTTCATAAATCAATGCCGTCTATTATTTGTAACATCCGTTTTCGTTGTGCATCTGAAAGTGACTCTTGTTCAATTGGTATATCAATGGTGACCGCGATCCCCAATGAATCCAAAACTCGCAACACTCGACCTAATTCAACCGTCGGCTTGCCATTCTCAAATTCACTAAGGAACGTTGTGCCATTGGAAGACAAAGAGGCAACAGACATCTGATCAAGACCTTGCGTCTTCCTGACTAGTTGCGCGGCTTTACCCAATTGTTTGACATCTTTAACTGAAAATTTCACACAATACCCTCAAATATATGCGTCCGCGGTTATTTTATAAAAGATGAGACAAATAACAAGCATTTATATGCGTTCGCGGTTAAATCAAACATCAAACCTAATGAGGGCAAGAAGTAACCGCGAACGCGGTTGTAATTTTTTCTTCTGGTTCACGCCATCTAATAATGATCGCTAATTCAGGTTACATACTTTCTCTCATTAAAAAAGGCCGTAGCACTACGCTACAGCCTTTCTTTATCACCAAAGCTTTAGGCTAAAACATTATCTGTTGAGTACCCTTAGGGCCATCGTAGTCATATTTGAACCAGTCTACGTCGATGTAACCATCGTCCTTTTTCTCGTTCCAAGAAAAGAAGCCTAATCTGTCACCCGTCCATTTACCGAAGCTGATGGTGAAAGTTGGGCCGAAAGCCCGATAGCTTTTGCCATCTAAGCTGTATTCGTATGTTGCTTTGTTCCTCGCATTAGAAGTTCTGATATATAGCGTGTCACTTTCGATTATTGGACCAACTTCTTTTTTACTCATTCCATCCATGTAAAACAAACGAGTTGTGCCATCTTCTAGGCCTTCCACGCCTAATAAGTTAAACGTACCGCCGTACCTAACAAAACCCGCTAATTGATTTGGCGCTATACCGCTAATATCGAACTTAGCTACAGCCGTGCCTGTTGTAATGCCCATTATACGTTGGCTAATGGTATTACTAGCGCGCCAGAAATCGCCATCTGAACCATCATTATTAGTCCATTCGTTAATTTTAGGGCCGTACTTATCGCCTTGCGGTAAAACCTTACTAGCCTTAAGCCTTAACCAACCATCTCGTTCTGATAATGACCAGTGACTGTCTCGTGGATTATGGTTCCACTCCCACTGTGGGCCTAAATCGCCAGCAGAAAAATCGTCATCTGAACGCGGCGCCGCAATAGGGTAACCTTTTATCGGCTTTTCAAAACGTTTAACAGGCTCACCTATCCCATCATTGTCTTCATCTACACCAATAATTGGCCAGTCGTTTATCCAAGTAACAGGCTCCAGACATTGTGGACGACCTTGGAATGGAATATCGTCATTTTGAATAAGCTGATGCATATACCACCAACTACCGTCAGGGGCTTGCATTAACCCACCTTGGCTTGCACTACGGTTACCAAATTCTGAACCTTTCTCCAATACGGTTTTAACCTCATACGGTCCATAGATACTTTCTTTAGACCGCAAAACCAATTGCTTTCTATCATTCTTTGGATTTTTAACGCCAGGCTTTGTAGATTTGTCTCCCATGGTCCACTGCGCCATGAATATGTACCAATACCCGTCTTTCTTATAAATTTTGGCAGCTTCAGCACCCATTCCGGTATATACCAGCTTGCCCTCATCAAGTATTTTAGTGCCATCCCAGCTCATTCGGTAAATTCGATTTTCATTACCTTCAATGGTGTTATCTGCACTTTTTTGTTTAGTGCCTGAGTTAACAATAATATAGGCTTCGTGTGTTTCCTCGTCCCAATATACAGCTGGGTCGTCTAACACATCAGCTTTGGGAAGCATCATGATTGGCTCGCTCCACGGGCCTTCAATATTGTCAGCTGTTGTGACCATTAATCCGTGTTGATAGTCTATTTGATACACGTACCACTTACCCTCGTGATACGCTAAGTCACCAGCCCATACTCCAAAAGAATAGCCATTCATTCGATCCCAGTTGTATTCCGGCGCCCAAGATAGACTGGAAAAAGCGTGACCGACGTTTTCCCAGTTCACCATGTCTTTTGACTTAAGAATAGGCATACCTGGTGACATATGCTGCTTCGACGTGATCATGTAATACGTGTCGCCCACTTGCTCAATATCTGAGTCTGGGTAGTCGGCGTTTAAAATGGGGTTTATATAAGTGCCGTCACCTTGATCACCGAAGCTTCCGGTAGTTGCCTGTTTTGTTGGCCTCTCTTGCATAGAAAGCGTGCTTGAAGCATCAACCTGACAACCGGAAAGCACCGTAAGTAGTACGGATGCAATACCCAATTTTTTAAAGTTCATTTGCTTTAATGTGTCCATAGAATTTCAACTACTCTTTTCAGTAAGTAACATTGGTGCGATCGTTAACAATATTTACATAGTGACACATTTTGATTACCATTGACAAATATCAATCATTTGCAATCACGAACTTTCTTCGGATACATTCCTGCCTCAGGTTTTGAAGAGATACGTGTTAGGGGCCCTCGTGAAATCTTTTATAAACCTTGTAGTGGCTGGTTTTGCACTTTCTGCTTGTAATTCAGCATCTATTATCAATAAACAATCCGAGTCTTCGACTCTTGAACACGTCAATTTACCTAGCGGCACACTTGCGGTTGTGATAGACGGCAATTCACCTGACCCTGATGATATAGGCGCAACTCCTGTTTTATTGGCGTTACTTGATAAGGCCGGCGCTGCAGACAGACTTGTTCATATTTCTCACTCTTGCGATTTAGACCCCTTCAGAAATAAAGCTAGGTATCAAATAGATCCAGAAAACGAGAGCAGACGTCAACGAGTGCTCGACAGTTCTATAAACCGCGCACTTAATGTTTTTGGTCCATTCGAAAACGTTGAAAAATTATTTAATTGTAGAGCAGAACAACAAGCTGCAATTGAAGACTTAACGCTAGCAATCAACAATGCTACCGCAGATAGACCTTTATGGATTATTGAAGCTGGCGAACCTGATGTTATTGGCTATGCCCTTCAAGAATCAGAAGATAGCAAACGACAATACGTGAAAGTAGTTTCTCATCACCCCGCAAATGATAACAGCGGAGACTATTTTACATGGCAACAAATACTGGACTTCGGTGTTGAAGAGCACCAAATAGGCGATCAGAATGTAGGCTTGCAAACGCCGATTAATGCTTGGGATTGGGCCAAAGATAGTAAAGATGACGGTATCTCGCTTATCTACGAAATGCTCGAATATGCTGAACAGGACGATATCGTTCCCTTTCAAGCAGGCAAATTTGATAGCTCTGATGCCGGTATGATTTACTGGTGGATTACGGGTGCGGATAATGGTGGAGACAAACATGCCACACCCGAGAATATCAAGCTTACGCTTAAACAATAAACGTATTAGATTAGACAATCACGCGCCAGCATAGCTTGCGCGTGCTACTTATTTATTCACTTGCTGTCGCTTTTTCCGTTAGCGCTTTAAAATACTCATTACTTTTATACTGGGATACAGGCGACCATTCAGCATTTTCTTTTGGTAGCTTAGCTTTAAGCTCATTTTTTAAATCAAAATAGAAAGGGTTACTAGCTAAGTTGTTCCACTCGTTAGGATCTGTTGAGTGATCGTATAACTCTTCACTACCATCTTCGTAGCGAATATAGCGGTATCTATCATTCTTTACAGCATGGTTGTTTGGGCCAAACGTAGTGAGAGCAACATGCTCCCATTCCGCATTCGGGTTGATAATTAAGGGGGTAATATCATGCCCTTCATTAAGCGGATTTTCTGGTAAGCCCGCCATTTCTACTAGTGTAGGATACAAGTCAACCAGACTTACTGGGCGGTTACTTGTTAATTTTGAAGAAGAGTTAGGCGACTTAATAATAAGTGTAGTTTTTGTAGACGTTTCCCATAACGCCATTTTAGCGAAACGATTCTTCTCTCCAACGTCATAGCCATGGTCCCCCCATAGTACGACAATTGTATTGTCGGCATATTCGCTAGACTCTAAAGCATCAAGCACTTGTCCGATATAATGGTCAACAAAAGAAACGCTGGCCAAATAGGCCTGTACAATATTCTTCCATTCTCCAGATTCTATCGCCCAATCGGTCGTCGGCATCATGTCATAGGTAGAAATGCGTTTTGCTATTTCGGGCACATCATCTAGATCGCTGGGTAAATAGGGAGGGAGTTCGATATCTTCGATAGGATGCATATCAAACCACTTTTGTGGCACAGTCCAAGGCACGTGTGGACGAAGGAATCCACCAGCGATGAAAAAAGGTTTATCGTGTTTACGCTGTAACTGCTCGACTAACCACTTAGCCGAATCATAGTCTGGCATCATTTCATCTTTTTCTGGATAGGCTCCCCAGTCAGTACTGGTCCCTTTTCTATCCCATTTAATTGGTTCTGGGGAATACGGACCAAACTGAGCCTGTCTCCCGCCGAATACTTCGAAACTTCCATCAGCTATACTTTGATGAAATATCTTGCCAACCGCTGCAGTGTAATAACCGTGCTGAGCAAAATATTCACTGAGAAATGTCGATTGTGCAGCTTTTCTGTTTGCAGAACGGATGTCGTTATCCTTTACGTGCCCATAAATTCCAGTTGTTGAAGGAAGAAGCCCGGTCATGATGCTCGCTCTTGATGGGCCACAAAGCGGTGCCGGAGCATGAGCGTTAGTGAACGTGATGGCTTCTGAAGCCAGTCTGTCGATGTTCGGAGTTTTGGTACTAGGATGGCCATCCATCGCCCCTACCCAGCTGTTTAAATCATCGACCGCTAACATAAGAATGTTCGGACGATCACTTAATTCTTTTGACGTGCTCTCACCAAAGGCATTAGCTGCAGCGAAAACAAATATACTACCTAGTAAGAAAGCTTTTCTGCCTATCATTCTTTAGTTCCTTAATTAATTATTTAGTTTTACGCCACGAGAACGTTCAAACTCAACCTTTCTAATGTTGGCCTCGACAAAGTAAAAGTCGCCATAAATTATAGGCGTATCAATTTCTCCAGCGTTCCCCATGTCTCCCGTAGCTTCATCAAGCACAAATCCTAGTTCGAAGCTCATATCACGCCCATTTTTGCTTCTATCTGTTCTATAGTTAGAAGTCAGTTCGGCCATGATTTTGTCAGCGAGGGCTCCATATTTTTGTCTTTGCTTGTCGTCTTTCGTTATAGTTGCGTAACGATAAAGTGCAGATGCGTAGATAGCGGCGGCTGAGGTGTCTTTAGGAATTTTAGTATGCGTTGCTGGGTAAGGTTCGCGTCCGCAAGGAACAAGTTTATCTCCCTGCAAAATGTCAGAACCATACCAGTTTTTCTGGTTTTTGAGTTTGTTTAGCGATTCGTCGGTTAGCATTGAAGCATCTAGTATTTGAGGGCGATAACCTTTATACGGCAGAATGTGCGGCTCTATTCTGTTGGCACAGAGCTCTAAAATTCCCGAGTACACAGACGTTTCTAAAGACGTGTTTTCGGCATACTCATAAGCGTTCTCTCTGCTCGCCCAAAAGTCCCAAAAAGGAACGATGTCTTCTTCTAACAAATACTCAATGCTGTTTAGCACGTTACCTAAATGCTTTTCGAAAGCCTCGCGTTCCGCGTCGCTCAGGTTTAAATCAGACATATAGTCGGCAATCGTAACATAACCGTATAACGACCACCCCTGCCCTCTCGCCCATGCTGAAATATTACCTAACCCCTGCCAGTTTCCCGGCTTCCGTTTTCCGTAGTCGAAAACATGATATGCGATTGGAAAGCGCCTTTCAGAATCATTCTCTTCATAGAAGTAATGATTTTTGAGCGTTGTTTTAGCGTGCGTTATAGCAATGTCTTTATAATGTGATGAATCGCTATCTAGCAGGTATTCTAGGTTCATCATGTTGTCGATGATAACTGGATATGTCCATGGCTCTGCAATTCGGTGTAACTCTACAATGTCTTTACCGTTTCTTGATACAGATACCTTCATATGAGGGACGAAATCCCAAGATTTTATAGCGCCTTTTTCTTCGCTAAATCTGCTGGAAAGCGTTTCTCTACCTTTGTCCAAAATTCTAACGTACTTAGCCCTAAGCTCATCGCTCAAGCCTTCGTAACTTAGGGCTTCTCCATATGAATCATAAAGCATGAACCCCAAATCGTGTGTTGAATCAAGCGTAGCATCACCGTCCAACGCTTTCTGATAGTGTATGGCAAAGTTTAAAAGTTGCTTTTCCTCATCACCGTCCCATTCCACATAGTCTTTCTTAGACAGTAGTTTCCACATTACTCCAGGGAAAAAGCCATTAGTCCATTTTTCATATTTATCCATAAAAATGCCCCCGTGCTCATATGAGCGTGGCACACAAATCATTGACGTATCTTCAACGCAGGCCGGTCGATAATATAAATGGCGCTCACTTTCTATATGATTCGCCATCTTCAGATATTGATTCTTAGCAAAGGTAAGATTACCGAGAGCGCTTTGCAGACTGAATAATTGCTCATTGGCTTGCGTTGCCTTAGTTTCCTGAATTTCTGGTTTTGAATTATTTTGGTTGCTGCACGCACTGATAAAAGTGAAGGCAGCAAGCGTCGCAGCTATCCAGCTTATATTTTTTTGCACGCTCCCTAAAACAGTGCATTGTCGTACTAGAAAGTTCTTCTTCTTTTCTTTTTTATGTTCCAAGGCTACTCGCCCAAAATGACTACTTTTGACTAATATTGATCATAAAGTAATGCTTTTGTAAACGCAATGTAATATGGTATGCCCGAAACTGAATGTTATTGAAATGTTGCGGTATTAACATTTAGTAATAAACACACATCATTTAATAACAAACTTGAGCTAATAAAATTATGAAATGCCTAAAAACATTGTTAGTTTCAACCACCTTACTGGGTGCGTTTTCGTTAAATGCGGAAGTGACACTTGAACAACAAGTAAAAATTACCGATGAAGGACTGCACTTCGATGGCAGGAACCTCGATTTTTCAAACGTAGGTACACCTGATACGGGTGAGAAGTACGACTATTTTTTCGGTCCGAACATCTCTGCACATGGTGATGCAGTGAAAACCTATAAGCACTATGTCTTTATGACCTGGTATAAGGGCGGGAAAAGCGAAAGAAACGTGATGCTCACTCGTTACAATACAATTAGCGGTGAGTTATCTACGATAGAGTTCCCACACAAGCACACAGGGTTTAGAGGGGACCCGCTCGTTGGCGAGTCGCACAACACAATTGGTTTAGCGGTTAGCCCGATTAATGGCACTATCCATATGGTGTTCGACATGCACGCATATGATAACAATAACCACGGCGGCAAATTTAAAGACGATTTCTTTCGCTATTCTTATAGCATGCCTGGAGCAGCTGAGCTTCCCCACTCAGAATTTACGCTAGATAAGTTTGTGAAAGATACTAGTGAGGTCAGTCAAGGGGATGATGATTACAAACACCTCACCATGACCGGTGACCTAAGCGATAAAAGTAATTTTGCTCGCCTGACCTATCCCAAGTTTTTTACCACAGTAGATGGTACGCTACTTCTTTATATGCGCCTTGGCGGAAACAATAATGGCGCTTATGTTTTCAATCGCTACGACGCTGAAACAGAAAAGTGGTCGACGTTCACTAAGTTTAATGAAAACAACCAAAAGCTTAAAGGCAACGACTATAACTGGGGCCTTTATGGAAACATGAAATACGTGAATGGCAAGCTTCGCGTGGGTTTTCAACAGCGAAGTAACAATAATTCAGACAAGTATAAATACCAAAACGGTGTCTATTACGCATATTCAGACCATCCAGATGGTTTCGGTGATTGGAAGAACCACAAAGGTGAACCAATGACGTGGCCGCTCGTTAATTCAGATGAGATTAAAGTATTTGAACCAGGTGACTATATAAGCCACACCGAAGCCAACTCGGTTTACATTGTGGGAAGTTTTGACTGGACTGTTACAGAGAAAGGCGACATTCATATAATCAGCAAAGTGCGTTCTACAGACCGTAATAGACCTGATTACGAAGAAGTATATATTCATTCATATAAACCGGCTGGCGCTGATGAATTTATAATTAGTACTGATTTCACCGGTGCAAGTGAGATTTATACATCAGGTGACAATGTCTATATTGTAGGTTTAGAGGGTGGCCGCCCCTATGTTGAGAAAGCCCAAGGCGGCACCAATAACTTTGTCAGAGTATATAAAGCCACCGATGGACCAGTTTTCGATCACGGTACACTTTATATAAAAGATGGCAAGGTCTACTACTACCTGATGGAGCGTACTTCAGGTAACGCAATGCCGCTTTATCTCCAAATTATCGATTTGGATATAGAGTCTGACGCTAATGCACCGCTAGTATCTTTCCCGTCCCCTTCACTATCTGTAGAGCAAGGTTTTGAAAAACTAAGTCTAAACATTTCTGCTGAAAGCCCTGTAGAAGGTAGAACCATACAGTCTGTTACGCTTTATATTAACGATGAGTTAGTACGTACAGACACATCTCTGCCCTACTTATTTGGTCATGGGTCTAAACCCCATGAAACGGGCGCTATGGGATGGTTGGACACCCATGAGCCAAACCCTGCCCCACTTGAGGCAGGACGCCATATATTTAAAGCTGTAGCGGTAGATAGCGAGGGTGATAGCGCTATTGCAACAATGGTACTTAACGTTAACTCAAACGCCCCCATCGTTTCATTTCCTCAAGAGAATTTAGAAGTAGATGAAGGATTTGAAAGACTCAACCTTACCATTAATGCAGAAAGTGCTGTAGAAGGGCGTTCTATCGAATCAGTATCTCTCTACATCGATGGCGAATTGGTTAGAACAGATACTTCTCTTCCTTATCTATTTGGACATGCATCAAAACCACATGAAACGGGTGCCATGGGGTGGCTTGACACTCATTCACCGAACCCCTCACCGTTGACAGCTGGCACCTATGAGTTTACGGCTGTTGCTATTGATAGTGAAGGCGAGGAGTCTACAGCGTCGATGCAGTTAGTAGTGAAAGGTGAGCCTCAACCGCCAGTCGTTACGTGGCCTAATTCAACTGTGACAGTCTATGAAGGCTATGAAAAACTAGCGATTACTATTGACGCTGAATCACCTGTAGAAGGCCGTGATGTACAGTCGGTTACTCTGTATAGAAATGGCGAATTGGTAAGGGTAGATACCCGCCCAGTTTGGAACTTTGGCCATTCTCATGCGCCATACGAATTTGGCGCTATGGGTTGGTTAGACCGTCATGAACCTAACCCCTCGCCTTTGGGTGTAGGTACTCATACGTTTACTGCTGTCGCGAGAGATAGTGCAGGTCTTGAGGGTGAAAGCGATATGACACTAGTTGTTCTTAGCTTACCAGGGCCTTCTGTAATGATAAACGAAGGCGATATCTCACTACTTACTGAATACCAAAACCTTGCAATAACGGCAGATGCCTCTCCCGCAACCGACGATATTACGATTGTTAGTCTAGCACTTTACGTTAATGAGCAATTAATTAGAGAAATCTACGAACCTCCTTTCGAATGGGGAGCTGAAAACTATTCAGATGAGTTACTCGATTTGCCAGAAGGTACGCATTTAGTAAAAGTCGTTGCTACTGATTCAAACAATAAGCAGTCTGAATCAAGCATTTTTATAAATATTAATCTACTCGGTGACCTTAACAATGACTCTGTAGTGGACAAAAGAGATATTCGACTTTTCACAGCCGCCATACGCAATGGAGAGGAATTGAGTCTCCGTTATGACTTCAACAAAGATGGCGTTGTAAATAACAGAGATACCCGAGGTCTTGTTAGACGCTGTACCTATTCACGTTGCGGTTCAAACTAGGATTCAAAAAAATGAAAATAGCTAACTTAATTCTAATTCTTGGTCTAGTAATGTCTTTTTCTTCAAAAGCATCGCTAATTACCTTTTCAAATGACTCGTCTTCTTACCTAAATGGAGAAATCATTGAGGTAGAGGTATTCATAAACGACGCTAATCCTGCGATAGACTTCCTTGAGGTCGTATGGAATTTCGATTCTAGCCTATTAGAGTTCGATTTACTTTCCGTCACAGACAGCGTGTTTAATAACTCATACTTTGACGATGCTTATGCCGTTAGCGATGAATTAATATTCCAACTAGGCCTATCACCCAATTGGAGTAGTGTTCTCGGTACGTCATTTAAACTGGGTACGTTTAGCTTTGTTGCTTTAGAAGACGGCGTGTTATCACCTGAACTTACATTGGTTGAAATGTTTGCACAAAATTTTGACGGAGACGACATAGACGCAACATCGGTTCCTGCCCCATCAACCCTGGCAATATTTTGTATTGCAGGGATTATATTTTTCAGAAAGCGGATGAGTTAAATAAAATGGCCCAAGATTTCTAGTCTTGGGCCGAATTTTTCCTACCGTTTTAGTCTTTTTTGTTTCTGATATTCATAAAGAGAGGGTATAGACACTTTTGAATTTATGTCAGCTATATACGGTGAAGGATAATGTTCCACTGCAAACTTCCTGTTTCCGTATATACCAACAACTCTTGCATCAGGCCCTTCTGTTTGGCCTAAAATTCTTACGGTTTCGTTACTATCAGCACCACTTTCAACAAATATTTTTGCGTTCCACGTGGTGTTATAACGCCCGTGTCCAGGTTGCCAATACCCTGCCCCCCCGCCAAACCATAAATCATAGTAAGGACCGTCTTCATCGCGCTGAGCTTCTATATGAAAAGTCATGTTATCGTAAAGGTTTTGGTGATTAGCGCCTGCATGCTGATCTAGCGTTGGTTGAGTGAAAGCTTCTCCCCGCAAAAATACACTTTTAGTCGACTTGGTATTCATGCTAAAGGTATGAACAGTCGGATTTGATATTTTGACATCTTCGACTAAAAAATTGTGCACGCTGCCAAGGTGAATACCATAATGACCAAAACGTGTTCCATAGCTGTGTATATTGGAGATAGTCACGTTTCCGCTGTTTTCAGTCAATATGGCACTATCGGCATTGTTAAAGCTTACATCTCTTATCCAACCATTAAACACACTAGTTAAATAGATCCCGTTGAAACCTTGTTCAACGTGATGGCCGTAGGTTTCGCCCGAAGGAAATTGTATAGAGAGCCCTTCAATACCAACTTCTTCTAGGTGTTCCCATGATGATAAGTGAGCGGGAATGTTCTCATTTATGTCGTGTAAAAGAGGGTCACGTATCTCAACCGTATTTCCACGAATAGATTTAACTTGGGTGGGTTGCATTACTAGTGGTCGGTCTGGAAAATCATAATGATGCGAACCGATCACCAGGTCGGTGTCACCATAAATTGATTTTATGATACCGGCTTGTTTACCGTTTTTGTTGTGCCAGTCTATTCTCAGAATGTCGCCAACCGAAATTTGTGATGTGTTGCTAACTTCTAAAGTTTTCGTTCCTCTCTTACCTTGGGTAACCGTCGCTAACATTGGAAGCTGTTCATCCAATTCTTCTAGATAAGGTACTGGTCGAGTTCCTTCCTTTTGAATCCATATCACTCCTCCAGACCAAGAGTATTCTGAAAAGTAATCATCGATATAGATCTCAGCATTACGTTGTTTTTTGTTATGTAACCTCAAATAGTTTCTTAATTCATCTAAGTGAGGGGTTTTATCAATGATTGAAAGAGGCATTGGAAAGTAGAGTTGAGTGCCCTGTCCGCCCATTCCTTTCCCGCTAACCGTAATATTTCCCCGAGTAATTTTAAGAATGTCTTTTACGATAAACTGCCCTTTGGGAAATGTTACTGTGACATGTCCATTTATACTATGGGCGTGTTTCAGGGCGCTTAAAATAGCCTTTGTATCATCCTTTTCATCATCAGGTACTGCACCGAAGTCCTGAACGTCTACGTAAGTGGTCGTTTCTCGATGTGTAATATCTCTTTCACCAAAGTGATAACCTGCATAAGAATAATCAGGGAGATAAACGTTATTTGATTGTAGTTTTTGTTCAGTATGAAGATCCGGTGCTGCAATAATTGAGTTATGAAATGATGTAAACATTAGTGAGAAGCAAATATACTTTAACGGTGTATATAGCAGTGACTTTCTATATGTAATTCTAGCAACCCTCATTGTTGAAGCTTTCTCTTTATTCAAAAAGTGGTGTCTTAACAATATATTCACAATTAATCAATAACAAGCACTATCGGTCAAATATACTGTTGTATATTCACTTGAAGCGATTACCAAATAGTAAAAACTTCTCTAGCAAGGCTAACGTTTGTTACAAATAACTAATTAAAAATTAGTGAGAGAATCGGCGAAGCCATATATAAACTCTTTATCTAACTTCTATATTACTTCTAATGTGTGCACCAATGTGATTATAGGACCTTGTAAGTACAATGTTGCTCTTCAATGACAATAGTGGCGCATGTATGTACTCTTCTTGGCGCATCAATGGCGCTGTTTTGATCTTTAGCGCTCTAGCAAATCCTTAATATGGCCTGGAGATAGGATAGGTAAGCTCAGAAAGAGGCAAAAGTAGATTGTCTTTTAGTAAAAAGAAGAAAATGAGAGTTATTTATTGAAATATACGCGCAAAAAAGCCCTCGAAAAGTCGAGTTTTTCTTAATTGAGCGCTAAGCTAGCTAGATCTTACCTAAGCTCTTTAGTTTTTGTAGGTGTTTAGCTGCTTCCTGAGGTGTTCTTGGTGAGGGGTTTAGTGGTTCAGGTGAGCGGATGGTCTCTATGTGCTTCTTTCTTTGAACAACATTGCACAATTTTGTTATGAGAGATTTCACACATTTAGCTGCAGTGTTGAACTGTCTTACAGTTAAGAATTTCACAAACCCCTTAGTGTAACTATAGTCTATGATGCCCCAGTACTTTAAGGTGTTGATTACACGTCTAACAGTGTTTTGAGACCATTTTAAAAATCGAGCAAGTGAAGGCACTGTGCGCTGTAAGCTATTTCGATTTTTCTCAACATTCCACTTATGCTGGTTTTGAAGATACCCATGCATGATAAGAGCTTTGTGAACATGTTTAGAACTGTTACCTGATAATAGAGATATATTACGTTTCAACTGTCCTACATGCACTTTAAAAAAAGTCATGGCGCGTTCTTGGCTACTTTTACTCTTATTCTTTGAGGTAATAAGCGTCTTTTCTAGCTCCCGAGCGAACAAAGCAGCATAGCTATGCTCGCCCACGTGCAGCCGGTGGGATATTTTATCGTAATACGGGTGAAAAGTGCCCTGCCCTTCCTCTAATGGTTGGCTCTTCTTTAAAAAACCTTTTTCTATCAGGGATGTTATAGCTTCACGAACAGCATTTGGCGAGTAGCCAATCTTGTTACAGATTGCTTGTGTTGTCTGTTTGAATTGTCGTTTGTATGGCCGCATTTGAGATGCAAAAAAAGCAACATGTGCAAACACAAAGGACTCTGTGTCTGACAAATACTCAAATTGCCCTGGCGACATAAAAACAACGTCGTCATAGTTGTTATTAGAATTCATCTTTTTTACCAACAATATACGCAGATTTGCTGATAAAAAACGCATTAGTGGTTGACCTGATCTGGTAAACCGCTAGAATTAGATGTGTAACTGCTTCGAAAAGTTACATCTAAAGACCCGTGCAGTGCGCCAACACTCCACGGGTTTTGTTTTTAGCGCTTCTTATCTATCCATATTTCAAAGTGCTCTTCACTGAGCTTTTAAAGATAATATCATTTTTTTTCTTGTTTTCTCGATAGGTGTAATCTTTATATGAAAGGTATGATAGATCAAGGCGGATCACGATCTATTTGTGATCTTTTTAAAGATTCGATCCAAGTGTTAATCCTTGATTTTGCTAGATTAAAGATTCGATCCAAATACTAATTCAATACAGCGTTATCTGCGATCTTCTAATTTACCCAAAATATGGAGCGCAGACATATCGCGTCTAAAGGCGATCACAGGTATACCCTGCTCTGGGGAATAGCCAATATTGATTAAATAGCCCTGTACAGTAGCTCTTCCATATTCAACGACGAGCTCTCCTTTTCGCTGTTCTGATAGATGACAAGTTCCGACCTGCTTAACGATCTTATTCTCTACAGCTTCGTGTATTTTTGCTTTATAAGACGGATCTGAATTAGCCAAGACCATATTTGAGAATTTTCGTTTGAATTCATTTAGGCTAGATGAAGGTGCCACCGATTCTCTTAGCTCATTCCAGGCATATAGTTGCTGTGCTTGACGACCAGTAATTAAATGCTCTCTAGCCCACAGCCCAAAAAGAATTTCGATCTCATTTTTAGTTGCAAAGACGTCACTATCAATGAGTAACATATCGTCTAATGTCCGCCTTTCCTTAATCGCTGCAACAATACTCTTCACCGTCGAGCGTGGAAATTGAATTACTGCAGCCTTTTTTTCGACGTTTTTTGAATCCTCATAGGTCACTATGGCTTCCAATCGAAACAACTTGTAATACAATTCGATATCAACAATAAAGTCCTTATTACTATCGTAAAAATCTCTCATATCAAAAGTCGTAGCTGAGAGCCGATGTAGCGACTGAATAGCATTATTAATGTAGCCGCCAGCAGAGGCTTCCGATACGGGAATATCTTTGGCCATTGTTATCAGAGGCTCTAGAGGTAGAGTAAAGGTCTCCCCAATATTTTCCGACTCATCTAATTGCTCGGATATATGATTTATTAGCCAAGTGATTGCGCTAGCGTAGTAGCTCATATCGGGAAGATATATAAGCCTCCCCTCCTCTGCTCTGGCTGTAATAAGAACAGGTTTAGGTCTTCCCTCTTCGCGTAGCTTAATGCTAATTGTACTCGATTTATCTTTACGATTAGTCCGCATTGCTTTGACCAAGTAGCGAACTATCTGAAGCTCCATGAACCTTGTTTTGTCGTCGTAGCGTTCAATATTTATCGTTTCAACAGTACTTGATGATACGGACTGTAAATTATCTGAAGCAGCATCTTCTTTTTCTACATCAGTTGCTGTTAAGAAATGACCTTTAGGAATTGCTAATTTATAAAGCTTTCCTCTACGTTTCTTAATGGGATCGGTAGTTATAAACTCACTTGAAATTAGCCCTTCCTTTTCCAACTGCACTAAATGATGGCGTACATTTGAAATTTTACGGCTTATTCTCGCTGATATGAAATCTAAGCTAGCCGTTAGTTCTTCAATCTCTTGCAGGGCAATAAATATGTCTGAAGCCACAGTACTAGTAGTAGGTGATATGTTTAAAGAACTACAAAGTCTCATAAATACTTTGAAATCGAAGTCGTCTTGAACCGATACCAGTGGAGCCTTGAATCCATATTTTTCAGATAAACCGAATAGCTCACGCACTTTACTTTCTTCCTATAGATTTTAGTCTTTTTGCAGATTCGATCCAAAGGTTATCCGAGAAGCTTTATCATGTCTACGACTACGCGAAATTGCTAGAATAGATATGGATTGAAATACTGGACGACAAACTGTCAGCAGTTAAAACTAGAATCGTAAAGAGACGCTAAGTTATTCCTTTTTTATTTAATGCAAAGGACGATAATAGAGCACTGAACTTTGTCTATTGTTCTTCCATCAAAATTGCAGGTTGGTTCTCTCCAAAACTGAAAAGAAAAAGTTGTCTTCTGCTGACATGGATATACTGAAAGAAGAGCTCACTGTGGCGGATTGTTGCTTCGACTATGTAAAAAAAGCTTATGACGGACTTTTTCTAACCTCCTTTTCATATCACTATTGTTTCCGCGGAAACAACTAACATTTGTTTCCTTGTAGACCAATAAAATCGCGACTTCACGCGTGATTTAATTTTATTAGTAAAGTACATAAATATGCTGGAAATATCTTGTTGCTTAACTCGTGAGTTCAAAATTTCTATATAGCCAAAAAAAAATCTCGTCGATAGCGAACTAAGATACAAACTCTTGGTAGGACTTAATCTAGCTTAAGCGAAACTGAAACTAGTTGGAATCAGAAACGTTATATATACAGGCTATTATAATGACATTCGCGGAAGTATTTATATTGTCTTTCAAAATAGCAAAATTCAAGCGAAGTACTATGCATATCTCTTCCTCAAGAGCTGATAGCTAGATATATCAGCATTTAGTTATCCTCCATGAGGAGATACAACATATCATGACGGAACAGCCGGACATCATTTTATTGTTGGCCTAAGATTGTGGGCTTTGTGTAAAACGAAGGTTAATGTTTTCCAGTTATATGATTGGCGTAAACAACTCAACAGGTTTGTTTCTAGAAATTGTTTCCGCGGAAACAATTAGAAGAAAAAACGGTATGGTTTAGTTAAGACGCAGCCTGTAGCAACTCGAGAATAGAAAATTAATTAACGTAAAGTTTTTTGATACTCAGTATTTAAGCGAATACAACGAGAGCTTTACGCGTAAAGGTTGTACGTTTGAGACCTTATTAATCAATCCTTATTCGTCTTCTTCCTTTCAATTATATATATGGTACTGCAAGTCTATCAAAGTCCTCACTTCTAAAGATTCGATCCGAGACATTAAATAGTTGGCGTGTCAATATAACGAAATGTCCTGAAAGAAGGTTAGAATAATGAATAAAACAGAGTTGTATAACGGAATGCGTGTTCTTTCTAGCTATCACCGCAAGGGTGGTGTAGGTAAAACTTTTTTAGCTTCTACTATTGCTTACCTACTTGCCACTGGTGGACCAGATGGAAAAGGTAAAAAGCGGCGTGTTTTAGTATTAGACTATGATTCACAGCAAGATTCATCAAAAGCTTTTCTCAAAATGGATGCTATCCCAGGAGATGATGAATATGCTGCGCCTTTACATCCAGAGTTTGATGATATAGATGACCCCGAATGGAGTGGTAGAAACACCAGTACGGATATATTGTTCAATTCTCCCGTATACGAATATCCAACTGCTTTTGAAAACATTAAGGTACTACCTTCAGAAGGCAACGTTGATAGAGTGCTCGCGCTCACTCCTGAATCTGATAGATTAGTTTCGAAAATTACCGCTCATATGCGAGATTGGTTCTCAGTTGAGGAATTGGCCGACGATTACGATATAGTTATCGTTGATAACCCACCAAGTAAATCCCCCGTGTCTGCTGGCATGTTGGGTGCTGCTACGCATGTGATTATTCCTACAGAACCAGAATACGACTCAATTGATGGCGTGCCGATGCTTCTTAATAGGATCGATCGAATTAACGAAGACAGGGCGCACAACCCACTAAAGATTATTGGTGTAGTTCCTAATAAGGTTCCTAGTAAGTCACGATTAACGCAAAAAGACGAAGTAGCATTAGCGAAACTCTATGATAGCGAAGGGCCTACAGGTAAATACATGAGTGCATTTTGGCTTCAGCAAAGAAATTGTTACAGAGTAATGGAACGGCCATCTGTTGATGAAACACACTTTAACTATGTTCATAACCACCACGCAAAAAGCGAAATGCAAAAACTTTATGCATTAATTGAAAGTAGCTTATGGGGAGATGAAATATGACTGCTAAAAAACCAAGAAGCCGACGTGTTACGAAGCCATCTTCACAGGAAGATTTGATAAGTAAGTTTCAGTCAGGTGAAGGTGTATCGAAAAAATCTCAACAGATGCTAGATGATTTGAAGCAACGAGATAAGTCTAAAGAGAGTAACGTACACGACGATCCATTGTTTAAGACGTCATCTGAAATAGACAGGGTGCTTGTGGACTACATCCAGCCTCAATCAGATAATCCGCGGTATTTACCTGTCAAGTTTGCTAAACGTGATGATGCTGATTCAATTGCTTTGCTAAAAAACTGCGTAGTATGCGAAAAAGGGCTTATTGAAAATAGGCTGGATAAGAGTAACCCTAGATATGATGCGGTAGACGCAGAAATTGAGGAGATTAAAGGTTTAGCTGAGACACTAAAGCATAGTGAGTTAGTGCACCCTATCGCTGTGTGGCGTAAAAATATGTCTGATTATGCAATTGTAGCAGGCCACAGAAGATATTATGCGATACGTTATTTATATGGTGGTCTGATAAAAGTAAAAGTAAAAATATATGCAGAAAAGCCAAAAAACATAAATGTATTACGCCACATCGAAAATTTTTCGCGTAATGATTTAACGCTACCCGATGCTCTCAATAGCTATTCAAATGCTGTTACTGAGTTAGAAAGTATAGAAGGTGAAAAGCTATCAAAAAGTAGAGCTTCTGTTGTTACTTCATATTTAGGGATAGGTCGTACTACATTCTACCGTTATGACAAACTCTATGAATATCGAGAGTTTGTCATGCCTCTTCTGGAAAATAAAGTCGTAGAATCTTTGCGAGGATTATACGAAGAGATCATCAAAGCTGAGCAAGAGGGTAGGGAAGAGGTAGAAAAATATCTCGGCTCTTTATTATCACAAGAAAAATTCCACAAATATCTACAAGTACCAGTAGTTAAGAAAGCAGGCAGAACTAAACAGTTTATTTCACTTCCTAAAGTAAAAGTTGACAAGGCATCCGCAATAAAACGTTTATTAACGGAAGATGTGACTCAGTTGGAGTTAGGAATCGATTGGAACAGCGTAGACTTTAATGACCCGGTGATGTTAGAAAAAGCATTAAAGGAGTTGTTTAAGTCCCTTTCAAAATAGCTTTTGTTTCCGCGGAAACATTTAGGCTCGTAGGCGCTGAAACTCTTTACAATAGCGGGTTTCAGCGCTTTTAAGTAAGTGAATTAAATATCGAATAAAATATAGATTATACTTTCCGCCTGTATTCGATCCAGAGAGATAACAGCCTCATCTTAAAATGTTTGTTGTTGTAGCCCGATGTTAATTATCTCGGCTTAAACCTCTCCAGTACCTTCCCAACTAGTCTTACCGAAATGATATAAACAATTTGTTATATGTAGATTCATCTTTGGCTCTTTTGTAAGCGACACAATTTGATAACAATTTTATTGATTGGTAATTACAATTAAGTCATAATCGCTCAAAAGTAATCATCTTTACTTCCTTTTAAGCGGCTTTCTTGCGGAAGCCTAGAATGAAAATAATGGAGGAAATGTGTCGAGTTCAGATGAGTTTGAAACACAACCGATAAGTCCAAATAAGTTACAGCCAGCTCGAGCATTTGCAGGGAGTTATGCAGGAGAACATGTCGCAGGAACAGAATTTGTAATTGGAGCACTTTTTGTTTCTTGGGGAGTTGGGGCTGGTGATATTTTAGTTGGCCTACTTCTAGGTAATCTACTTGCTGTACTTACTTGGGGTCTTTTAACCGCACCAATAGCAACAGAAACCCGGCTTACTTTATATGCTTATTTAGAAAAGATAGCAGGTAAAGGAACAATTAAATTATATAGCGTTGTAAATGGTATTCTTTTCAGTGTACTTGCCGGAGCAATGATTACTGTATCTGCGTCAGCTGTAAGGATATTGTTAGATATTCCTCCACAGGTGGACTGGTTTCCATCCGATTTTCGCTTTGTACTCGTCGCGCTCTTTGTAGGTGCTGTTGTCGTATTTATGGCTGTTAAAGGCTTTAAAAAGTTAGCTGCGTTTGCAGAAGTCTGTGCACCATGGATGATTTTAATGTTCATTATTGGTGCGCTTTTCTTACTTCCCGCTCTAATCGAATCTACGCCTGGTATTACTTCTATTTCGTCATTTTCTGATTTTTATACTATTGCAAATGAATCTATATGGGTTAGAACGAGTAATGAAGTCGGCTTTTGGCACGTTGCCGCGTTTGCTTGGGTAGCAAATTTGGCTATGCATGGCGGTATGGGCGACATGACATTATTACGTTTCGCTCGTTATTCTCGATACGGTTTTTTCTCTGCGTTAGGTATGTTTATAGGCCATTATATGGCGTGGATATGTGCAGGCATCATGGGGGCTGGCGCAGCAATTATCTTGGGCACGGCAATTACTAATTTAGATCCAGGTGCAGTTGCCTATCAGGCATTAGGTACATGTGGAATCATTGCAGTAATTATTGCGGGATGGACCACTTCAAACCCTACGATCTACCGTGCTGGCCTAGCATTTAGTTCGTTAAACCCAAAGTGGAGTAGGGAGAAGTCGACTATTGTGGTGGGCGTCGTAACGACTATCATAGCGTGCTTTCCGTTTGTGTTTTCCCAACTACTCGGCTTTGTAGGAATCATGGGCCTTATGATGGCGCCAGTAGGTGCAATTATTGTCGCAGAACATTGGATTTTCCCTAGGATTGGGCTAACTCGTTACTGGTCACAATACAAAGGGAATAACACAAACTGGGCGGCAATAATCACATGGCTATCAGCGCTCGCTTTAAGCTATGTACTAGAGCAGTCAGGCGTACTTCATCTATTTTTCCTTCTAATTCCTATATGGATTTACTCAACGATAGTTTATTGCTTGCTATCAATTTCTATGGGCGCTAAAACCAGATTTAAGGAAGCGGAAATCGCCGAAGCTGCGGAGGCAAGCCGTAGGCAAGAAGAGAAAACGTTTCTAGATGGTTTATCTAAGAGTTCGACACAAGTTTCCAAAGAAAAGTCTACGATTGTGGTCTCCGTTGCGACATACGCTGCTATCACTTCGTTAGTTGCCTGTCTGGTGATTGGGGTAATGGCTTTCGTCAATAATGGTGACAGTGGTTTGCACACGCCATTGTTGATTGCGACGATCATTTATTTCATTACAGCTACATACGTCTATCTTGCTAACACAAAAAACTCAAAGTCAGACAGTGAGCCTTCGACTGTAGCTAACGCAACTCAAAACTAGTTTCCAAAGTAGGGTTTCCCCTCTAGCGCCGTGAGTTAGAGGGGCTTTTTCTTTTCAACAGGACGAAGGTTGTGAAAATAACATTCTTTTATTTAACATTACTTCTCAACTTCTTAGCAGTATGTTTCAACGAAGCAGTAGCTAACGAAGATAACACTGCAAATACTAAAAACAGGCCTCCAAACATACTTTTCATACTCGCTGACGATCATCGCTGGGATTTGTTAAGCAGAAATTCGTCTCAAGTTCAAACGCCTAACCTTGATGCATTAGCTAATGACGGGGTAGTGTTTGAAAATGCCTTTGTGACAACTCCGATATGTGCTTCAAGTCGAATCAGTATTCTGACAGGTTTAACAGAGCGTACTCACGACTTTACTTTTGGGCGACCGCCCACAGGCGAAAAAGAATCGTCAAATGTATACCCGGCGCTTTTAAAAAGTGCAGGTTACAGCACAGGCTTTGTGGGCAAGTATGAAATAAAATTGTCGGGAGAAGATGATGAACGGTTTGA
>NZ_BAAJLT010000016.1:0-137447 GCF_057552975.1 Alteromonas sp. 5NW40-0090
GATAAATATGACGTTCAGCAATACTCAAGATTTAGTTCAAGCCGTTAGCAATTCACCAGAGACTATCGAGTTCAACGATGTTATCGCGCTCGTTGATAGCGCGTTTTCCTTTACGCCAACTGCGTTCACTAATGGTAATGTTACAAACGACGCGAACCAGAACAACGGCTCATGTAAGCTGCTCGCACTTGGTCAGTATTTGAAGTTAAATCAAGCACAAACACTGGCTTTGTTTGGGCGCTTTTATCGTGAAGACGTACTTAAAAACCCAGATGGTAACGACCACGCTAATATCCGCAACTTTATGAAAACGGGTCATGAAGGGGTGGCGTTTGAGACGTTTCCATTAGTTATAGTAAATGCTGATTAGTGGCTTTTACAGGTATGACGCTTGCCCATTAAGACAAGCAAAGCATTACCTCAGTAATGCGGCAAGTTGTCTACCGCCTAGCTTTAGACTGGAATAAGCGGTACGACGCTTCATCGCCTATTTTTTGTGAAAGTGACAACCCCAAGCTGATAAGCGAATTATCAGGCTGCCTCTTTAGGGCTTTTTTTAGCACGTTGAGCGCGCTTTTCGTTTGACCTACACTATCTAAAGCAAGGGCGTAAATATACCAATTTTGTGGGTTGTCAGGGCCAAGTTCTGTTGCTTTTTTAAAAAGTGCAACTGCAGTTGGTTTATCTTGTTTACGAACATGCAGCATGCCTAACGAATAATGGATGAGCGCACTATCAGGCAAATTACTCATCCCATCAATGAGGGTTTGTTCTTCTAACTGAAGTTTATTTTGAGCGCGATACAATTCGGCCAAGTTGATGTAGTTCGCCTCAAAGTAAGGGTCTACAGTTAGACCTTGTTTTAGCAGCTTTTCTGTTTGAAGAATATTGCCGAGTTGATATTCAACCAGACTTTGATTGAGGTTACCTTCGCCCCGCCATTGATTTACGGTATTCGACAACCTAAGTTCTTCTAGCGCCTTTTTGAAGACCTTTGTGTTTAAGCCCAGACCAAGCAAGTTATTAGCTGCCGTCACTCGAATAGCTTTATACTTATCATCAAGAAGATTAGCGTACGTTTTCGTTCGTTCATTAGGCGGAAGCGCTCGGCCGGCTTGCGCCGCCCCCAGTCTTATCAAAGGCTCTTCATCCAGAATAAACTTCCCTAATTCTTTATCAGTAAGCGACTGGTTTGACGATGCCAACAAGCTCAGCGCAGTAGCCCGTTTTATAACTGGAAGAGACGACGAATGGGCGATACGGAGCACAGCTTGTTTACTATGAACATTGCCCTGCATAAGAGAGATATAATTTTTTTCTTGTTTGCTTAGCGTAGAGTCTTTGCCATACCAGTTGATTAGCTTTTCTGATACCCAATCATTATCTTGGACGTGACAGTTTAAACATGCGTTGGGTGCACCAGTAGTTGAAGAAACATTGGGAGTTGGAATACTAAAGCTATGATCCCGCCGTGCATCTACACCCATGTAGGTGCGCGTGGGCATGTGGCAGTTTACGCACTGATTTGCATCTTCACTACCCATATGCTTTGTATGCTTTTCACCTTCAAAGGCCAATGCCGAGTGACACTGAAGGCACAAACTATTTCCCTCTATTTTGAGTTTCATAGAGTGGGGGTTGTGGCAGTCTATACAGTTAACACCAGCTTCATACATGCGGCTTTGTAAAAAAGAGCCGTACACATAAACCTCTTCACGTATTTGCCCATCAGCAAAATACAATGGAGAAATAAGAAGCGAGGGGGAGAACTGGTCTAGGAAAGGTTTTTTAGGGTCTATTCCGTCAGAAAGTGAGGTGCGCAGAGAGTGACATGCAAAGCATGTTTCCATGAACCGATTGTCTCGTTTTGCAGGAATAAACTCGCCATTTTTTTGTTCGTGCCAAGCGGCGATGCTGCTTCCGTCTTTTAACAGCCACTTTCCAATAGCTTGTTGTTCATTAACAGATAAATCGGGAAAAGTGAGCGATGGCCTATGGTGATTGGCTTTTTCAACATGCGTAATCTTAGACTTTTTATCTGATCCGCTGTCATTAGCCCTTTTTGTATTTGCAGCATAATGCGATGCCGTATCACCGTGGCAGGATGCGCACGACACATTAATTTCATCAAACAGGCTGTCGAATGTAAGTGTCTTAGTATCAAAATTACGCTTTAAACCGCTTGAGTGGCAGTCTGCACACATACCATTCCAGTTTTGCATCGGTTGTTCCCAATGCAGTCTGTCTTTAGGAGTAATATCCTCAGATGGATAATTGGGAAACCAACGTTGGCCGCCTTTTGATTTGTCGCGAGTATCCCAAGCAAAAGGAAAAACTTGAAGTTTACCTGCTTGTGTTTCGATGAGGTATTGCTGCAACGGAAAATGACCAAAAACATAAGTAATCGGATAGATATTCGTACTTCCTGCTTCTGTCAACTCGACAAAAAATTTATCGTCGTTTTTGAAAAAGCGTACGTTCTGCGTAAAGTGAGTTATTGAAACATTATCGAAATTGGCAAGCACGGTTCTATCATTAGCATGGGCCATTGCTTTAGCGTGATCTGATTGTTGCCACAACGTAACTTGTTCCTGATGGCAGCTCACACAATTAGCATACTCTTGTGCGTGTATACTTCTAACTAAACCTGTTAGATAAATTATGCTGAAAAGAAAAACCAACCGTGGCATTACAACTGCTGTTTGAATATTTGCGAACTCTCTGAACTTTATCACATGGCACCAGCAGCGTTATACAAAGTTTGCGCGCTAATTATCACGCTCTGTCAAAATCAATTCACTAGACTGGGGCATTATCGCAAAGTCAAACTGTCCTAAAACGTTCATTCCCAGTAAACCATCAGCATCGGGTAGGGCGTCTTCGGGTAGCACGATGGCAGAAACGTCCTTGAACTCATAGCCAGCAAAATAAAAGCGCGGTATTTGCACCAGCGGCGCTTCTATCGTGCCAGATGCAGTCCTTACGTTGAAGTTACCGATAAACGTGAGGTTTCGCATACGGCCCAAGCGAGCAAATAATCTTGACGATATTGCGGTGGTACTGGCACCTGTATCTAAAATCATGGTGGCTTTTTGGTTAAGCGCCTTCGCTTCAAGGCGATATTGGTCGCCAATGCGCTCCAAGGCTACGCGTGTTTGATACCTAGCAGCGTCCGGGCTTGTGGGTTCGATTTCGCTGCGGCTTGGCGCGGTGTCCGCGCTGGCTATATCGCGCATTTCATAGGCTTTATCGCGAATGACATTGGCGTCTCTATCGTTTAACGGCAGAGCAGCGAGTACATCTTCCATTAGCGTAAGCTTTTGCTGGTAAGCATACGCTTCTGCCAAGTTTAGGGTGTAATGTTTCGCGTCGGGTATGCGCTGATATAAGGGTTCATTTAGCCTAGCCACCAGTTCCCATTGTTCGTCCTGACTTAACTGCGTTTGCGCTTGTTGATACAAAGTGGCAATTTTAGTTCCGATAAACGAGAGCGTTTCAAGTGTAAGAGGCAACTCAGCTATATCGTAGTAATGCACTATCGCCGTTGAGAGAGGCTTCGTCATCTCAATCAGCTCACCTTCAAGTAACAGTAGCGATTCGTTGAGAGGGTCATTTTTTAAATAGTTGGTTAGTTCAGTGGCAAGCAACGCATACTGTCCATCATTGAGTAGAGTCGTTAAGGCTGCTAAATCATTTTGGTCAATTTGTCGCGAAGATAAGCGCAAATCTTCACGCTCATTTGACGGTATGCGAGTTCTGTCAGCGTTCGAAGAAGAGGTGGATTCACGTTGTTTGTTGAATGGCTCTATATTGCCCTTCGCCTGAGTCTCATTTTCTTGCGCTGCCTCATGTTGTAAACGATGCTCATAGTCTGCTTCTAGCTTATAAGCGCCGTCGTTGTGCTGCTTTAAGCTAATCCATAGGTAAACATTGATGCCTAACGACACGCATAGAAACAGTGTAAGCAGAACTGCGAGCCATGTCTTCATTGTTGTAAACTCGCCTTTCCATAGACGTCCACAAATTGCTTGGGCATTCGTTTAGGGGCGCCAGTATCAAGGCTAACGCACACAAATGTGGTCATGGCATCAAATACGGTTTTGTTTCGCTTTGGGCAGATAAATTGAAACTGGCGTTTCAAGGTAAGTTTGCTATCGCAATGCACTATCCAAGTGGCGCATTCTAATGTATCTCCAAGATGTGTTGGCAGATGATAGTTAAGTTCGTGACGCTTTATCACCATACCTCTGTTCAGCGCCTGATAATCGGCAAACTGCAAGCCAAGAGCGTTTGAATGGGCCCAAGCTAAGCTTTCGAGCTGCGACAGGTACGCTACATTATTCACATGCTGATAGTGGTCGATGTGTGTTTCATCAATATGCCATTGCTGCACGTAGGGGTTGTCTAACATCCAATTAAACGTTGGGTTGCTCAAACCTTTTCCTTACTCATATGTTTTGCTTTAATCCTGCCTTGTTTCTTCACAACCTAGTAATACGCCTCATACCACAGGCAGAGGGTTATCTTCAGGTAACGTCAACTCGTCACTCAATAACGTCTGCATTATCGCTTTTTCACGTACCAACACCGGCTGAATAAAGCTTTGCACATCACCAAGTGCTTTAAAAGCATTGAACCCTCGCTCCAAAAATTCGTGTAGAGCCAGTAAACCCGCTAATTTAGCTGGGCGGCGGGATAACGAAATCAACATACCAATACCACGAATCTTTATTACGTCAGAGAGTTGATCGCCCAAATGGGAAATTATGTCGATTTGATGCTCTCTATCTTCCATCCTGCCTACATTTCGATAAGCCAGGGCGTAGTTGTCTCGGTTGATGGGGGCACCAGGAAAATGATTTTGTAAGTGCTGAGCCATTGCCATATCTAAGTCGAACGATAGTGCATTTAAGGATAACGCATCGTCCATAGCGTTCATGGCTTTATCGGGCAATACTTTCGCGAGCTTCGGAATAACGCGAACTAAGTCTGCGTCACGCTGGCTAAAATCTTTCGGCCCGTATAATTCATCTACAAAAAACGCCATGGCTTTTTGATAACGTTTTTGCTGTGCCAAATCGTCGTGCGTTACCAGTAGGCGTTCGCACTGCCAATGCTGCAGTTGATGAATGATAGGCATAACGCCCAGCTGATTGGCCAAATCACGAAGGGCATTTACCCGATGAATATGTTTAATTATCTCTTGCGCCAAATGACAAACTCCCTGTTGAGCTAGTGTGGCTTATCCGCTGTTGTAAACCTAGATTGACCTAAGCAAGCGTCCCTTTCAAGTGAGAAGGCAAAGTTTTACTGGTATACTCTGCTGCCATTAGTTTAGCCCCCTTATTTAGATTTTTAATAAACTTAATGAACAGTCAAAGTAGTCAGTCATCATTGAACAATGTCCTTATCAAGGAGACCGCTAGTGTGCAGCACCCGGGCTTAGAAAAAGACAGCGATGTACCCACGTTAATATCACTATTTAATAGCACGTTTGAAGATTTCAATACGCGCTTGGTTTTGGGTGATGATGAACCTATTTACATCCCAGCGGGTAGCGAAACGCCTTACCATCAAATCGTCTTTGCTCATGGTTTTTTTTCGAGTGCCTTACATGAAATTGCGCATTGGTGTATTGCAGGAGAAAAGCGCAGGCTTTTAGAAGATTACGGTTACTGGTATTGCCCCGATGGCCGCGATGCAGCGCAGCAAGCAGACTTTGAAAAAGTAGAAATTAAGCCACAAGCCATCGAATGGGCGTTCACCGAAGCCGCAGGCAGAAAATTTCAGGTGAGTACGGATAATTTAAATGGTGCAGAACCCGACAGAGAAGGCTTTACTAGAAATGTTGCTGCACAGCTAGCATTTTATAAAGCCCATGGCTTTCCGCCTAGAGCTGAACGATTTATCAACGCCTTAGCAACCACTTTTTGCAAAAAGACGCACGATGATGCCACTGGAGCAGATGCAGCATGATAAATAATGATTCTGACCGCCCAGCCATTTTTAAGCTTGGTGTTCTTATAAACCCTTTTGCTGGTATAGGCGGAGCCCTTGCTCTTAAAGGTAGCGACGGTGCAGAAATTAGAGAAAAAGCATTGGCGATGGGAGCAGAGAAGAAAGCCAATGAAAAAATGGCAAAAGCGCTCAGTATCCTTGAAGCATTGCCGGGGAAATTTACCGTAGTGACAGCGGCGGGCGATATGGGCGAAACAGTTTGTGAATCGCTAGGTATTCCTTATGAGGTAATTTACACACCTAGTGCTGCACAAACCGAGGGTGAAGATTCAGAGCGCGCAGCGAAAGCAATGGTTGAGGCAAACGTTGACTTGCTGCTGTTTGCAGGCGGCGACGGCACAGCCCGCAATATCTGTAGCGTCGTCGGCACACAAGTCCCTGTGTTAGGTGTGCCCGCCGGTTGTAAAATTCATTCTGGCGTTTACTGCGTGTCGCCGTCAGCTGCAGGGCAGGTAGTAAGTCAGATGATTGCTGGCGAGCTTGTGAGTGAAATGGACGCCGAAGTACGTGATATTGACGAGAATGCATTTCGTGAAGGTAAAGTCATTGCTAAGCACTATGGCGAAATGCGCGTGCCGGCAGAACTAACTTACGTTCAAGCCGTAAAAATGGGCGGCAAAGAAGACGAAGCGCTGGTATTGGACGACATTGCTGCTTATGTCAGCGAAATTATGGAAGATGAACCTGATACCTTTTTTGTTATGGGCTCTGGCTCAACCGTAGGTGCGGTTATGGAGTTCCTTCGCTTGGACAATACTTTGCTAGGTGTTGACGTGGTTAAACAAGGCGAGTTAATCGCAAGTGACGTGACTGCCAGCGAACTAATTGCGCTGACAAAAGACAAACCTACCAAAGTAATTTTGACGGTTATTGGTGGTCAAGGGCACATCTTAGGCCGTGGAAATCAACAGTTAAGTCCAGCGTTTATTCGTCAAATTGGCAAACAAAATATGCTTGTTGTCGCCACTAAGCAAAAACTGCAGGCATTAAACGGAAAACCGCTTCGCTTAGACTCAAGCGACGCAGCGCTAGACGTTGAACTAGCAGGTGCGTTTTCGGTTATTACGGGCTACAAAGACAAAGTGCTTTGCCAAGGTGTTTAAAGACTCAGTGCAATATAATTAGGCTGATAGATTACCTTTAAAACCAAATTTAATTATCTCGAACTGATAATAGAAAGTTAGAAATAAAGAATAGAAATTTGAAACAGGAAGGAGTAAGACGTGTTACCACCTGCTGCAGCACCAGAAAGTGTCGTTAAAGCTATCGCAAATATTGAGGCATCGCTTGATGACGTGGTCAATCACGGTAGTGATGACGAATTATTTATTGCCAGCTACTTACAAGGCCATTTTGCCGTTGAGGCTCGCCAATTAGAGATGCAAGAAGGCGCTACTGTTGCAATGCTTAATGATAAAATGCTCGAAAGCCTTAATAGTGCTTTCGCTAACAATGAATTAGAAAATGAAGATGCTGAGCAAGTAAAAGCACTTTGGGCAAGGTTAGTCGCAATGTAATTGCGGCTTGCTTCGCTAACGTTTCTCCCCAAAAAAATTATCTCTGAGTTCGTCCTTTTTACCTTTTTTACAATCCGTAACAGTTTTATTTGCGAAGTTCTTTATAAACCGCCAGATTGGTATATGTTTATTATTGGCTTTCAGCACAGACAATAGAATTAAGGATGACGACATGACTGTAATTAAACATCTCACCAAGCGCTTAAAAGTAAGTGTAGGTGTGCTGGCAGTAAGTAGTACGCTGGTTGGCTCAGCGTTTGCTAAAAACGATATCAATATCGACTACGAAAAGTTCACTACCGATAATGGGTTAACCGTAATTGTTCATGAAGACCGCAAGGCCCCAGTGGTTGCGGTTGCGGTTTGGTATAAAGTGGGTTCAAAAGACGAACCAAACGGAAAATCAGGGTTTGCGCACCTGTTTGAACACTTAATGTTTAACGGCACGGAGAACTATGACGATGAATGGTTCGGGCCGCTTCAAGAAGCCGGGGCCACAGGCCTAAACGGTACCACCAACTTTGACCGTACTAACTATTTCCAAACCGTTCCGACACCTGCACTTGATCGTATTCTCTGGATGGAATCTGATCGCATGGGCCACTTGTTAGGTGCGGTAACACAAGAGAAATTAGACGAACAGCGTGGCGTTGTACAAAATGAAAAACGTCAGGGCGAAGACCAGCCATATGGAAGCGTATTCACGCATATTTTTGAGGGCTTATTTCCCATAGGGCATCCCTATCATCATACGGTAATAGGTTCGATGGAAGACCTTAACTCAGCGTCGCTTGACGACGTTAAAGGCTGGTTTAATCAATATTACGGACCGAATAACGCAATACTGGTGCTAAGCGGTGACATTAATGCAGAAGAAGCCAAACCTCTGGTTAACAAGTACTTCGCTGACATTGAGCCGGGCCCAGCACTGTCTAAATGGGAAGCATGGGTACCCAAGCGCAGTGCAAATACCCGAGAAGTGATTCAAGACAAGGTTCCACAATCGCGCATTTACCGCCTTTGGGTTTCACCTGAAAATACCTCTTCAACCGCAACAGATTTGTTCATTGCCGCGAGTGTCATGGGCGATGGTAAAAACTCACGCCTTTACAAAGAATTGGTGTACGACCAACAAATTGCTACCAATGCCTCGGTGTTTAACTACGAGCTACAAATGGCGTCCATTTTTGGTGTGACGGTTGACGTAAAAGACGGCGTTGACGTAGCTAAAGTGGAAAAAGAAATAGATAAGGTCATTAGCGAGTTTTTGCGTAAAGGTCCAAGCAAAGACGAAGTTAAATTGGTGTCGACTAAGCGACGTGCTTCAATTATTCGCGGGCTTGAAGAGGTTGGGGGCTTCGGCGGTAAAGCCGATACGCTTGCTAGTGGTGAGTTCATTGCTGGCGACCCTAACTACTTCAAAACTGAATTGAGTGAGCTAGGACAGGCTACTCCTAAAGGGGTTAAAGCGGCTGCGAATGAATGGTTAAAAGAAGGATGGCATCAAATCACGGTGGTGCCGTTTATCGAGTATGCCGCATCTACTGAAGGGGTCGATCGCAGTTCAGGTTTGCCATCAATTGATGCCGAGACACAGCTAAGCTTCCCAGAGGTCACGGAGACCACTTTATCTAACGGTATAAATGTGGTGTTTGCACAACGTGCTACGGTTCCATTGGTGAATGTGGCGGTACAGTTTGACGCAGGGTACGCTGCCGATGCGGGGGGCAAGCTTGGGCTCGCCAGTTTTACTACGCAAATGCTTGACGAAGGTGCGGGTAAATATGATGCCTTGGAACTAGCGGCAGAGCTTGAGCAACTGGGAACAAATTTAAATGCTGGATCAAATCTAGACACCACAACAGTTAGCATGTCCATGTTGACAGAGAACATGGAGCCCTCTTTGGCGCTTATGGGTGATATCTTGAAATCACCCACGTTCAAAGAGGAAGAGATTGAACGTCAACGAGCGCTTATTTTAAGTAATATTGCGCAACAAAAAACTCGCCCTGTAAGTATTGCGCTAACCTTACTTCCGCCGCTTATCTACGGAGAAGATCATGCTTATGGTATCCCGTTTACTGGTACCGGAACTGAACAAGACGTACAAGCGATTACCCGAGGCGACCTTGTTAACTTTAAAAACACGTGGTTACGTCCCGACAACGCGACAATTTTTGTTGTTGGCGACACTACGTTAGATGCCATAAAACCCATGCTTGAAAAAGAGTTTGGTAAATGGAAAGTGAAAGGGAACAAAGGCACGAAACAAATAGCTGAAGCGTCAATGCCTGAGCAAGGCCAAGCGATCATTATTGACCGCCCCGGTGCGCAACAGTCGCTTATTCTGGCTGCGCATTTAGCGCCATCAACAGGTGCTGACAACAACATAGCCATCAATGCTATGAACCAAACTTTAGGTGGCGCTTTCACAGCTCGCGTGAACATGAACTTACGAGAAGATAAGAGCTGGTCTTATGGCGCGTATACCTTCCTTCAAGACGCGAGAGGTCAACGCCCATTTATGGTGTATGCGCCAGTGCAAACTGATAAAACAGGGCCGTCTCTGCTTGAGCTCAAAAAAGAACTCAGTGCATATATAGGTAATAAACCGCCAATGGCGAATGAGTTAGAAAGAGCACGATTGGATGAAGTTCGCTCTTTGCCTGGTCAGTTCGAAACGGCTAATGCGGTGATGTATAGTCTCTTATCAAGCAAGAGATTCAATAGGAAATATAATTATCCAGAGACTTTGGTCGAAAAGTATAATGCTTTAACTTTAGACGATTTAAGTAGTGCGGCTGAAGAAGTGCTGCATCCGGAAAAATTGACTTGGATAATCATTGGTGATGCCGAAAAAATTAAAGCGGATGTTGAAGCCGCTGAGCTTGGACCTGTCAGTGTGCAGAGTATGAACTCACTGTAACAGGCGACACTGCAATTTGACTGAAAGGGCCGAGAAATTACTCGGCCTTTTTTATTCAGAATTATTCACTAAATTCGTCAAAAGCACGCAAAGCATCGGCAGCATACATAAATGATGGGCCGCCTCCCATATAGACGGACATACCGCACACTTCTTCGATTTCTTCACGGGTAGCACCTAAATGCACTAGCGCTTTAGCATGAAAGCCTATGCAGCCATCACATCGTGTTGCGATGCCAATGGCAAGGGCAATAAACTCTTTCGTTTTTTTATCTAACGCGCCGTCGGCGGTGGCCGCTTTGGCCATATCAGAAAATCCCTTCATGACTTCTGGCACGCCTTTTTTAACCTCGGCTAGATATGGATTTAAACTATCTGTAATTTCTTTATATGACTTCGTCATAGCGTTCCCCTGATGAAAATGTAATGGATTATTAGGCTTGAACATCTATAGATACTCAGGCTTAATCTGAATAAAGTTCAAAGCAAATCTTATCGGTCAATACGCACCTATTTTAGCCTAAAGTTAATAGTGCGCTATGACGTAAGTCAATAATGGTCAAGGATATCGTACAAATGCGCCTTTTGTTGAATGGTTCGAAAGACCAGAATGTACTAAAGTAACGGTAGTTCAATTTATCGCCTCGATTCTTATTTTGAAGCACCTCTTACCTGCGAATAAAGCAAAAATTATACGTTCTCTCGAGCGAACGTTTGCAATTTTTCTAATCAATCTGTTTTGTGTTTCGTTGGTGTTTGCTTCGGAGTCAAACAGGTTAATGAATGAATATGCGGTCGAACTTTTAACCGCTGAAGATGGCTTTGTTTCATCAGAAATCTATTCCATAGTCCAAGACCGCCAAGGTTTCCTTTGGTTTGGTACAGCGGAAAATGGCGTGATGCGATACGACGGCCGCAACGTAAAGCTCTTTGAGTCAAATAGCGAAAACGAGCAAAGTCTTTCTCACAACGATGCCGGCAACTTAATGTTGGATGCTGAGGGCAATATTTGGGTGGGAACGTGGGGCGGTGGTGTTAACAGATATGAGCCTACAACTGGTCGGTATGCACGCTACTCAAACGTGCCTAACGAAGCAGACTCTTTATCATCAAACCGAATACAGTCACTTTTTCAAGATAGCGCAGGTGATATTTGGCTGGGCTCTTACGACAAAGGGCTTAATCGTTTTTTAGGCAATGGGCGATTTCAGCGAGTTCAAAAAATACCTGGAGTTAAAAATAGCCTTTCCCATAATCGTATTTGGGACATTATTGATAACGACGCCGATAGCCTTTGGGTAGCAACCAGCTATGGGATTAATTTACTCGATAAAAAAACGTTAAACGCCAAGCATTTCTTGCCCGAACCCAAAAATAAAACGGCTACAGGCGCAAATGAAATACGTAGCTTACTTCGCACATCTTCTCATCAGCTATTTGTCGCTACGCAAAATGGGCCCTTCTTATTCTTTCCAAGTTCCGGTGTTTTTCTGCCTCAAACGACACGAGAAGGTAAACCACTAAGTCAAGTAAATTCAATGATTGAGGACCATGATGGTCAAATATGGTTCGTCACTACCGAGGGATTGTATCGTCATACCGGTGAGGGCAACTATGTTGAGAAGGTCGACTTTGGTTATGAAAATGGCCTTCGCATAATTTTTGAAGACCACACTAAAACCAAGTGGATTACCAGTGAGGTTCATGGAATCTTTAAATTTTCTCCTCGCGGTAAGATTAAACAAATTAACAGTGAATTACTAACCGCACCAAGCGGTATCGCACTTGATAACAGCGATGAAAATGGCGATGTACTTATCGTCACGGCAAACGCCGACGTGTTCAAATGGAAAGTTAAAGAAGAGCTTCTGCAAAAAGAACACGATTCGGTATTTAAAGAGCTTGAAGGTTATGAAGAGCGTGGGGTTATAGAAAGACCTATTATAGTGCCAGATCAAGCGGGTTTTCTGTGGGTCGCACAAGACAACTTTGTGGCCAAAGTCGACCGACGAACTAAAACAGTAAGTCGTATTGAATACCCTAATACTGACAGTAATTATCGCCAGTTTCGAGAGTTTAGAGCGCTTGAACTAGATAATGATGGCAATGTTTGGATTGGTACCTACAAGCACGGTATCTACATTTACAACAAACTTTCCGGGGAGTACAAGCATCTCACAACCAAAGACGGTTTAACGCACCCAGAAATTCACAGCCTATACAAAGACGCTAGCGGCAATATGTGGGTGGGCACGGGGGGAGGTGTGAATTTGTGGTCAGTTGCTAGTCAAAGTTTCGCGTTTTTTAGTGGCGCAGAGGACCACACGGGAAGTTTAGTTGATAGCATTGTTGAAGATATCCACCAAACGAGTAATGGAGAAATATGGGTAGCAACACAAAGGGGGTTGTTCAAATATTTCGCAGAGTCTAAATCTTTTCAGCATTTTAGTGAGAAAAATGGGCTGCCCACCACCTTAATAAGAGCTATCGCTGATGGCGATGACGGCAGACTGTGGCTTACCACCAATAAAGGTATTCTTCTCTATAACCCCGATACACAAAATGTTATTAGCTACAACCGTACCACAGATTTGGCAGGCAAAAACTTTTACTCAGATAGCTTAGTTAAAGCGAGTGGAAAAACTTTCTTTACGAGTAGTCAGCGGGGAATAGAATACTTCAAATACAACCAAGAGCAAACCGACGCCGTTAGCGCAAACATAGTTCTCACTGGTTTTAAAAAGATGGGGGAATCGGTAGAGCTCGATAAGCCGCTGTCCTATGTCACTGATATCGACCTTTCTTATGAAGATTACTTTTTTTCATTAGATTTTGCGCTTTTGGATTTTTCAGATCCTAAGCGTGCCCGCTTTGCTTACAAATTAGAAGGGTACGATGAGCAGTGGATTGATATTGGAAATCATGATTCGGTGTCGTTTACCAACTTAAATGGTGGTGACTACAGGCTACTCGTAAAAGCCATGAAACCAAATGGAGAGTGGGGTGATGGTTCCCTATCCTTAAATTTACATGTGGCCGTAGCACCATGGAAAAGCTGGTGGGCATACACTGTCTACGGCTTAATTTTGTTAGGTATGGTTATTTCGGTGATTTACCTGCGCACCCGCTTACAACAAACGGAAATTACAAAACAAAAGCGCTTTGTTCAAACACTAGAGCAGCAGGTATCTGAAAAAACCGCATCGCTAAAAGCGCAAGCCAACCATTTGAAGCAAGCACTAGAACAAGCAGAAGAAGCAACGAAACTGAAGTCTGAATTTCTTGCCAATATGAGCCATGAAATTAGGACGCCGATGAATGGTGTTATAGGTATGCTCGGTCTGTTGAAGAAGAGTGAGCTTACTGCTGAACAGAATCAGCGGTTAAACATTGCTAGGTCTAGTGCTAACTCATTGCTCGTACTCATTAATGATATTCTAGACTTTTCGAAGATAGAAGCGGGCAAGCTTGAACTAGAGTCGGTAGATTTTGACCTAAGGGCGCTAGTGGAAAGTGTTGCGCTATCAGTAGCTCACTCGGCACAAGAAAAGGGTTTAGAAGTGATCGTTGATGTCCTTAAAGTTAACGATACAAAGATACATTCAGATCCAAACCGAATTCAACAAATTCTGACTAACCTTTTAAGTAATGCCGTTAAATTCACTGAACAGGGTGAGATATACATTGCTGCAAAGTTACTTCCAAGTGATGTTGAAAGTGAAGCTATGCTTCACTTAACCGTAAAAGATACGGGTATAGGTATACCAGAATCAAAACTTCCTCATTTATTTGACGCCTTTACCCAAGTAGATGCCTCTACAACCAGGCGCTTTGGAGGAACTGGACTTGGTTTAAGTATAACTAGGAAACTGTGTCAGCTATTGGGAGGGGACATAAGCGTTACGTCAGAGCTTGGCAAAGGTAGTTGCTTCAACGTTATATGTAAAGTTTCGGGTTCGGAGGAAAGCATGAAACTGCAACCCGAACTTGTTAAAGAAAACACACGTTGCTTAGTAGTAGATAACAATGCGTCAATAAGACAATCCATGCAAACTCAGCTTGAGTGTTGGGGGGTGAATGCGTTAACTACATCATCATTAGAAGAGGCGGCAGCGCTTTGCTCAGCTGATGAGGACAGTGAACAAGACCCGTTTAATATTGATATTTTATTTTTAGAAAAAGTGGTTGATGAACACGAGCAAGACAACCATTTACTGAATGTTAAGGGTGTCGAAAACTTAAAGCACGGTCGTATTATCCTGATGACTAAACTGAGCGATGTCGATAGCTACAGCGAGTATAGAGGACTGCCAATAGACGAGTGTCTGCCTAAGCCCATAACAACTTCAGATTTACTAAGAATACTTGAAACCACGGTAGGTAAGCCCAGTACGCGAAACGATGTGCATACTCAGACGTTAGGTATGGGTACTATAGATTTTGTAGAGCAACATTCAGATGAAGCGCTAGTAGAGCTAGAAATTGAAAATCGTCCCTTAGCTATCGGAGCAACACGCATTTTGTTAGTTGAAGATAACGCGATAAATCAACTGGTTGCTACTAATGCGCTCGAAAGCGAAGGCTATCAGGTGGATGTGGCAAACAACGGCCTAGAAGCGTTAGATATGTTGAAGTGCAGTGATCTTAAAACACAATACAGCGCAATTATTATGGATTGCCAAATGCCCGAAATGGATGGGTTTGAAGCAACTCAACGCATTCGTGAAGGCGCGGCGGGAGATATTTACAAAAGTACGCCCATTATCGCGATGACGGCCAATGCCATGCAAAGCGACAAAGATATGTGCATGGCAGCAGGTATGAACGACTTTCTTACCAAGCCTATCGATAATCAGAAAGTAACGTCGACCTTACGGAAATGGCTAAACAAAAATAACTAGTCACTCGCCAAAAAGGAAATAAACGCGTTAATATGCAACAAGTTTTTAACATGTTGTGAGAGCGTTAATGCTAAACAGAGCATCAAAACCCTTCGTCAAACTCGTCGAAAGATATCTTCCTGACCCCTACATTTTCGTTTTATTACTCACCCTAATTACGTTTGCGTTTGCAGTGGTCATTCAAAATCAGTCTCCACTTACCACAATTCAGCAGTGGGGAGACGGATTTTGGGGGCTGCTCACATTTTCAATGCAAATGCTCTTGGTGTTAGTCACTGGGTTTATGCTGGCATGCACGCCGTTGGTAAAAGCCTTACTTGAAAAACTTGCGAGCTTAGCGAAAAGCCCTGGAAGCGCCATTGTGCTGGTAACGATTGTGTCGCTTATCGCAAGCTGGATAAACTGGAGCTTTGGTCTTGTTGTAGGCGCGTTGTTTGCTAAAGCCTTGGCAAGAAAAGTGTCGGTTGATTATCGGTTATTGGTGGCAAGCGCGTACTCAGGCTTTATTGTATGGCATGGCGGTTTAGCGGGCTCTGTGCCCTTAACTATTGCAACGCCGGGTCATTTTTCAGAAGCACAGATTGGCGTAGTTGGCACTGGCGAGACTATTTTCAGTGGGTTTAACTTGCTGTTATTGGCAATCATGTTCGTGATTATTCCTCTTGTTAATCGTTTAATGTTACCGCCTGAATCTGAAAGCATTATTGTCGATAGCGCCAAGCTAAAAGACGACGCTTTGCCTTCGGCAACAAATGAGCGGCCCGCAGACAAACTTGAAAACAGCAAGGTGCTTGGGTTACTCGTAGGCTTTGCAGGGCTTGCTTATCTCACCAACTACTTTGTTTCAGGGGGCGGGCTTAATCTCAATATCGTTAATACGCTATTTCTCTTTCTCGCTATTGTCCTTCACGGTACACCACGCAATGTACTGCACAGCCTGCAGCAAGCCGTTCAGGGCGGTAGTGGTATTGTTATTCAGTTCCCATTTTACGCGGGGATCATGGCGGTAATGGTTCAATCAGGATTGGCGCAGACCATGTCAGAATGGCTGATTAGCTTTGCATCTGCAGAGTCATTGCCAGTATGGAGTTTTATTAGCGCAGGCATTGTTAATATTTTTGTGCCGTCGGGGGGAGGTCAGTGGGCAGTGCAAGCCCCTGTAATCTTGCCTGCTGCCGCTGAACTAGGTGCCGAAATAAATAGAGTTGCCATGGCAGTCGCGTGGGGCGATGCGTGGACTAATTTGATTCAGCCATTTTGGGCGCTACCCGTACTTGCCATAGCAGGCCTTAAAGCCAAAGACATTATGGGCTTTTGCTTGGTTCAGCTCATCGTAACCGGTGTCATTATATCCTTGGTATTGCGGTTTGTGTGAGGATGTTTACTTTAGGTACTGTATGAATTGAAGAGCGCACGGATCAGCAGTTTTGAGATGAAACTTTTTGGCCTTTTAAAATCATGCCAGCATCTAAAATTCCGAGAAGTGTTAGCGCTCATCAAGTAGTCGAACAACGTGATGAGCAAAACAAGTCTGAATTAAGAAATTGCAGGTAAGTTAATTCGTTCAAAAGGCTTCTTCTGGTTGGCAACACGCCCTCAGTTAGCAGGCAGTTGGAGCCAAGCAGGCGGTATGGCGAGATACGGAGCCGCTGGACTGTTTTGGAAAGCCGTACCCAAAGAGCAGTGGCCTGAAGACCCTGAGTACCTTAAAGCAATTGAAGAACAGTGGATGGAGCCTTTCGGTGATATGCGTCAAGAGTTGGTTTTCATTGGGCAAGGGCTTAATAAAAGCGACATTATCGAGCGGTTAGATCGTTGCTTGTTAACAGACGGTGAGCTTATTCAAGGCCATCATGTTTGGGCTGAAATGCCTGATCCATTTCCTGCGTGGGAGCACTAGTATGCAGGCGCTACAAGACGACAAAATTGTCTTCGAACGCAGCAGTTCTTGGCGCTCAAGCGCCGATGCTATGGTATTAGGCGATATCTTTAAAAAAGAGATCAGCGTTGCCATATGGACAAGGCCAGATGCGCCACTCATCTCGCAATATTATGACGACATTTTTACATCATTAGGACTGGGAATTCGCGGTGTTTTCTCTTTAGCATCACTTAAAGAGGAAATCGAAAAGCTTTTACCTGAAGGCAAAAGTAGCGCCGGAAAGCAGGCGGCCATTGAGGATATCTATTTGCTGTCGGACATGCTCACCACGCTATTTGATTGCGACAGCGTAGGTATAAGGTTAGTGCCCCTTTCATCAGCAATGTGCCCAAGCTTTCATGTGGACAATATACCTGTTCGGTTGGTGAATACCTATTTGGGCGAAGGTACTGAGTGGCTGCCGAAAGAAAGTGTGGTAACTAGCCCGATGATTGGCCTTAATGACGCAAATACTCAAGGGCTTACGAAGAATAGGTTGGGGCAGCACTATCAAGAAAACAGCGTTAGGCAAATGAACGCATTCGATGTGGGCTTACTTAAAGGAAAAGCGTGGCAGGGTCATGAGGAATTTGCTGCAGTCCACCGTTCTTGCAAAGTAATGCCTGAAACTCAACGCGTACTGCTTACTCTTGACCCTATGTAGTTTTTAAAAAACAGTGCAATTTTATAAACTGTGCGTAACTTATTATCGGTCACTTTGGCGCTATCATTTTTTCCATGAGTTTTCCCTTGTGATAGCGCTTTTTTCTTTCTTGGTACCTAGCCTCTCAAATCTTCTTAAATATTATAGTCTTTCATATTTAACGTATTGTGAATGCTAGGAATGCGTTCTTCTGCATGATGATTTACATACAGCAGTGTACTTGTGCCTGCTTTAGCCAATATATCAATAAGCTTGAGCACTTTTTGGCGGTTGAAGTCGTCTAAACCATTGCAAGGTTCATCCAAAATAAGCACGGCGGGGTGCTTAACCATAGAACGTGCAATAAGTACTAATCGCTGATCACCAAAAGACAGTGACTGAAACGGCGTGTTCTTTTTCTGTTTCAAACCTAATACTTGAAGCCACTGCTCTGCCACCATGCGCTCCGCTAGCGTTGGGCGGGTGTACAGACCAATACTGTCGTGAAAGCCTGAAATGATAACGTGCTCAACACTTGCATTCACTTTGTACTGCATGTGTAGCGCATTAGACATAATTCCAATGTGCTTCTTAATATCCCATATGCTCTCGCCAGTCCCCCGTTTAATGCCAAACATTGTTAAATCGTTGGTATAACAGTGGGAGTTATCACCGTTAAACATCTGAAGCAAACAGGTTTTACCTGATCCATTTGGACCAGTGATCTGCCAATGCTCATTTTTGTTAAGCGTAAAGTTAAGCTTTTCAAATACGGTTCGCTCATCGAAACGCACGAACCCATCTTTAAGTTGAATTAAGGTATGAGGTAGTGAATCTAACTCACTGTTCAGGTCGTTGCGGTTGGGGTCATCGCCGTGTTTGTCTTTAGCGTTAAGAGCTGAGGGAACATCTATATCATCAGACTCTAGTGCAAACCAGGTACTTAATTCTGAGCGCAAACCGTCATAGTTAAGTTTATCTTCAGATTTCCACGTAATGGCCAAGTCATCCATGACAATCAACTGGGCTTGCATATTCTTGGGAATATCTACGAGTTTGTTGGCGGTAAGTACTAAAGAAGCTTGCTGCTGAGAGACAAGAAAGCGACTAAATGCACTTATCGCTTCCACATCTAAGCCTTCGAAAGGTTCATCAAGTAAAACAATAGAGGCATTACTTAACCATGCCAGCATAATAATAATCTTGCGGGTTTCACCTGTTGAAAGTGAAAGAAACACATTATCTAGCAAATGCTCAATTCTAAGAGCAGAGGCTAGCTCGTTGTAATAACGATGACTTTGGTAATCTTTATTGATGCCCGCGAATAGTTCTCGAACTGAAGTTGGCTGGGCTATTACGTCTAAAATATCCGCACTGTCTTTTTGTTTTTCTTCTTCAATTAACGCTTGCTGTTTAAAAACCGATACTTCTGCAACAACCGAACTACATGCACGACTACCGCTTACGACCTTTCCGTTACCAGCAAGGGCGGAAATCAAAAGCGACTTCCCGCTACTATTTTTACCAGCAATTAGAAAGTGTGAAGGTGCGTTTTCAGTACAGAGTGATATTGAAAATGCCGGCGTAATGTATTGATTAGAAAGCTTTGTTTGAAATTCGGAAAGATACAGCATTAAAGATCGCGAATAAATATGAGGTAGAACCATTGTGATGTTTTCTGTTTATGTGTCAATGGTGAATAAGACTTTCTGAAGAAAGAGTCAGCTGGTAAGTTAGTCTTATAAAGTAAATGCAGCATTGGATGTTTGGTAAGGGAATAAATTAGTGAGCAAGGTAACACTCAGAGATTTTAGAATGAGGGATGTGGGTAGACTGGTAGATATTTTAAACCAACCCTCGGTCACTCAATATCTTTCGACAAAAATTCCTAACCCTTATACAAAAGAAGATGCCATGTGGTGGGTTCAAGAGGGTAGTACCCAAGGCTTTATAAGAGCTGTTGAGTATGAAGGCGAGTTAGTAGGGTGTATCGGTGTTAACCCAGGTAACTTTGAATATGAGAGATCTGGAGAAGTTGGGTACTGGCTTTGCTCATCACATTGGCGAAAAGGCATTATGCGCGAGGCGCTGCGCCAGATTATTACGCTTACTTTCTCAAACACAAATATAGAGCGCATTTTTGCCTGCGTATTTTCGTCCAATTTTGCTTCGCAAAAGCTGCTGCTAAATGCAGGGTTTGAGCAAGAAGCGATATTGCAACACGCCATCTTCAAAAATGGACGGTTTTACGATAGCCATATTTTTGCCATCTTGAAATAGCTAAAAGGTAATTCCCCAATAAAGTTTTTATCTGAGTCCGAGAAAACAACCTTCGAAAGGTGCGACCTATAAAAAGGAACTTTTGTGAAAAAAAAGATTTTATCAACTCTACTTGTTTTTCTAGTAATCATTTGCGCGGGGCTAATAGTGCCAGAAAAGCTCGTAATTCCAGTAGAGGGGGCATCTTCTAACGACTGGAATCACAATACGTTTTGGTACGAGCCATGGGGTAGTTCTGGTGTGCACAAAGGGGTAGATATCTTCGGGGCAAAAGGTACACCTGTTCAATCCGCCACAACAGGTTATGTTATCTACACAGGCGAATTAGGTAAAGGAGGTAACGTTGTCGCGGTTCTAGGCCCTAAGTGGCGTGTGCATTATTACGCTCATATGCAAGAAGTTACAGTGAAGAAAGGGGCTTGGTTATCTCAAAAAGATAAAGTGGGAACCCTTGGCGATACTGGCAATGCCAAAGGTAAGCAGCCTCACCTTCACTACTCGATAGTTTCTCTTATTCCTTTGCCATGGAAAGCAACGTCTGAAACTCAAGGCTGGAAAAAAATGTTTTTTCTTAATCCTCACGAGAAGTTACTTTAGGCGCAGGTGCAAGGATGAGAGCTTCTTTAGGTAAATACATACTTCATGTTGATGGTATCGCAGGAACGAGTACTGGCTTATTGCTTCTGCTTTTCCAAAATATAGCGAGCGACTTCTATCAACTGCCGAAAGGGCTTATTCTATTCTTAGCGGGTGCGAATTTATGCTATGGCATAAACGCATTAAGGCTTGCCCTAATGCGCAATAGAAAACTTAATGAAGTAACGGCTTTAGCTATTGCAAACTTTCTTTGGGCGGTTACATGTGCAGGAATTCTTCTCACTTATTACGAACAAGCGAGTATATTCGCACTGCTATTTATCAGTGCCGAGTGCATATTTGTAGCGATGCTTGGTTTGTGTGAATGGCGCTATAGATTTTTATTAGTTTCTAGTAGTGATTGATCTTCGCTTAAAGCAAATGCGGTTTTCAATCGTACCAATTCCATCCAACATCATTCTGAAAGATAACTAGTTTGTAAAATTTACGGCTATTTTCTAACCTTTTCCCGTAAAAATATTACTGAAGCGCTGAATTACCTACACATAATAATTCTATTATCTAAACCCTGTCATTTCCTTCTTATTTAAATAAACCATATTTTTCAAACGCTTGCGATTCTTCTTATTCCTTGGCACTCGTTTTGCGACCTTGTCAATGTGTGTATTTTCAAGGAAAAGATCAATGGAAACCGAACATCGAGCTGTCAAGCATACTGTCCAATTGCGTCAAAGTAACCAATTGGAAGTGAACGCTTTTGGTCGTTCCTTAACGCCTAGCAAACGGACTTCTAGCACAGCGAGAAAGCTCTTTATTGCTGCAGCTTCTTTCTGGTTACCTTTGGTAGGTGTTGCCTCGACCGTTTCCACTCCAACACCAGCAGCTTTGGAAGAGGCGAATACAACCTCAGCGTTACAAGCACAGTTAAAGCAAATGAAAAGCGCTTATGCTTTCTATTCTTCTATTGCCCAACAGGGCGGCTGGAAAACCCTAGATTCAGAATCAGTTCTTGAAAACGGTGCGCTAAGAAAGGCCACACGCAATAACAATACAACTAATGGCGAAAAGCAGAGCCAAGTTATACGTGCGCTTATCTCCCGCTTAGGAAGAGAATACTCATCATTAGACACCAGCTGTGTCCATGCTTTAACAGCGGTTAACTCCAAGTCATGCGTTTTTAGTGAAGATGTTGAAGAGACAGTGAAAGATTTTCAACGCCGCCACGGACTGCTAGTCGATGGCGTAGTGGGCAGAAAGACGCTTGCTGCACTAAATGTGACGGCAGATGAAAAAGCCCAGCAATTAGCACTGAATATAACACGCTTAGAAATGTTCGAAGAAAAAGACAGCGATGCTTACGTGTTAGTTAACATTCCAGAATTCCGCCTTCGTTATATTAGTCAAGGTAGAGTAAAAGCTACTAAAGACGTGGTAGTAGGCAAGCCAAGTTGGGCTACGCCTTCATTTAGCGATCATATCGAAAAGTTTGTGGTTAACCCAGAATGGCGTATACCACTTTCGATCGCGACTAAAGAGATCGCTCCAAAAGTGGCAGACAACCCTGATTACTTAGAAGAGAACAACATTGTTATTCGCAAAAACAGTTTTGTTGATGATGAGTTGGTTGACTCCAATACAATCGATTGGAAAAACATAAAGCCTTATCAGTTTGACCATTTTTTAGTAAAGCTTCCCAACGAAAAAAATCCGTTAGGCAAGGTTAAATATCTATTCCCGAATCGACACGCTGTGTACGTGCACGATACGCCGTATCAACAGTGGTTTAGTGAAACAAACCGCGCTGCGTCACACGGCTGCATTAGATTGGAAGACCCTTTTTCACTAGCAAGGTTAATTGCAGAAGAGCAGGGCGTAGATAGTCTAATGGATAACGTTATATCAGCCCGTGATTTAAGCCAGTCTAAAACCTTTCACCTTGAAGAGCCTCTGCCTATTCATTTGGTGTATTGGACCGCGTGGGCTGACCAAGACGGTAAGGTGAACTTCAGAAATGATATTTATCAGCGTGATCGACGCGACGCTCAGGCGCTTACTCAGGTAGCGTCTCTGTAAAAGAATATAAGCGAACGATAGTGGTAACAAGGTATATGAAGATGATAGTGAATAACTTAGCAGCTTCGATAGTGGCATTCGCATTACTCTTAACTGCACATAATGCAAATGCTATTTTACAGGGCGCAGATGCAAAGAGTGTCGAAATGATTCAGAAGAAAGTTTCTCAAAAAGCGCCACATGAGCCAGTTGTTGTTGAAAATGAAGCTCACCTAGAGGACGCTGAGTTTAGTTTAAAGATCAACAATATTGTGGTGCCTTATAACGTCTTTTCTTTATTTGTGCTACCTGGAGAAATTACTGAGCTAGAAATTATTTATCCGCAACCGGACAAAACCTATCAGTTGTTTGAAAACGGCGTAATGGTTGAGAAATCCGAATCTATGACCTGGCACTGGCAGGCGAAAGATACGCCGGGTGAACAGCGCCTAGAAATAAGAAGTAAAGACGGACAGGTTAATATGTCACTGAATGTATTTGTGATGGTTCCTGCCGAGGAAGTCCAAGGAGGACGCCTAAAATATTATCATATAGGGCCTTATCCAGATGAAAGCGAAGTTAAAAATAAAGACGTTTACGTTGAACCCGAAGGCTTTATTGAAGTTACCCAAAAAAACCAAGACTTACTGTTGTCTCCCCATTTCACGTTAAAAGAGTTCACCAGTAAACAGCGCTCTGGCTATCCTAAGTTCGTATATCTTCGTCCATCTCTACTTTTAAAGCTGGAAATGCTTAGAAGGGAAATGAATATGAACAATATTCACGTTTCAAATATGGTGATCATGAGCGGATACAGAACGCCTCAATATAATAAAGCAATCGGTAACGTCAAATTTAGTCGACACGTATATGGCGATGCTGCCGACATTTTTGTCGATAATGACGGTAACTACAGAATGGACGATTTAAACGGCGATGGGGTAGTAAATATTGCAGATGCTGACGTTATGGCAAACATGATTGCAGAGCTAAATAAACGCAGTGAATATAAAGGCTTGATCGGTGGTATGGGGGTTTACGGGCCTAAACCTCACCGTGGTCCATTCATTCATATCGACACCCGTGGTATTAAAGCGCGATGGAGAAAGCCTTAAGCAGATAATCGGTGTCTCTCAATTGCATTTAATTTTCAGTTAGCTAAAACGCCCGTTACATACGGGCGTTTTAACGAATATAAGGCTTATTGATAAGCACCACTAGCGTAGTGAAGCTCATAGCTGTGGCTGTAAATTTCGATGATATTACCGAACGGGTCTTCCATATAAATCATACGATATGGCTTTTCACCCGGGTAATAGTAACGCGGTTTTTCAATTGCAGTTAATGACAATTTACGATCAATTTCTATACTTTTTCAGTACGAAGATAGACAACAGTGAATAGAGACTCTCTTGAAGTTTATAAGCTTTCTTCTTTACATACTCCTTTTTTTTACCCTAAGTAAACAAAGTTACGCAGATTACCTGCAAGGCTGTAACGACCCTGAGTACCTAGAGTATGTTGAGAAGCGTTTTGCACACCTTGAATCAAGAAATCGTCGATTGCTAAATGAGACATGGAAAGACTACCAACTGAGTTTGTCGCTCAACAGTAATCCATATCAAGTGCTCAACAACTTAAGTAGGCATATAAAGTATAGTGCGCAATTTGAGTCCATTGAAATAGCTGAACTGAAGATTGAGCGCGCATTTGAATATGCTGATGAGATGAGCACAGAACAACAAATAGCGGGCGATGTGTACGATGGTTTCAGTATTGAAAATCATTATGTGGATATCGCTAGGGCGTGGATAGCCTATCGGCAAGGCGATGTTGAGGGTGCATTTCATGCGCTACATAATTCTATAAAGAGTGTTGATTCTGCGCTGCTGGGTGCTTTTGGGCCAGACTTTGATTTGGTGCGTCAGCTTTATAATGATGGTTATATTGACGCTGTGGTCGCTTACATCAATAAGACCGAATCATTTTGGACTGGCAAGCGACCCGATGCACTACGCAGTGCGTGGCTTAATATGATTAAGGCCGGCTGTAAAATACAATTTGACTCTATCGATACAATAAAAGCTGAGCAATTAGGGCTTACCGTGATTGACGTTCAAAAAGCGCTTGGTTTCGATTAACCGGTATGTTTGCTTTGTAGATGGAATTGGCAGAGTTGCTTTATCCCAAACTATCACGCTCATATAGCAAACTTCTGAACTCAAACAAATAGAGATATGCTATAACCCAAGAAACCTGTCGCCAAAGCCTTCTATTCAAGCTTTGGTTTCGAAGAGGTGGGGTTAGATGAAGATGGCGAAAACATGTTTGCTGTTATTGCCATTTAGCCACGGTCTAAATTTAAAGCAGCGAAATGCGAGGGATCTCAAGATATGGACGTCATAGATATTAAAACTTTTATTCCAAGTAAAAACTACGACACTTCTAAAGCATTTTATTCTGAGATTGGATTTAATGCAGAATACGTTAATGAAGACCTAACATTGTTTGAAAATGGTGATTGTCTCTTCTTTCTTCAGCGCTTCTATAATCCTGAATTGGCGAATAACTTTATGCTACAAATATGTGTAGCAGACATCCAAGACGCTTTTGATTTGTGCTCGCGCTCGTTACATAAAACGAAAATTTCATCAATAGAGCAACAACATTGGGGAAGTGTTTTCTATCTATGGGGCCCGTCGGGCGAACTACTTCACATTACCGAATTAGGTAGCTAGCCGTTTAATTATCGGCAGCTTTCTGTCTTAAGGCGGCAAGACGCCTCCGCTTTTTATGAATAGCCTGACGATAAACATCAAACTCTTTTAGCTCTGAAAATGGCTCATCTCCTAAAACTAGGCGCTTTACGTCACTTGGTTATCAGCAATTTTTTAAATGTAACCTTTAATGTAACCAATGCTGCTTGCAGCCTTTCTTTGGTGTGAATATTGCAAAAGCCTGCTTAAAGACACTGAAAATGTCGGTTTGCGTAGTAGCTGATCACTGTTTTTCGATGAGTTTTTGCTTCTTTCCGATAGAAATTTGACGTTTTTCACTGGACACGTGTAATGAAAAGTATGACAAAACCTGTCTCTCACGCTTTACTGACAGAAAATGGTCGCTTAGTCGCGAAAGCCTTGGCATATGCGGCGCTTCTCTTGGGCTTACTCTCCGGTTGCTCTTCATCTGACGAACCTAAGAGTCAATTTGCGCAAACCGATGCCAGCGACGTATCGGCATTAGGTAACGTGGAATATCATACCTATATGTTGGCAAATGAGCTTTTTGCGGATGTAGGTCCTGCTCGTCAGTCCCGTTATGCGGTAGTTGGCTTTGTACCTGCGGATACCATGAAATACAGTGAGAACCACCAACACCCGTTAATGTTGTTGGGCCATCAACTTGAACAGGGAATGATTACTGAGGCCACGAAAAGAGGCTTTTCTACTCAAGAATTTAAGCTTTCGAACGATATAATTGTTAGTGACGAGAGCGACAGAGTGTTAACCCGCAATATCGACCAGCTTTCCAACATTGAGCGCGTCGATTTTTATATTACCGGCACCATGGTGTATCAACAGTCTGGTGCGGTGGTTAACGCTCGAATTATTAACGCTAGAAATAAAAACATTGTCGCTGCGGCAACACGCTTTTTCCCTGCCGAACTGTTTTGGCGAGAAGAACAAGTAACCACCAGAAACGGCAAGTTATACAGAACTGAAGGTACGAGGTAACCCCATGAAAACACGAAATCAATACGCGGCGCTTTCGCTTTGTGCTTCACTGCTAAGCGTTAGCGGGTGCTCTATGATGATGGGGGAAGAAGAGGTGGCCGAACAAGCGCCTCAGCGCCCGGCCATGAATGTGATTGATATTACTGCCGCCGACCGCGCTCCCTCAAAGCCAGTTGAAAATACCAGTAATAATCAATCTCAGGGTATGGACGCGTACGGCGCTATCGGTCAACCCCCTTTGTATTCAAGCGTACAGGGCGCGTATAAAGGTCGACCTCTAACCAAGCATGTTGGCGACTATGTGAAAAACATGGCGCAAGACTTAATTGCCAATATGGAATACGTGAATAACAAAACGCCAATCGGTGTAACCCATTTTGCACTGCTAGATACTGACTTGCAGAAAACAGATTTGCTTGGCCGTCAAATGGCGGAATCTTTTGTTCACGAACTGCATAAATTCCGTGTGCCGGTTATCGACTTCAAAGCCACCGAGTATATTCGCATTACTGACGATGGCGATTTTGTATTAAGCCGAGACTATTTGGAGTTGAGCAGCAGCCTTCCTATTGAATACGTTTTAACCGGAACGATGACCAAGCACCAAGGTGGCGTGTTAGTTAACGCCCGTATTTTAGGCATGGAGTCGCGCGCGGTGGTGGCAACTGCGCAAATGTTAGTACCTTTCTACGTGGTGGATGCACTTATTCCAAGTGACGGTAGCCAGCAAAACGGTATGCGCGATGGCGTTAAGCTAAGTCGCGGCTAGGAGTTTCAGCATGGTGTTTACAAAGAAGCTTTTGCCTAGCAGTTGGGTAGCCGTTGGCATAATGCTAAGTGTATGTATGACAGGGTGCACTAGCACAGAGTCTATGGGCTCATTTTGGTTAGGTGAAGACGGTGAAATTACGCATCACGCCGAGCCAGTGCCTGTACCAAACCGTTCAGGGCTAGAGTACACACCAGATTCTCGCGATAGACAATATCAACAGCACGTGGAAGTCGAACCCGGCTATAAAGACCCATTACACCATGGCTATTCACCTTCACAAACGCACAAGCGCTTAAATGATTACGCCTCGCAACTTGCGATGGAGTTAATGGACAATGCAACCCGTCTTACACAGCAAGATATGGTGGGTGTGGCAAGTTTTGTGAGGCTTAATCAGTCGCTGAGCGACAGCACCGTGTTAGGCAATCAGCTTTCAGAGTATCTAATAGCCGAGTTGCAAGATTTTGGGTTAGCGGTTGTCGACTTTAAGCTTGCAGGTGGCATTACCGTAACGCCAGTGGGCGATTTCGTGCTTACTCGAGACGGAACTGCACTCGCTAAACAGGTCGAAATGGACCATGTTGTAACCGGCACCATCATTGAAGATGACAGAGGCGTACGCGTAAACGCCCGTATTGTGTCGCTGGAAAATAAACAAGTGGTAGCAAGCGCCAACGTATACATTCCCGCTTTTATCGTGATGGATTTAAATAAAATGGCTAGCGTAAACTAGCCATTAAGTTCCATTGTGCTCTGTTTTTTCAAAGCGAACTCATTTCATGTTCGCTTTAAAACCTCTAAACATCCGGACTTACCTACCTAGCTAATAAGAGAATGTTGGCAAAGCTGAGGCGCATTTTAACTCTGACTTCTAATCGCTTCGCGAGTCATAAAGCGGCTTGTGTTTACAGCATTAAGCAGATCATTGCTTAAAGGAAGCGGCTCCTTACATAGACTGCTCACCAAGATCTCTGCCATTAAAGGTGCTGTGGTTAACCCTCGTGACCCTAAGCAAGTAAGCGTGGAAACTACGCTGCTTGGCAACACTGGCGCGCTGGTTAACGGCTTGCCCACACCAAGCATATCGTAGTGCTCTTTCAGCGCATTAAAATCATGCAGTGCACCTACTACTGGCTGGTGGTCGGGGGAACCTAAGCGCGTTGCTGCTCTTGCTTCGCCGTCGTGCTGTAATGCCTGCACGATGTCGGTGTTTGCCAGCGCCTGTTCGTGTGTGGCGAGGTTCATTTCAGTTTCATCGCCTCGTACATCGGTACTTAAGTCGTTTTTAACGTAGGTTGAACCTAACGCATGCCGACCTTCGAATACGGGTGTCATATAGCCTTTGTGACACAACACAGTGCTAAGCTGTTCAATTGGCATTTGGGTGGGAATAGCTTCAACCTGTCCGCGAACAGGGCGAAGGGATAGGCTGTCAAAATCGCTAGCGTTTACCGCACCTGCACCAAGGGCAAGAATAAGGTGATCGGCAGTAATAACTTCTTCACTCTCAGCGCTATCTAAGTTAAAACGAATTTGCACCTGCTTCTTTGTTGTCTCAACTGCCTCATGAGATACATAGGTATGATTGGGTTTCAGCTCGAGTTTGCCACTTTGAAGTGCTTCTTCAATCATGGCGGTAACTAGCTGTGGAGGAGAAATCCATCCGCCGAGGCCAATGTATAAGCCTGAATAGGGAAGGGGCAGGTTAGCGATATCGCTTACTTCTTTGCTGTCCACGGGCTTAATCAAAGCTTCAGGCCATACGTCGGCTGCTGCCAGTTTATTTTGGCGTTCTGCTACCTTGTCGTTAAAGCTTAGTTGAATAACGCCACAGAAATCATGGGCAACGCTGGTGAGACCATTGGCTTTCACATTTTCAATAGTATGGTCGTAGCGTTGGCGCGCATACAAAAAACTGTGCGCCTGAATGCGGCTGGCAATACTTGCTTCGCTATGAAGCTGCGGGTAAAAACCGCCTTGCGGGTTGCCAGAAGCGCCGCTTGCAAGTGTTTCACCATCAAAATACAAAGTAGTGCTAATGCCGCGTTTTACTAAAGCTAGGCATGCCGAAGCTGCTGCAAGGCCGGAGCCTACTACTGCAACTTGACTTTTTTTATCTAAACTGTCGTCAGCGTACCTGTAATAGGGGCCAGCAGGCAGACGAAGTTTATGCTGTACATTCTCATTGTCTTGGTTAAAAACGCCGGTCAGCATGTCACGCTTACGGCCAAAACCATTGCGTTTTTTAATGGTAAAACCCACGCCGGCAAGCCCACGTTTTACGATGCCTGCGGCGGTAAAGGTTCCAAAGGTTGTACCTGTTTTTGACAAGCGAGCCATTTGGCTAAACAGAGCATCTGTCCACATATCAGGGTTTTTGCTTGGTGCAAAACCATCTAAAAACCAAGCATCAATGAGGCCATTTACAGGAGAATGCCATTGAGGTAAAAGCTCGTGAACATCACCAATCCACAAGTCGAGTGTGGTTGAATGGTTATCAAAATGAAGGCGATGACAACCTTCAAGGCCCATGGGGTAAAGTGAAGCGAGTGCTTTCGCTTCGTCTTTAAGGGCAGGAAAAGCTTCTAGCGCTCGCTGCATATCCTGTTGAGGCAGTGGAAACTTTTCCGTGGTAATAAAATACAGGCGCTTTAAGGGATGATCGGGGTTCGCCGCTATAAATTCGTTAAAGGCGCGCATGGCAACCAAAAAGTTCAGCCCAGTTCCAAAACCTGTTTCGGCGATGACAAAAGTTGGGTTGCGCCACTGTTGCCAGCGCTCAGCAAGGTCGTTGCCTGCAACAAAAACGTGTTGGGTTTCATCAATTCCGCTGTCGTTTGAAAAATAAACGTCGTCAAAATGGTCGGCGACAGGCGTACCGCTCTCATTAAAATGAACCTGTGCATGCTTAGATTTCACTGTTTATTTTTCTCCGTTTATGTCGTTTTTGTATTGGCACTTTGAATTGGAGGCAGTTTTCACTACTTCATCAGCTTGCTCATCCGATGCTTGTTTTGAAACGTCAGAGCTAGCCTGGCTTTTAGATAAACAAGACACTTCTGCGAGTGTTGAAAAGTGCGGAATTACTTTACTGGTCACGTGCTGTGCGCCAAGCATACCTCCAATGGTGTTCCAAGAACCATTAACGTTAATTAACCCGCGGTGATCCATTGTAGGCACTTCAGCATCTGTTTTTGATATAGCCCAGGTGCCTTCGGCAATATTGTAGGTCCAGATGGCGTCATCTGCAGTTGAAGGCTCGCCGTTATAGCCAATGCCATTGTAGTTGTACGGATTAGTCGAACCGCCCACAAAATAGATTTTACTGGTGGCTTCATCGCCCGCTGCGGCCATGCGATAGCGCGCAGTACCTGTTGGATGGTCAAGTGTACGCCAATCAATCTTGAAAGGATTTTCCTTGTCAATTTCACCTTTAAAGCAGGCTGTTTCTGGCGCGAAGCTGCGGCGTTTATCACTGTGCGGTGTTACAGAAACGCCGTCACAAATTATCATAGTGCTGTTAACGATGCCGCCAGCTTGTCCGAATACCGGACTGCCAAGAAAAGGGCTGGCCTGTTGCCATTGGCCGGTTTGCGTATCGTAAACCTGCACAAGGTTTACGTTCCCATCGTTGTGCCAGCCAGAAATTAAGTACACGTAACGGTCTTGGTAAACTAAAGCAGTTGCATCATCAACAGGCACGGGCATAGGTGCCAATAGGGTATATTTCCCCGTCGCAGGAGCGTATTTATAAACATCTGGCGTACTAATTTCATTGTGATCTTCATCCACCGTGTAACCGCCAAAAATATAAACGCTGTCATTAAGGCCCACTGCTACGGAAGCCAAACGACCTTTTAGTGCAAGGCTCGATGGAACTGGGGGAAGAGCTTGCCACTGCAAAGGTTTATCGGTGTTGTTAATCACAAGCTGCCAAGCACGGTTGTGTACGTCTTTATGGGTTTTGCCTTTGCCCAGTCCCATAAAACTAAATACATATTGTGTGTCTTCTATGGTGACAGAAGCTACGGCATTGTTTGAAACTGGCTCTGGTAGCGCGGGGAGGGCGATAGGCGCAGCTGTTGCTGAGACAGTCGCTTCAAAAGCAATGATTAAGGCAGCCACCATGAAAGAAAGTCGGGGTGCCGCACTTTGGAATATACGTAGAGCAAGGGGGCTTAGCTTTTTTAATAACACAGCAATCTTCAGGTTTATCTAAATTTCAAACGTTTGGCCGCGTATTCTACCTGTCACCTTTTTGTTTTTCCGCAAAAGTTTGTACCTGCTTAAAACTCTTATTTTTTTATTGCTTCTGCAAATAACAATCTATCAGTAAAAACAATACGTTTATTTAATTGTTTTTGTAAATAATTTGTTAAGTTGGGCTGTAAGTCGTTTAAAGATAGTTCAGGGAGAAGATATGGCAGGCGTTTTTCACCAATGTGGTCAAAGCATTAGCAAACGCACTAGAGACGAAATGGATGATCGTGCACGTATCATCGCACGTGCACTTGCTGAGCAAGGTGTGTGCGATAACGATGTGGTCGCTATTCTTATGCGAAACCATGTCGATATATTCGAAATAGTAGAGGCATGCCGATATGTGGGTTCGCGCTATGTTCTGCTTAATTGGCACAGCCCTGTTGCCGAACTTCTGCCTATTTTAGACGACTGCAGCGCTAAGGTGTTGTTCGCTCATCGCGACTTATTAAAGGGGGAGAATGACCGCCAAACGTTGTCACGCGTTCCCACTTTGTCAATGATATACACGATTAAAACGCCGGAAAGCATTTTAGAGCGCTATCATCTTACAGGTGATTCTGAACTGGCTACGGAACCGAAAACCGGGGAGCAGTATCAGTGCCTTGATACGCTATTAGCAGCCCCAAACGCAAAGCGCCACAATGAACCGCCTAAGCGCTTTAAGGGCATGTTTCCCTACACATCTGGCAGCACTGGAAAGCCTAAAGGTATTAAACGAGATGTAGACCTAACGCGGCCAGACCCTTATTTGATATTTAAGGGGCTGTCTGAAGCGTTAATGCAGCTATCAATAGGTGACCGCTTTTTCGTCTCGGCACCACTTTATCACAGTGCACCACATGCGCTTACGCTCTGCTGTTTAGCAGCGGGTAATATTGATGTATACATTGAGCCTCAATTCGACCCCGAACGCTTTTTACAAGACATAGAGCGGTTTAAACTGACTCACGCCTATATTGTTCCTACCATGATGGTGAGGCTACTTAAACTGCCCGAGTCGATAAGAAGCAAATACGACACTTCAAGTTTGCGTTTTGCTTTATCAACCGGGTCCGCACTGCCAAGCGATGTGAAAGAAGCAATGATTAACTGGTTTGGTCCAATTTTCTATGAATCTTATGGTGCTAGTGAATTAGGCTTTATGACCCTAATTTCATCTCAAGAAGCATTAGAGAAGCCAAATTCTGTGGGTAAGCCCATTCCCGGTGCCGCGATTAAAATACTGAGCGACGATAAAGAGGAATGCGAAGCAGGTGATGTTGGCGTTATATATGCGCACCTTTCCATGTTCGCGCCATTTAAATATACCAATACTACGGGCACGCAAAGCGACTTACATGTTGGTGAATTCACGACATTAGGTGATATGGGTTATGTGGACGATGATGGCTACTTATATATTTGCGATAGAAAAAAAGACATGATCATCTCAGGTGGCGCCAATATATTTCCTGCTGAAATAGAAAGCGTCATCATCGAAATGCCTGAGGTTGCAGACTGCGCGGTATTCGGTGTGCCTGATGCTGAGTATGGCGAGAAAGTTGTGGTGGCTGTTCAATGCTCACGCGGCAACGCGCTGTCGATTGATGCGCTACACGGGTATTTAGATGGCAAACTGGCGCGGTTCAAGTGGCCTAAAATGTTGCAAATACTCGCTGCGCTGCCCAGAGAAGATACGGGTAAAATATTTAAGAACAAACTTAGAGCCCAATTTGTTCAATAAAAGAAACCGCTAAAGCTATTTTGAAGGTTTTATGAAGGTATAAATTAACGCTGGTCATGACCCTGTGCATTCGTGCTACATTGGAGATATTCTGAACAAGAAAGCTTAGACGAAGACGGCAAAAACGAAAAAGAAGGGAAGTGGGAAACTACCTGTTTATACACAGAAGCCCAGAATTGAAACAGGTACTGCAACGCTGAAGTTTAGCTAATTTGAGTATGGCTATTGGCAGAGCAGACCACTTTACCATTCAAAATCGTTACCATAAGCCGCAACAACGCAAAGGGTAAACTATGAGAAGAGCAGTTATCACCGGTCTTGGTATCGTATCAAGCATCGGCGTAAATAAAGAAGACGTACTTGCTTCACTTAAAGCGGGTAAGTCTGGAATTACATTTTCAGAACAGTTCGCCGAAATGGGCCTTCGCAGCCAAGTTTGGGGCAACATCGACATCGATTTGAAAGACCATATTGACCGTAAAGCTATGCGTTTTATGGGCGATGCGGCAGGCTACGCATACGTGGCGATGCAACAAGCCATTGCAGACTCTGGTTTAGAAGAAAGCGACATTTCAAACGAGCGCACAGGTATTATTGCTGGCTCAGGTGGCGCGTCTTCTGAAAACCAAGTGCTTTCTGCTGATATTCTTCGCGAAAAAGGCGTTAAGCGTGTTGGTCCATACATGGTTCCCCGCTGTATGGCTTCTACGGTATCGGCTTGCTTAGCAACACCGTTTAAAATTCGTGGCGTGAACTATTCAATTGCCTCTGCGTGTGCAACTAGTGCCCACTGTATTGGTAATGCGCTAGAGCTTATTCAACTAGGTAAGCAAGACGTAGTATTCGCAGGTGGCGGTGAAGAGCTACATTGGTCACTATCAAGCCAGTTTGACGCTATGGGCGCACTAAGCTCTAAATATAACGACAATCCTGCCGTTGCATCACGTACTTATGACGCAGCACGCGACGGCTTTGTAAGTTCTGGCGGCGGCGGTATGGTTGTTGTTGAAGAACTTGAGCACGCGCTTGCACGCGGCGCAAAAATCTACGGCGAAGTAGTAGGTTACGGCGCTACATCAGACGGTTTCGACATGGTTGCACCGTCGGGTGAAGGCGCAATTCGCTGTATGAAAATGGCGATGCAAAATATTGATGCGCCTATCGATTACTTAAATACTCACGGTACATCAACGCCAGTAGGTGACGTGAAAGAACTTGCCGCTATTCAAGAAGTGTTTGGCCAAGCGGGCGTACCTATTAGTGCAACTAAGTCACTGACAGGTCACGCACTAGGTGCAGCGGGTGTAAACGAAGCTATCTATAGCTTGTTGATGATGGAGAATAACTTTATTGCGCCATCAATTAACATCGACACGCTAGACGACGCGGCACAAGGGCTAGATATTGTTACCCAAGCACGTGAAGCAACGTTAAACACAATTATGTCTAACAGCTTTGGTTTCGGCGGCACTAACGCAACGCTGGTTATGCAGCGTTATAACGGTTAATTAAAACCGCTTGAACCAGTAAGCTTTTTTAGCTTCAGTTAAGAAGTTTCAAAGAAGACAAAAGGGCGTAAACCTGAGCACCGTGGGTGCTTGTGTTTACGCCCTTTTTGGTTGCTGTTATTTTAAATAAAACCTGTGTTTTCAGAAGCGGCCGCTTAAGCGATTGTAATTGTGTGCTTTGTCCGTGAAGCAAAATGTCAAATTTTTATTAAGCGCAGTGTTTCGAGTGACGCTAAATTTGTCGTATAACTAAGTGCTCTGAGTCATCGGTTAAACCTAACTTTCATTACTTAATTGGCAATCTTTGTCAATGTTTGCCATAATTTTAGGGTGGTGAACATTCGGAAATAGACAATGGCAACTTTAAATGTGTCGCTTCCTGACGAAATGCGTACGTGGATTGATGAACAAGTAAAAACTGGCAAATTTGCTAATGCTAGTGATTATATTCGCGATTTAGTGCGTCGCAATCAGAGTGAGCGAGAGGCAATTAGCTTAGCTCTCATAGAAGGTGAATTGAGTGGGAAAAGTGATAAGAATGTTTTAGATATTATTCAAGCTAAGAAAACTCGAGCCTCAGAATGAATAAATATACCCTCTCTAATAAAGCAGAGGAAGATATCTCCGGGATTTACGATTATTCAGCCAATATTCATGGCGTAACTCAAGCTGAAGCCTATCTTGTTGCCCTACACGAAGCTCTAGTTATTCTGGCGGAAAACCCTAGTATCGGTACTTCAGCTGAGGATATCAGAAAGACTTACTTTCAACTGCCAGTTCATAGGCATATGGTCTTCTATAAAAAAGTCGATGACGGCATTTTCGTCATTAGGGTACTTCATCAACAGATGAAATACTCTATACATCTATGCGATTGAAATATAAAGGGAAGGCCCAGTAATGTGGCGAAAGTGCCAAGTCAAATAAACTGATAACGACTAAACAAGGTATCTGGCTCGGGAATAGTGATTTTCCCGTAATGCCGCTTTACCAAACCTTCTTGTTGAAGTTCACCTAATAACTGGTTCACCGTTTGCCTACTGCTATTTATCATTTGCGCTAAAGATTCTTGCGAAAGGGTAAGTGTAATCGCGTTATGTTTGGGCAAATGCTGACCGTAACTGGTGGTAAGCATCAAAAGCCGTTTTACAAGCTGGTGCTTAAGGCTAAGACCCGCACTTGAGTCAATAAACTGAAACGCGCTGCGCACTCGCGTGCATAAAAGGCGAGTGAAATGCGGGTAGAGTTCAGGATATTGCTCAAGCAGTGCTTTAAACGCGTTTTTTTGAATAATCGCCACCGTGCAATTTGTCTCGCAGAAGTTGTCGTGAGTACGAGGGAGGTCGTCAAACATCGATATCTCACCAAACCAGGTTCCGGGCCCGAGTAACGCAAATAGCATTTCGCGACCATCTACGCCCACAGTGACAACTCTTAAACGGCCTTCGCATACCCCATAAAAACCGACGCCGTCTTCACCTTTTGCATGCAGTTGCTGCCCTGCTTTTAGGTGTTTTAGGCGCATCTTGTCGAACATGGCTTCCTGCAAATAGGGTGGAAGCGCGCTAAACCAAGTAGAGCTAGCGAGAACAGGTTTAAATTTTTCCATTTAACAAATTTCTTACAATGTCGTATATCCGACAGTGTATAGCAATTACTGCGCGTAATGTAGGCGGTAAGAGAAAGTAAGTGGAAGTTTCATTGAAACGTTCAAGGTATCGAGCCTTCCACCTAGGGCTCCCGCCTCAAATGAAATTAATTTGTACGTTAAAAGAGTAAAACTATGACAGATCCAGTAAAGTCGAAAGTTAGCAGTGAAGAATGGCAAACCCGTGTTGATCTAGCCGCATGCTACCGCGCAGTTGCTATGTATGGTTGGGACGACCTTATTTTTACTCACATTTCTGCCCGTGTTCCTGGACCTGACCATCATTTCTTGATCAATCCCTACGGTTTAATGTTTGATGAAGTTACTGCATCAAGCTTGGTTAAAGTTGATCTTCACGGTAACAAGGTAATGGAAAGTGAGTACGACATTAACCCAGCAGGGTTTACTATTCATAGCGCTGTTCATGAGGCTAGAGACGATGCAAAATGTGTCTTGCATTTGCACACAGCAGAAGGTGTGGCGGTATCCATTTTAGAAGAAGGGCTGCAGCCTTACTCGCAACAGTCGCTTTTTCCGCTGGCGTCGCTTTCCTATCATGCCTACGAAGGCGTGGCCCTAAACCCAGAGGAAAAAGCACGTTTGGTTCGCGACCTTGGCGATACCCAATTTATGATTTTGCGCAATCACGGGCTTTTAACCTGTGCAGACAATATTCCCGATGCATTCTTGTTTATGTTTATTATGCAGCGCGCCTGTGAAATTCAGTTAAAAGCGCAGGCCACAGGCAAACCGCTTATTCCAATTCACTCGGCAATTCTAGATGGCATTCGTACACAGGCCGATCAAGTCACCCGGCAGGCTGGTGGCTCGTTAGCGTGGCCGGGTATTAAACGACGCATTGAACGCCGCTTCCCTGGATACGATAAGTAATTATTTAAAGTTATCGTTATTTAATACTACGATCGCAAAGGGTGAGGTGGACAAAAAACGCGAGCTAAAGCGCTTTGCTTTAAGCGTTCCCGTTTTAAAAGATTGTATGAACTTCGGCCGTCTCTTTAATGTTGCGGCCAAACGTGCATCAAAATGTCGTAAATTAAACGAATCACCGATAAGATAAATCAAGGGCGCTGGGTTACTAAAAGCCTAAGTTAAGGTACACTTAGCGCCATGAAAATACTTCTTGAAGACACCATTCCGTTTGGCACCGATTACCTTAATAGCGTAGGTGAGGTTGAAATCTATGCATGGCAATCTCTTGTGCCTGAAATGCTGCGCGATGTAGATATTCTTGCGTTGCGTTCTACCACCAAGGTTACCCCTGAACTGCTGACCAGCGCTAACAAGCTTAAGTTTGTTACTACCGCAACGGCGGGAACTAATCATCTAGATAAAACATATTTGGATAGCGTAGGTATTATGCATAGCAGTGCGGCAGGCTGTAATGCCGTTGCGGTTGCCGAGTACGTGTTAAGTGTTTTGCTGCACGCGCAAAAAGCCCAAAAGCTCGATTTATATAATGCGACAGTGGGAATAGTAGGTGCTGGTAATGTGGGAACTGCATTATCAAGAATTTTAACGGCAATTGGCGTTAAACACTGTCTGTATGACCCACCGCTACAGCAAGCGCTAGCAAAATCTGGTAAAAAGGAGCATAACGGTCAGTCATTTGTAGACTTAGCGCAAATAGCAAAGTGCGATGCTATCTCGCTTCACGTGCCTTTTATTAAAGGCGGCGAATATCCTACATATCAGATGATAGACGAAGCGTTTCTGGAAAGATTAACGTCAAACCAGCTGCTTATCAATGCATGCCGGGGTGAGGTTATTGATGAAGTGGCACTACTTAGTGTACTTCAAGGGGAAAAATCGCCAACGGTGGTACTCGACGTATTCGATAATGAACCTGCTATAAATACAGCATTATTTGACTACGTTTGGTTCGTTACACCACATATTGCGGGGCATTCTGTAGAAGGCAAAGTGCGCGGTACGCAAATGATCTACGAGCAAATTTGTGACGTAGTGGGCAAAGCCCCAGACAAAGTGCTTAGCGACTTTCTAGAGAAAACCAACCCAATCAAAGTTGCGTTAAATTCGCCTGAGGCGTCGCGGTTGTCGGTTGAGGATCTCATTGCCGTATTCCACAATGTGTATGATGTAGCTATTGACGATGAGATAACGCGAAACGCGTTTGCGTCAGGCTATAATGAAACGCCAGAGACACACATTGCAAATACGTTCTCTACATTGCGCAAGCAATACAGAGTGCGTCGCGAGTGCAGCGCCTATGCGTTACACTTGCCAAAAAACACCAGTAAGCAAATCCAAGACACATTCACCAAACTGGGCTTTCACGTAAGTCTGGTTTAGTTATTTTAATATTAGGAGCATAAAGCATTATGTCGCAAGCGTTTGACGTAGCGGTACTTGGCGCCACAGGTCTAGTGGGCCAAACCATGATTGAACTATTAGAAGAGCGAGACTTTCCGGTAAACCGTTTGTATCCGCTTGCCAGTAAACGTTCAGCAGGTAGTACCGTGTCGTTTAAAGGCGAAGACATTGAAGTATTAGATGCTGATGATTTCGACTGGTCATTAGTGCAATTTGGCTTTTTCTCAGCTGGAGGCAGCATTTCTGCAAAATTTGCTCCGATAGCGGCAGAGGAAGGCTGTATTGTTATCGACAATACTTCAGAGTTTCGTTACGAGCCAGATATCCCACTTGTGGTGCCAGAAGTTAACGCCCATGCACTGGCAGAATTTCGCAATAGAAACATTATTGCGAACCCAAATTGCTCAACCATTCAAATGTTGGTTGCACTTAAACCTATTCAAGACGCTGTTGGTATTGACCGTATTAACGTGTGCACATACCAGTCAGTTTCTGGTGCAGGTAAAGAAGCCATGGAAGAACTGGCTAAACAAACCGCAGGTTTGCTAAACGCACGTGAAGTAAAGCCAGAGTCGTTTAGTCGCCAAATTGCCTTTAATGTCATACCTCAAATCGACGTATTCCAAGACAACGACTACACCAAAGAAGAAATGAAAATGCTGTGGGAAACCCAAAAAATCATGGGCGATCAAAGTATTTTGGTAAACGCGACGGCTGTGCGCGTGCCGGTTTTCTACGGACATGCTGAGGCCATTCACCTTGAAACGCGCTCGCCAATAGATGCGCAGCATGTTAAAGAGCTTTTAGCCGATGCGCCAGGCGTAACAGTTTACGACGGCAATGAGCAATTCCCAACGCAAGTAAGCAATGCTAGCGGCAACGACATTGTGCATGTAGGGCGTATCAGGAATGATATTACTCACCCTTGTGGTTTAAATTTGTGGGTGGTGTCAGACAACATTCGCAAAGGTGCAGCGACAAACAGCATTCAAATTGCTGAGACACTTATTCGCGACTACTTATAAGTATTCTACAGAGACACAGCCTCTGATTAATCGGATAAGCACAGGAAAAGGTAAACATTTTTCCGTGCTTGCCGATACGCAATGAAAGGGCAATATCTGCTGCAATTGAAAAAAGTATTTAATGCAATGAAGCGGCGGTATCCAATGAAATAGAAAGACAGTGCTTGATACTACTTTCGACGGCTTTTAGTGAAAATTTGAGCATTAGAGTGCTCCAATACTACTGTCTAACTAGATCACCCTTAATAACTGGTTTATAGTTTGTAAAGTTAGGAATAGAACAACGTTAAAAACAATACTCAGTCAGACACTTAGGCGAAGGGTAAGAACTCTAAAAAGCGCAAATAAATCTTACTGCTAAGTTCATAAAGACTGTAAAACGCTAGCTTGATTATTAATGGTTTCAAGGTGGCTTAAGAATAAAAATAAAAGCCAATATTTTCTTCCGTACTGATTGGCTAGAAAATCCGCCCATACGTCTCGGGTGGTAAAGACGCTTGAGGGCATATAGGACTGCTATGAAATTGCATTTGACGGGCTTACTTTTACTAACACTTTGTTTGTCTGGCCCTATTATTACTGTTGATGCACAAGAACGCGCTACCTTCTTAAAAGGTCCCAAAGACGCAACTGACCAGTATTCAGGCCTAGAATATGGCCCTATCGACGCCAACGATACCCTATGGCGTATTGCTGAGCGCTATCGCCAAAATAATAACCTGAGCGTATATCAGGTTATGACCGCCATTTACGAGCTCAATCCAAACGCCTTTGAAAACGGCAATTTAAATCTATTAGTTGATGGTGCGGTATTAAAGCTACCATCAGAGCGCTATATCGCCAGAATTGATAAGCAAAAAGCCCAGATGCGCGCTGAGCAGGATGATAGAGCATTTGCTGAAATGCTTAATAAACCTGGCAGTAGCGTAAGAAATATCAAGCCTGCGTCGCCTTTAGTCAATCAACAAGACTTAACGCAAACCCAAACTGATATTGAGCAGAAAATCACTCGCTTAGATCAGGAGCAAACCCGACAATTTGACGAGCTGCGTATGCAATTTGCAGCCTCACTGGAAAATGTTGAAGCTATTCTTAACGAAAACAGACGCTTGTACGAGCGTGTTGAGGCCGTTAATGGCGAGCTAGAAACCTTGCGTGGGCAAGTGGAAGGTGATGTTAAGAGCCAACTAGATATGCAAGTGGCGCTTCAGCAAGAATTGCTCGACATGATCAAGGCCGAGCAAGCGCAGCGCGAAGCAGAAAAGCAGTCTTCTTTTTTAAGCGCACTTACCAGCCCACTCAGTCTAATCATAGGCTCTGCAATTCTTTCGCTATTGTTAGTAGGTGGCCTTATCCTGTGGCTGCTAAAACGTAATAGTAAGCCTGAAGAAGCGCCTGCGGCTGGACCTACGATTACAGCCGATAACGATGAAGTGCCGGTACCTGACTCTGACATAGGCGATCTTTCAAGTGCACTGGCCCCTGACTTTGACGATAAAGCAGAGTTGTCAGATGATGACTTGTTCAATGACGACGACCTACTTGATGACGTACTTACCTCAGATTTAGAAGAAAGCCTAGATGACGAACTAGAAACCTTCGCCGACCTTGAAGACGACATGTTGGTGCCAGACGATGGCAGTGATGACTTGTTTGAAGCTGGCGATGATGAGCTTGATCAAAGTGAACTAGATAGTCTGTTTGATGACGATGACCTGTCAGATAAAGTATTAAACGAAAACGACGCAGACGACCTTGAAGGCTTTGACCTGTCAGGGGATGAAGACATCTTTGATGAAGATAGTGTTCAAGACGCTGCGGATACTGATGCGGCTGTGTCTTCGGATGACGATGATTTTGACATAGATGACTTGCTCGATGATGTTCAAAGCCAAGATACATTAGAGCCTGAAAGTGACCAACTAGATGAGTCGGGCGATGTAGATCCTGACGATATTCTTGCTGAGGTAAACGGAACTGCGGAATCTGACAATGTCGATGAAGACGATATTGATGCGTTGCTAGCCAGCTCGGTAGACAGTTTATCTGAAGGTGACGAAGAGACAGAAAGTGTTTCATCTTTGCCAACGGTAGAGGATGAAGACGATAAGCCTGAGATCAGCATTGATGATTTACTTGAAGAGCATGGCGTTGATGCGGGCCTTACTGATGAGCTAGACAGCAATGACGACCTTATCAATGAGGATATGCTGAGCAAGCTTGACGACGAGATAAATCAGCAAAATAGAGAAATTGATAAAATCACCGACGATTTGCTAAATGAGATTGAGCAAATTGAAATGATGGGTGGTTTAGGTGAAGAAGATGACGATGACCTTGAAGAAGAGATAACAACCTCTTCGCCGTCTCCTTCTCCTCAGTCTATTCAAAGTCTTGATGCCCTTACTGATGATTTAGATGAGATCATCACCGACGAGATAGAAACGGATGCAGATTTTAGTGATCCTCTTTCTGACGAGCTTATCGCAGAGCTACAGGCGGAAGACGGCCTTGGTGAAGAGCCTTCAGCGGATCAAGCACATATAGAGGGTGAAGACGATTCAGCTGATGAAAGCGCGTCTGGCGAGTTGCCTCTTCAAACCGACGATGAAGGTGATTTCGACGACCCGTTTACCGACGAACTACTCGCAGAACTTGAAGCAGAGTTGGAAGGTGAGCCTGATGTTAGTCCAGAACCTCACGATGAAGACGTAGACCTTCAAACGCCTGAAAACGATGAGGAAGCTGAAAGCGAAGATGATTTTAGCGACCCGCTAACCGACGAATTGCTTGCTGAACTTGAAGCTGAAGAATCTAAAAGTAGTGAAGATGTAGACTTGCTGACAGACGAGTTACTTTCTGAGCTTGAGTCTGAAATAGAACCTGAAGGTGAAGCAGACGCAGAGTTCGAACAGGAAGCCGAGGCTGAGTCAGAACCAGAAACGAAAGCTGAAGTTGAGCCGGGGGCTGAGCCAGAGTTTGGTACCGAAGTTGAGTCACAACAAGACACTGAGATTGAGCCTGAACTAGAGGCGGAACTTGAGTCTGAGCCAGAGCCAGAGCTAGAATTTGAAGCTGAGCCTGAGCCTGAGCTTGAATCTGAATTAGAACAGGATATCGATTCTGAAACAGAACAAGGCCAGGAACCAGAAGAAAAAGTTGAACCTGAAACTGAAGCTGAACCTGAAGCCGACTTGGAAGATGAAGTAGAGCCAGAGGCGGAAGCCGAAGGTGAACCAGAGTTTGGCACTGAAGTAGATGCAGAACAAGACACTGAGATTGAGCCTGAATTAGAGGCGGAACTTGAATCTGAGCCAGAGCCAGAATCAGAGCTAGAATTCGAAGCTGAGCCTGAAGCCGACTCGGAAGATGAAGTAGAGCTAGAAACGGAAGCCGAGGCAGGACTACAGCCAGAAACAGACGTAGAGCCAGATCTCGAAGCTGTCGATGAAGACGCTGAAGAAAAGGCAGGGCAAACGTCAGACGATCCACTAGATGACGCTATAGAAGCGTTTGAAAGACAGATGATGGATGATATTCCTTCGTTCAGTCAGATGGATACAGAAGAGCCATTAGCGCAGGAAGAACCCTCAGCACAGGAAGAACCTTTAGCGGGAGAAGAGCCATCAGCGCCAGCTGAAGATGCTTCAGCAGAAGACAGTGATGAATACGACGACAGCCTGTTAAACGCTGCGTACGACGAAGTAGAAAGCTTTGAATTAGAACAAGAAATTGACGGTGTAGTAGACGGTGAAGATGACGAAATATCATCAGAATCTAGTGCTGCTGACGAATCGAGTTCACCTGAAGAAACTGATTTAAACCAAAGCGATTCAGATAAGAACAGCGAAGAAGACTTTAACGAACTTGACGATGTTCCTGGCCTTGATGATTGGCTGTCTGCTTCCGATGACGACGATCATGTTGACGACAACGAGATTCTTGACGATCTTGACAGTGCGGAATTCGATGAGCTCCTTCAAAGTCTCGAGTCAGACGCTATTGTCGATACAGGTGATGTCGACACCAATGACATTGAAAATGATGACGACGGCCAGGAGCCAGAAGCATCTTCATCAGAGGGTGAAGAAGATACTTTCGAACTTGAACACGAAGATGATGAAGCCACATTCGAGTTAGAAGAGAGTGACGACAACCTTGGATTCAACGACAGCGATGATACGTTTAAACTAGATGAAGAAGATGAATCTTTTGAGCTAGACGAAGACGGTACTTTTGAGTCAGAGCAAGAAGACGACGAAGATACTTTCGCCCTTGAAGAAGATGACTCGGAAATAGAATTAGACGACCCTGAAATTCCAGATGATGTGGAATTGGATATTGCCACTCCAACTGAAATTGAAGAGGACGAACAAAGTGCTCAACAAAATGATACTGACCAGGCACAAGAGGACGATCTTAAGCTTGATAATCCTGATTTAGACCTTGCTGCCTTACTTAGTGATGTCGATGGCGAAAGTGACGTGCAAACGGCACCAGAAGACTTCCTTGATGTGGAGGCTTTAATGGACGATGGCGATGATGCAGATGCTATTGACCCGGATAGCCAAGCGCTAGATCTTGATGTGAGTTTATCTGACTTCACAGGCGTATCTGATGAAGATACGGTAATTGATATAGATAAAGACGCAGGGCAAAACGCTAACTTAGATTTGGCTCGTGCCTATATTGAAATGGATGATGCAGATGCCGCAAAAGAGTTGCTTGAAGAAGTAATGAAAGAAGGTAGCGAAGAGCAAAAGCAGGAAGCCGCGTCGATATTAGCGAATATTGCTTAAGTAGTCGGCTCTGATGCGCATGACTGCGCTATCGTTTGACATATTTAACGGCCAGTATATTTCTAAGATATGCAGGCCGTTTTTGTTTTAGGTGATGAACATTTATATTCTATGACCTAAAAGAGTTTTGCGTATTAGCGGCATTGCATGTTGCAAGCGACATGACTACACTTAGCGCCTTTTCAGATACGGGGTAATACAGATATGGGGCGAATTGCCTTAGGGATTGAATACGACGGTGCAGCTGTATACGGATGGCAACGCCAGCGTGAAGTACCAAGTGTTCAAGAACATCTTGAAAAGGCACTATCGACAGTAGCCAACGAACCCATTGAAGTGCAATGCGCTGGGCGTACCGATGCTGGTGTACATGCTACTGGGCAGGTGGTTCACTTTAACTGTGATGCACCACGCTCAGAGCGCGCTTGGACACTCGGCGTAAATGCTAATCTGCCTAACTCTGTTGCTGTTACTTGGGCAAAGAACGTCAGCGATGACTTTCATGCACGTTTTTCTGCTACCCATCGCCGCTATCGTTATGTTATTCATAATGCGAAAATGCGTCCTGCTATTCTCAATTCCGGGGTTACCCATATTCACCGCGAATTAGACGAGAAAAAAATGCATGTCGCCGCACAAGCATTGTTAGGCGAACAAGATTTTACCTCGTTCCGCGCAGCGCTTTGCCAAAGTAAAACGCCATTTCGCAACGTTACTGACGTAAGCGTATATCGCCAAGGGCGATACGTTATTATCGATATTCGCGCTAACGCTTTCTTGCATCATATGGTTCGCAACATCACAGGCGCGCTTGTTGAGATTGGAGCAGGGGAGCAAGATGTAAATTGGATAGGTCATTTGTTAAGCTTAAAAGATAGAAGTAAATCTGCAGCCACGGCGAAGCCAAATGGTTTGTACCTGGTAGACGTAACTTACCCTGAAGAGCATAACCTGCCTAAAGGGCCTTTGGGGCCGTTGTTTTTGCCAGATCGCACATAGCACTGTCGATGCATACAAGGAAGTAGTGTGACCACGTTTCAATTTTTATCAATAACTTTTAGTTTGTTACTGTGTTTAACGGCATTAGCGTGTGGTGCCGATACAAAAGATAAAACCCCTAAGGTACGTTTCGCGGTTAACACACCAGGCGCTGCTCCTTATTTATATTATGATGAGAACTCAAAACGCTATGAAGGCATAGTCGTTGATTTTTTCAATTCAGATGAGCTAACGAATCAGTTTCGTATTGTTTATTTAGATTCGAATCGTGCTAGAAGCGAAGATTTGCTAAGGTCGTCATCGATAGATTTGTTTTTATCTTCTGAAAGTTGGATAAGTAAACCGAACGACTTTTTGTTTAGCGAAGAGTTGATAAAGCACGACAGCTATATCTACTCAACTTCAAGTTTTGAAGGTCCATTTGTACCCGAGGAAAACTTATCCTCTAGCATTTGTACTAGATACGGTTTTACTTATCCCGTTCTACAGCCGTTTTTTGAGAGAAAAGAAAATAATATTCAGAGGGTTGACTCAAGTAGCCAATTTACAATGGCTATGATGATGTCAAAAGGGCGCTGTGACTTTGCGATAATGAATGAACATAATGCGCGTGCTGTTATGTTTAACAAGACATTTTGTTCTTCAGAATTCTATCAGTCACCTAATGTTGTTAATCGGGCTCGGTTAGTGTTTGTTATACGTTCTGATTTAAACACCATCAAAAATAAAATAGATAGTGCACTAAAGCATTTTGTCGAGAGCGGACAAAGGCAATTATCGCTAGAACGTCACTCAGGCGTTAACCAGTATCCAAAAGTTAAATGTCAAGGTGCTCGGTGAAACCAGCTCTCTACAAAATCTCACCAGTAGTAACTTAAGTAAAAGCTAACTACGGTTGCACTACTAATGTGGATTGCCAACTTCTAAGACCAGTTTTGTTTTTTCCATTTCGTTGTATTGTGGTCTAATAGCGCGCTATATTAGGTAGCTGTTCTATTGTGTTACGTATTTTCTCTTTGTAATACAGTATGAAACTTAAAAAAATTAATGTGTTGTTGACCACAAGTATGAACAAACATCAATCGTCAAGGTCGGCAAACAACAAACAAAGGATTCAATTTCCATGAGCTGGATTCAAAAAATTCTTCCTCGCACGCAAACATCAACCAAAGGTAACGTACCAGAAGGTATCTGGACGAAGTGTGGTTCATGCCAAGCGGTGCTGTATAAGAGCGAACTGGAAAAACTTCAGGAAGTTTGCCCTAAATGCGACCATCACATGCGTATTACGGCACGTCGCCGTATCGACGCGTTCTTAGACGAAGGTGATCGCGTTGAGTTAGGTGCAGAACACGAGCCGCAAGACGTACTTAAATTCAAAGACTCTAAGCGTTATAAAGATCGCATTGTTGCTGCACAAAAGGCAACGAACGAGAAAGACGCGCTAGTGGTAATGCAGGGCAAGCTAAAAGGTATGCCGGTAGTGGTTGCGTGTTTTGAGTTTGCGTTTATGGGCGGCTCAATGGCATCGGTAGTCGGTGCTCGCTTCGTTGCTGCTGTTAATGCATGCTTGGAAAACGATATGCCGCTTATTTGCTTTAGTGCTAGTGGTGGTGCGCGTATGCAAGAAGCATTGATGTCGCTAATGCAGATGGCTAAAACATCTGCAGCGCTTGCTAAAATGAGTAAAAAAGGCCTGCCTTATATCAGTGTACTTACAGACCCTACAATGGGTGGTGTATCTGCGAGTTTGGCAATGCTTGGTGACGTAAACGTAGCCGAGCCAAAAGCGCTTATCGGCTTTGCGGGTCCTCGCGTCATCGAACAAACAGTAAGAGAAAAGCTGCCTGAAGGTTTCCAGCGCAGTGAATTCCTTGTTGAGAAAGGTGCAATTGATATGATTGTTGACCGCAGAGATATGCGTGATAGATTACACAGCCTGTTGGTAAAGTTGCATTATAAGAATTAGTGAATAACGAAAACAATCTAAATACTGGCTCAGCGCCACACGCAGAAAACGCCTCAGCGTCTTCACCTTCGCAAAAAAGCCTGAGCCAGTGGTTATCCTACCTAGAATCTATTCATCCTAGCGCCATCGATATGGGGCTAGACAGAGTGAAAGCAGTGGCGAATGCCATGGCACTTTCACTTAGCCAGTCTTTGGTTATTACTGTTGCAGGCACTAACGGTAAAGGCACAACGTGTCGCTTACTCGAACAGGCCATGCTATCGCAAGGTAAAAGTGTTGCGGTATACAGTTCACCCCATTTAACCGACTATCGAGAACGCGTGCGTTACAACGGCGAATTGCCGCCTGCAAATGAATTTGTAAATGCATTCGATTTTGTTGAAAACGCGCGAAAGAGCACGGCTGGTGAACCCATTACCTTAACCTACTTTGAGTTCGGTACACTGGCTGCCATGAAAATGATGCAGTCATGGGCGGTTGATGTGGTCATTCTTGAAGTAGGCCTGGGTGGACGATTGGATGCCACCAACATTATTGATCCCGACCTTGCTGTTATTACAACTATCGATCTGGACCATCAAGATTGGCTTGGTAATACCCGCGAAAAAATTGCTCGGGAAAAAGCGGGCATTATGCGCAAAAACGGCAATGCCGTGGTTGGTGAGCTGTTTCCTCCATCATCGCTCTACGATGTGGCTAACGAGCTACAAGCTAACGTACGTTGGGCTACACAAGATTTCGAAACGGTAGTAGCAAGTGATTACAGTGAGTGGAGCTGGAAAGGAAAGAGCAATGGTTATACGTCGCTACCTTACCCTAAAATTCCACTTCAAAATGCAAGTACAGCGCTGGCTGCGTTGGAGCTGCTAGATTTGCTGCCCGAAGAAAGCGTGGTAAGAGATATTATTGAGAACACCACCATGCCCGGGCGCCAGCAGACTATTAGTGAATCGCCCCTAGTGGTTGTAGACGTTGCCCATAATCCACAGGCTACAACAGCTATGCAAGATTGGCTTAATCGGTATGATATAAGCCAAATGCGTATTGTGGTGGGCATGCTAAAAGATAAGTCTATTGCAGAGACCTTAGCGCCATTGGCGGCACTTAATGCCAAGTGGTACGTAGCGTCAACAAGTGGTCCTCGGGGCTGTGAGGCAGAGGTACTTGAAAATGCACTTGTTAATGCCGGCACAACCATAGAGAATATAGACACGTTTCAGGACGTGACCTCGGCATATCAGCGCGCGCTTGCAAATTATCAAACTGGTGAACTTATTCTCGTTTTTGGTTCTTTCGTTACTGTAGCAGACGTACTTGCTGAGCAAAACTAACACGCGCATTGTAGAGTAAAACCGTGTAATTAAGCAGGAGAGCACAGTGACATCGGCATTAAAGAATAGACTGGTGGGGACAATTATTGTTGTCGCCCTAGCGGTTATATTTTTACCAGACTTTCTTGATGGCAAAAAGCAAACAAACAGAGAACCCTTTGCCTCTGTTCCTGCTAATCCGCCTAAAAAGCCCATCGTAGAGCCTGAATCTTTTCCATCAGAGCGGGTAGCGAAAGCTGCTGTGCCAGCGGTTGAAATTGAAGATGAAACGGCATTAGATGATGCGCCAGTTTCTTCAGGCGCTGACGACAATGGTACTTCCAACGAAGCTTCTGTTGCAAAAGCGCCAGCGGTTAAAGCCTTTGAAGAAGAGGACAAGCTAGCGAGTCAAACGGTTGTAGACACAAAAAGTGATGCTGCCGACGATGATGCAGGTTGGGTTATTCAACTTGGTAGTTTCCGTCACGAGAAAAACGTGAAGGCACTGCTAGCTAAGCTAGAAAAGGCTGGATATCGCGCATTTAGTCGCAAAATTCAAACCAGCTCTGGCCCACTCAATAAAGTCTTTGTTGGCCCAGATTTAGACAAGAAAAAACTGGAATCGGCACTACCCCATTTAAAAGAGCTCACGAAACTTAAAGGTAAAGTGACCACGTTCAAAGTTGAGTAGGCCATATACATTTTATAATGAAACGCGTTTACTGAAAGGGGAGCAGGGATTGCATTACAGACTAGTAATATTTTTATCTTCTGTTAGAATGCGCGCCATCTCGCCAAAGGCTCGTTGCTTTACAATAAAAAGCAACATCAACGCAATAAAGAGACGATGAACTGGGTAGACTTTTCCATACTGGGTATCATTGCGGTATCTACCTTAATAAGCCTTATAAGAGGGTTTGTTAAAGAAGCCATCTCGTTAGTGGTATGGTTTGCTGCACTCTTTATTTCAAGTAATTTCTACGCTGACCTCGCCGTTTACTTCACAGCCATTGACGACCCTTATTTAAAAAACGGTGCTGCAATTGCAGCATTGTTTGTCACCACTCTCATTCTCGGCGGCATGATCAATTACGTGATTAGCCAATTGGTTCAGGCTACAGGGCTATCTGGAACAGATAGGGCCCTCGGTATAGTTTTTGGCGCACTGCGTGGCGTGCTTATAGTTAGCGCATTGCTCTTTTTTATGGATACCTTTACTGGTGCAGCCTCCTCAGATTGGTGGCAAGCATCGGTGCTCATTCCCGAGTTTGGTGTCATCATAGAGTGGTTTTTCAGCTATGTGAAAGACTCCTCCAGTTTCTTAAATCCCGCTTGAAATAGGTAACGCACATGTGTGGTATAGTCGGAATAGTTGGTAAAACGCCCGTAGCTCAGTCACTGTACGACGGTCTAACGGTTATTCAACACCGTGGACAGGATGCCGCAGGCATAATGACTATCGACCAAAATATGTTTAATTTGCGCAAAGCAAATGGTTTGGTTCGAGACGTGTTTCATACCCGCCATATGAAACGATTGTCTGGTAACATGGGCATTGGTCACGTTCGCTACCCAACTGCGGGTACATCAAGCTCTGCAGAAGCACAGCCTTTTTATGTAAACTCACCCTTTGGTATTGCTTTTGCTCATAACGGCAACCTCACCAACGCCCATGAGCTACAGGAAGAAGTATTTCGCATTGCACGCAGACATATCAACACCACCTCAGATTCCGAGCTATTGCTTAACATTCTTGCGCACGAACTGCAGCAAGTAGCGGGTTTAAGCGTAAGTGCTGAGCACATTTTTGAAGTTGTAACGAAAGTTCACAAAAAGATCAGAGGTGCCTACGCAGTCGTTGCAGCCATTATCGGCCAAGGTATTGTCGCGTTTCGTGACCCGCACGGTATACGCCCTCTAGCGCTAGGAAAGCGTATGAGCGAGTTAGGTGAAGAGTGGATGGTGGCATCTGAAAGCGTGGCACTTGATGCTGTTGGCTTCCAATTTGTTCGCGATGTAATGCCAGGTGAAGCGGTATTTATTACCGAAGAAGGTCAACTGCACACCAAACAGTGCGCCGAGAACCCAGTCACCTCTCCGTGTATCTTTGAGTTTGTTTACTTTGCTCGCCCAGACAGCTTTATTGATGGGATTTCAGTTTATGCATCGCGTGTAAACATGGGCCGTAAGCTAGGTGAAAAAATTAAGCGTGAGTGGGCAGATCTTGATATCGACGTGGTGATTCCTATTCCTGAAACGTCAATGGATGTGGCGCTTCAAATTGCCAACACGCTTGAGTTGCCGTATCGCCAAGGCTTCGTTAAAAACCGTTATATTGGCCGTACTTTCATTATGCCTGGCCAAACCATGCGTAAAAAATCAGTACGTCGTAAGCTAAACGCAATCTCATCTGAGTTTAAAGGTAAGAGTGTACTACTTGTCGATGACTCTATCGTACGCGGGACTACATCTGGTCAAATCATTGAGATGGCTCGTGAGTCAGGGGCGAAGAAAGTATACTTTGCGTCAGCTGCACCAGAAATTCGTTTCCCGAATGTGTATGGTATTGATATGCCATCGGCGAACGAACTGATTGCATATGGCCGCGAAATCGACCAAATTGCAGAACTAATCCAAGCTGATGGCCTTATTTTCCAAGACATTTCTGACTTGGTTGATGCCGTTCGCGAAGAGAACGAAACTATTCAGCGTTTCGAAACGTCAGTGTTTGATGGCAACTACATTACTGCTGATATCGACCAAGAGTACTTGGAGCGAATTGATATGTCGCGCGGTGAAGCGTCAAGAAAAGCACCAGTGGTTCAGGCTGAACTTAGCAACCTTGATGTACATAATATTGATTCCGCTGATTAGCATCTTTGAAATGTGTAAATAGTGAACGATAAAAGCCGCTTTTAAAGCGGCTTTTTCATTACTTTATCTAGTGTTGAACTGAAAGCGTTAGTGAACAAACACTGGTCCGCCAGTAAGTCCCCACACCAATACCGAACCTGTCATAAGGATAACAAGCAGTACTAGTCCGCATGTCACTACAGAACTTGAATAAATGAACCCTTTATCTTCAGGCATATGCATTAATATCGGTACGCCAGAATAGAGCAAATATACTGAGTAGCTGATACCCACTAACAGTGCTGTCATTACTACCCAAAGTTCTGGGTAAAGACCTGCAAAGCCCACCATAAATAATGGTGTAGCAGTGTATGCAGCAAGCTCTAATGACTGCGTATAAGTTGGCGTAGCATCAAACGCTTTCGCCAATTCATGAATAAGTACAGCCAATGCGACTACGCCTGCGATTAGGCCAAAGTACATACCAATGCCCATCATAATTGCGGTATTTTCGCTAAGGCGGATTATGTCACCTGCGCCGATACTCCAGCCCGTGTGAGCACTGGAATAATAGGCCACGAGTGAAGGAATAAGAGATATAAAAGCGATATGGGTAAGTGCGTAAAAATAGGTTTCGTGTTTGGTGTCAATGGTTTGCCACTCTTCTTTTGGATGAGTGTAAATACCGATTAAATGATTCAAAATCATAAAGTCCTGCCTTGTTAAACAACGTTATTATTTTAAGAAATATTGTTGTGAGGCAGGGAGAACACACGGACTAACCGTAAAACCAAGGAAACACACACAGCGCAAAGCGTTAAATACTGCCGTTAACAATATATTTACAAGGTGAGTGTGCAGCAGAAATTCAAAGCCGTCAATATAAATTGATTAATTTATAGACGGATGCAAAGCGTTAACTTAACCGTGGTGCACCTGAGTGGAAACGCAATTCGTTGTCGTCGCTTTCAATCAGCGATTTTTCAACGCTTCCGAAGTGGGCAACGCGCTCTGAAATATCGGTTTTAGCGATTTGCCCAGCAAGGGTAAGGTAATCTTCAAAGTGTCTGGCCTCAGAGCGCAATAGTGACACATAGAACTTACCTAAATCGTCAGAAACATAAGGAGCAAGCTTAGCAAAGCGCTCACACGAACGGGCTTCAATATAGGCGCCACAAATAAGTTTATCGACAAGCTTTTCAGGTTCATAAGTACGTACGTGACGCAGCAAACCATTGGCGTAACGACTAGATGTTACCGATTTATATTCAAAGCCCAACTCGTGCATAATTTCTAGTACTTGGTAGAAATGGTGAAGCTCTTCTTTAATTAGCATGACCATCTTATCTAGCATGTCTTTTTTAAACGGGTCTAGCCCTTCAGTGTTAAACACATTTTTGGAAAGGTGCTTAGTATTAAGCGACTGCCAATCGCCTTCGTGGCGGTAAGTGAAATCTTCGTAAGGTTTCAACCAGCCCAGCAATACCTTACTGGTTTCCTCATCGGCCACATAGCGACGAAGTAGGTACATGGCCGACTGAGCTGCTTTTAACTCACAAATTAGGTGGTCGGTAAGGATAACGCGAAGGTTTTCCTCTTTCTGCGCTTCGTCTATCCACGACTGTGGTGTCTCGCAATGTAAAAAGGCATTGACTGGTGAAAGTAGAGACGTGACTTCAGAAGTGGATATTACAGACATGTTGAAACTCAATTTTAAGTGCTACGGTTTTTCAGTTACATTTGAATTTGACTACTGCTGCCGCTAGTCTCAGCGGTATTAAATAGTGGGCGTACCAATTCGGTGTGCTGAATTGAGTGCCAATTTTACTTGATACCTACAAGCCCTTACAACTTAAATCGAGGCCAATGTTTTAAAGAATGAATTACCTAGCCCACCTTTTTCTCGCTCGCCCGACCGCCGATTCTCATTTCGGCAATTTACTCGGTGATTTTAGGCGAGGTGTTGATATAGGCACGTTTGGCAGTGCTGTTCAGCTTGGTCTTAAAAATCACTATGAAGTCGATAGGTTCACTGATAGCCACCCTCGTGTTCTTACGGCTAAGTCGTTGTTTGATAAAAGTCGCCAGCGCTTTGCGCCCGTAGCGCTGGATATTTATTTCGATCACTTGTTAATTAAGCACTGGACGTCATTTACAACACTGGGTTTTGACGATTTCAGGGAACAGAGTTTTGCGTTGTTAGAACAGCGATTACCTATCATGCCTAGAGCAATGCAGCACAGTGTGGGTCATATGATAACCCACGATTGGTTTGAGGATTATGCAAAAGAAGAGGGCATTGCCAAGGCGATTGCAGTTGTCGCGAAGCGTATTCGATTCGCTAACACATTTCATTATGCCGTAGAGGACATAAGTGCAAACCAAGATGAAATAGAAGAAGTGTTCTTGGATTTTTTCCCTGACCTCATCACACATATAAGAAGTAATGGGCCTGAGAATTTAAATAACACTTAACGCTTATTACTGAAATGTATCGAAGAAATTGGTGGTTTTGTCGTTCATTGCTAAGCTGGGTGACAAACAGCGATATAGTTTAAACATGCTACGTTAACGGTGTTCGAAGTTCACTGATTAGCGGGTACTATGGACAAAAAACGTCAAAATCTAACGACAGATAAAGATAATAATGATGAATATTCAAGCCCTTACTCGACTTACATTGCCCTTATTACTCAGAGAGTATCGTAAAAAGCGTAAACACTTATCGTACTTTACACTGCTCAACAGATCATTGGCATTGGTAACAACCGCCATGATTGCTTTTATTGGTTTAACTGCTAGTGCGTTAGCACAACAAGAAGGTGTCGCTTCACATTCTCGCGCAATAGAAATTGATAGCAGTATCGTCACAGAGCACGAAACTAAGATCCTTGGTAAGCGCGTAAAGTACAGTGCAACCACGGGTACTCAACCAGTTTGGAACAGTAAAGACGAAGCGGTTGCGACGCTGTTTTACACTTACTATCAGCGTACTGACGTAAAAGAAAACACGAAGCGGCCGCTTATTATTTCCTTCAATGGGGGGCCGGGCTCGGCGTCAGTGTGGATGCATGTAGCGTACACGGGGCCTCGTATTCTTAATATCGACGATGAAGGCTACCCGGTTCAACCCTATGGTGTTCAAACTAATCCTTACTCTATTTTAGATGTGGCTGACATAGTGTTTGTTAACCCCGTAAACACAGGGTATAGCCGTGTACTGCCTAAAGCTGATGGCAGCATGCCGTCGCAAGATGAGCAGCAGAAAATGTTTTTCGGCGTAAACGCTGATATTAGCTATTTGGCAGACTGGGTGAATACTTTCGTAACGCGCAATAACCGTTGGCGCTCGCCTAAATACCTTATTGGTGAAAGTTACGGTACAACGCGTGTTTCCGGGCTTGCACTAGAACTGCAGAACCGCCAATGGATGTACCTAAATGGCGTTGTGCTTGTATCGCCAACTGATATTGGTATAGAGCGCAACGGGCCGGTAAAGGCCGCTAATCGACTGCCTTACTTTGCTGCCACTGCCTGGTATCACAATAAACTTGAGCCGGAGTTGCAAAACAAAGATCTCACTGAACTATTGCCTGAAGTTGAAGACTTCACCATTAACACGCTTATTCCTGCTCTGGCCAAGGGGGGCTTCATCGGTGAAACGGAAAAACGGGATGTGCTAAAACAAATGGCGCGTTATTCGGGTTTAAGTGAAACGGCTATTGCACAAAATAACTTAGACGTAAGTACAGCTTTCTTCTGGAAAGACTTATTGCGAAATGAAGGGAAGACGCTAGGGCGTCTAGATAGTCGCTATTTGGGCATAGACGCTAAGCAAAGTGGCGACCGTCCTGACTATTGGGCGGAGCTTACTTCATGGCTTCATTCGTTCACGCCCGCCATTAATTACTACTTACGTGAAGAGTTGAACTACAAAACAGATATTAAGTACAACATGTTTGGAAACGTACACCCGTGGGATAGAAGCAATAATCAAACAGGCGAAAACTTGCGATTAGCTATGGCGCAAAACCCGTATCTGAATGTGATGATTCAAGCTGGCTATTATGATGGTGCAACGAACTATTTTGATGCCAAATACACCATGTGGCAGCTTGATCAAAGTGGCACCTTAAAAGACCGTTTAAGCTTTAAAGGATACCGCAGCGGGCACATGATGTATTTGCGTCGTGACGACTTAAAACAGTCCAACCAAGACCTACGTGAATTTATCAAAGAAAGCACACCAAGCACGGGGGCACCTGCAATGTACCAGCGATAGCGAGAAGTTAATTGCACTTTGAATTAAGTGCACCTGCTTTTTCGAGCTGCGCTAAATATTCAGCGCAACGCGCTTTTAACATGTCTCTTAATAGCCTGACCGCTGGCGTAATTGACTGGCGGCTTGGGCATATCAGCCAAAGCTGAGTGGGTTTTGGATGGTAGCCTGGTAACAAGGTTACCAGGCGGCCATTTAAAATATCGTCGCAGGTATCTAAACTTGACTTCACGGCAACGCCTTTACCTGCCACAGCCCATCGCCTGACTATTTCGCCGTCGTTTGCCGTTCTGTTTCCCTGCATCTTTATCTTCAAAGGTTTACCCTCGTGCTCAAACTCCCATTCGTTATAAACCTTGTCGTAGAGTTGGTAAAACAGTCCGTTGTGCTCTCGTAAGTCTTCGAAATTTTTAGGTGCACCGTTAGTATTGATATAAGATGGAGAGGCAACAAGTAAGCGTGGCACGTCACATATTTTGAAGCCGTAAACGCTGGCGTCGTCGGGTGAGCCGTAACGCAAGGCTAAGTCGATGGGGTCGCGGTAAAAGTCCACGTTGCTGTCGTTTAAATTGAGTTTTACGCTTACTTTCTCGTGCTCATCCATAAAATCATCGAGCCAAGGGGCAATGACATTACGCCCCAGGTCAGACGATAAACCCAAACGTAATTCCCCTTCGATCACGCCTGTATCGCCTTTTAAGTTCTGCTTGGCATTAGCTAGCATTGACATGGCTTCTTGGCACGTTGGCAAAAAGCGTTCTCCGGCAGAAGAAAGCCTTAGTGAGCGAGTTGTTCGAACAAACAATTCTGCGCCAAGTGTTTGCTCAACGCGTTTTACGGCCGCACTTGCTGTTGCTGTTCGCATATTCAAATGGGTTGCTGCTGCGGTAATGTTTCTGAATTCAGCAACTTTTATTACTACGTTCAAGTCATCAAGAAGCATAATATTCAAATTATATTTGATAATGTTTCTTGTATTGTGCTGTTTATCGAAATTTAATCAAGAGTATTATGAGCATATTATTTAAAGGAGGAACGAATGATGAAAGCTATTGGCTATACTCACTCACTTGATATTAATGAGCCTAATGCGTTGGTAGACTTGGAAATTGATAAGCCGAGCGCATCGGGTCGTGATTTACTGGTTAAAATAAGCGCCATAGCGGTTAACCCTGTCGACTACAAAATCCGTCAGCGAGTAAACCCAGAGGGTGGTGAACCTAAAATACTTGGCTGGGATGCGGTAGGTGAGGTAGTTGATATCGGCTCGGATGTTACCAAATTTGCAGTTGGCGATAGAGTTTACTACGCAGGCGATCTTACTAGACCAGGCTCAAATGCAGAGTTTCAATTAGTAGATGAACGTATTGTCGGTAAAGCGCCTAAGTCTCTGTCAGACAGCGATGCTGCGGCACTTCCGCTTACTACTATTACCGCTTATGAACTATTGTTCGATCATCTCGAATTAAAACAGCAAAGTGAAAAAAGCGAAGAAGTTGTACTTGTTGTCGGCGCAGCCGGTGGAGTGGGATCAATTATGTTGCAACTGCTTAAAACCCTAACAGGGGCGACCGTCATAGCTACCGCATCGCGTGAAAGCTCAAAAAATTGGGTACAGGAATTAGGCGCGGATTATGTCGTCGATCACAGTCAACCTATGGCTGAGCAAATAAAGGCATTAAACGTTGGTGAAGTAACGCACGTTGCAAGTTTAAATAATACCCACCAATACATCGATACCTACGTGGAAATTATGAAGCCAAAGGGAAAATTAGCGCTCATTGATGATCCAGAAAGTTTAGATGTAGCAAAACTTAAACAAAAGAGCCTATCACTTCATTGGGAGTTTATGTTTACTCGTTCAATGTTTGAAACTGACGATATAGCTGAGCAAAGTCGTCTGCTGTCTCATGTGGCGTCGCTTATTGATGAGGGTAAAATCAAAACGACTGTAGGTAAGCATTTGGGTAAAATCAATGCCGCAAACTTAATAGAGGCGCATAAGGCACTAGAGGAAGGTAGCGCCATTGGAAAGTTTGTACTAGAGGGCTTTTAACTTAACCAGATAAACTCGCAGGCAGCATAACAATGCTGCCTGGTGGTGTGAATTTTTCGTATTGCGCTGACATAGCAAACGACCAGAACTTAGTTTTGTACCTTCACCAAGGTACGGCCAGAAATCTGCCCCTTCAAGATTGCGTCAATTTTTTCATTAACCTCGCTAAGGGTGACTTCTTCTGTCAGGTCATCAAGGCATTCTAGCTTCCATTCATCGGCAAGTTTGCCCCACAGCCTTTTTCTTGGTGGCATAGGGCACTGAACCGAATCGATGCCAAGCAAAGACACACCTCGTAAGATAAATGGAAATACGCTTACGTTGAGGTCGGCGGAGGCCGTAAGACCGCAGCATGTCACTGTGCCACCGTATTGCGTTGCTTTTATAGCTTGTGCTAAATATTCTCCGCCTACGGTATCGACAGCGCCGGCGTATTGCTCTTTAAGCATAGGGCGCTCTTTGTTTTCTAACAGTTCATCGCGAGTTATTACTTTGCTTGCGCCTAGGTTTTTTAAGAATGACTCATGTTCTTTTTTGCCGGTACATGCCACTACAGAAAAGCCAGCTTTAGCGAGCAGGGCGACAGCGACAGAGCCGACACCGCCAGTGGCGCCAGTGACTAAAATATCACCCTTGTCAGGCGTCACACCATTTTCGACTAGACCTTGCACCGATAGACCCGCAGTAAACCCTGCGGTGCCAAAGGCCATCGCTTCTCTTAACGTCAGACCATCGGGTTTTGCTAACGCCCAATCACTAGGAATTCGAATGTACTCGCCAAAGCCGCCGGCGGTATTCATGCCAAGGTCATAGCCTGTCACTATAACTTCGTCGCCTTTTTTAAAGCGGTTGTCATCACATGACACTACGGTGCCTGCTGCATCAATGCCGGGAGTATGAGGGAAATTTCTGCTTACTCCAGGATTGCCGATAGCAGACAGCGCATCTTTGTAGTTAAGCGATGAATAATGAACATGAATGAGTAGTGTACCGTCAGGCAGGTCTTCAAGTGAGCGCTGCGTTACGTTACGAGTGAACGATTTATTTTCCTGCTTTTCTACAAGCAAAGCACTGAACGTTGCCATTCCTGTCTCCATAAGTCGAAAATTACGCTTCCCATTGTGACGTTATATAAATTTTGCGCAAGTATGCACTTTTTAGTACTGTAGTACCCTAAAAGATACTATTGGCGCTGTGGGCAATATATTAAGTATTTGTATGCGTTTGCCGGAACCGGCTGATACCCAAAGATCGTTATTGAGAAAGTAACTAAGAGAGAGAGCATGACGGTAAATTTAAAAAGCCTTGAGGACATAGAAAGAGAAGTATTGCCAGACAATAAAAGCAACGCGGCCTCTAAAAGTGAAAATAAAGGTTGTAGTCAGGCTCTCGAAGAAAATGCAGGCGAGCCAAATCAATACATCTGCGGAGTTGCCGTGTCGCTAGAAATTATAGGTGGCAAGTGGAAAGGCGTGATTTTATGGCACCTTTGTCATAAAACGCTACGCTTCAGTCAATTGCGTAGGAGGCTGCAAGGCGTTACCCAAAAAATGCTTACACAGCAGTTGAGAGAGTTAGAACGCGACGGGTTAGTTAACCGGAAAGTGTTTGCTGAAGTGCCACCTCGTGTTGAATATTCTTTGACTGATTTAGGCCGTACGTTAGAGCCCACCTTACGGCAATTGTGTGAATGGGGCAGGGCATATAATGACGACTATAGGTAGTCGAGACGATATTCATTTTAAGTAGCGCTTAACACGTGCCAAGCGCTACTTCTTGCTGTAAGTACTTTAACCTAAAGCTTTAAACGGTCGAATGTTAAGATAGCAATGAGCCAATAGACAATACACTTTCTGCACCATTGGTTACTGTGGTGATGGTCGCATCCATTGCGCTGAAGTTAACGTTTAGTGAAGCGGTATCGCTATCTTTTTTCCACGAAAGAACCAGTTCGTCATTATTGTAATTTACGTCAAACTCGCCATTGAATGCATCGCTTTCGTTTCTAAGTGATATAAGTTTCATTAAACCTTTAACCACCGGCTTTTCAACGGCCTGTTCAACCATAGAAGTTGTTAAGTAAGGGCGGTTTATATCACGGCCAACATTAGTCCGAGCAAGTAATTCCATATCATTGTGTGCAGCAAGCATACCGCCATAGTAGACTTGAGGAATACCCGGGCTAAAGAACTGAATAGCACGAGCAACCAAGTAGGCGAAATCATCTTTACCTAATGCATCGTAATACGTACAGTTAACTTGATACAGGTCTACATTGTTCGCCGCGGCTCCTGTAGCCTTTTTAGATTCTCCGTTAGAGTTCACATGTATTTGTTCAACAAGCGCGTTGATCGCGTCTGCATTAAGAAGACCAGGCTTGTCACCACTTGCGCCCACATCAACAATACCAATGCCATCATGGGTATCTAATACGGTAAAGCAGTTACGAGGCGAGATAGAAAGCCAGTATGCCAGTGCTTCTGCATTTTTAGTAAATAACGTATGTAATACAAGCGGCGGTAAAGCAAAATCATAAACGCTGTCGCAACGCGCAGCGATATCGATCTGTGTTTGATAGTGACTATGTATTTCTACCAAGCACTGCATGCCCATACCACGCGCGCGATTAGAAAGTTCTTCAATAAACTCAAAGGTTTCTTCAAGCATGAAGCAGTTTGAGCCTGCGCGTTTAATGGCATAGCCTGCCGCGTCTAAACGGATAAGATCAACATTACTTTCAGTGAATGACTGAAGAATAGAAGATAAATAGTCTTTGCCTAGCTGAGACTCTACATCAATATCAATCTGATTTGAGGTAAAGGTAGTCCAGAATGGAACAGTTTCTGGCTTATCAGTTGCAGTACCTACTTCGTAATCGCTGAAAAATGGCGTCGGGCGAGGGCGGAAGACTCGTGCTATTTGTTCGTCGATTTGCGCTTGGTCATTACCCTTAAAAATGTCTTCTTTGGTTAAAAATAATGGCCAGTAAGTCGATTCGCGTCCGTTTTTTAACACGTCTTTAAATGCTTCGCTTTGCCCCGACATGTGGTTAACGATGAGGTCGGCCATAATGTCTACCGATTCGCCAAGCTTTTTGATGTTGTTCCAATCGCCTAGTCGCTCATCTACTGTTGTATGATCGATTGGGTCGAAACCCGCATCTTCGCCATCGTATGGATAGTAAAAGGGTAAGACGTGAACGCCAGTGAACAGTCCGTTCAATGGACCTTCGAGTATCGCTGTCATGCTCTCGATGTTGCCATCGCCCAATCGATCTGCATAGGTAATGAGTTGAACGCCATTGCGTATAGACATGATAATTCTCCAAAATTCAGCATGTGCTGGCTCGTACTTCTTGTGTCTTTCGCGAGCACACATTACTACAAATTAAGCACTACCAGTCTTATAGGTTCACGGTTAACTATGTAACGGGTTTAGCTTAATTCTTAATCTTTTACCGTAGACTCATAAAGTTTGATTAAAAATCACGATAAACTTAAAACTTAATCGATTAAGTAAAGATAGCAGCAGACAGGTGATTTGTAAATGAGAAGTTTCAAAAATGAGACAGGAAAAGCCTACCCTCAATGGGTATTGACGTCGATTTTGCATTTGAGCAACTTATCGATGGCGAGCTGTTAAATGGTAAAGCTCAGTCTATAGTGGTTGTGAACATTGTGAGTTTTGAAAAAGAGCATTGGTACAAGTGCTAAGCGCTACTGTTTGATGTGTTGCTGTTGTTTAATTTTTCTAATTCTCGTTTTGCCTCTTTCCATTTGGCAAGCTTTTCATAGTATACATCCCAAATACAAGGGCAGCACGACCCCCCGCCGCAACAATCGTCTCTTAATGGTTTTTCCGGCTCTTCCGGTAGCGACTCCATGAAATTTATCCTTACCTTTTTTTTCCGAAAAATATCCAGCGCGCTAAGCATATTGGCAATAGTCAACAATACCTAGAAGTGATTAAAATTGAAACTGCCAAATCAGCTGTTATGCGCAAAAACGAGGCAAAACAAAAAAGCCCTGTTGAATAACAGGGCTTGGGGTATCTATATATCTTATTTTGCTAGGTACACAGACCGCTGCAAAAATGTACAACAAAGGTCAACAGGCCCTAGTAATGAATTAATCAGCAGGGTACTCTTCCTGAACTTTTTGACCATTTAGGTTTTGTGGTGCAGTCACAACGGGCTTAGGCTTAACTGCACCGGCTTTAGCCAATATATCGCTGTTGCCGGTAACCAAGTCTGCTAAAGAGCCTTTGTCGGCATCGACTAAACCTACTTCCCGCAGCATAGAATCTACCAGAGGGGCGTTAGCACGATAATTTAGCGCTGCCTGTGTTACTTGCTCTGCAAGGCCGTTACTTGAGGTTGCAACGGTATGCTCACCATTAGCGCCGCTACCCTGACCGTACCCTTGGAGAATTTTAATACCTTCAATGTTTTCAAGAGGTTTGACCGCTTGTGCAACAAGTTCCGGCAATATCTTGAGCATCGCAAGGGCCTTTTGTAGCTCAATTTGCTCGGTTTTAAGAGTATTCTCAGCTTCGTAAAGGGCTTGTTTACCCTGCGCTTCAACGGCAAGTACTTTTTCATCAGCGTCGGCTTGTAGCATTTTCGCATCGGCTGCAGCTTTGGCCTCGGTAAGAATTGCGGCAGCAGAGTTTTCAGCCGCTTCTTTCTTAGCCTGTGCTTCAACGGTTATGCCCACTGCTTCACGTTCAGCTTCTTTACGCGCATCAATAACTTCAATTTGCTTCTTACGCTCAGCTTCTGCTACCGATTTAGCGGTAAGCACTGCTTCTTCTTTTTCCACTTTTTGCTTTTCAGCTTCCGCGGCTTTAGCGCGTGCTGCAGACTCTTCTTCCGACTTAGTCGCAACAGCAATTTGTTTTATTTGCTCTGAAACCTCAACTTCCTGCTGCTGGCGTATACGCGCTTGTTCTAGCGCTTGGCGCTTAGCAATTTCTTGGGTTTCTATTTCACGAGATTTCTCAATTTCAGCCGCTTCAATAGCACGGTTTTTGGCAATTTCTGCCTCACGCTCTTCTCGTTCTTTCATTTCGCGTTGTTTGGCAATCTCCGCTTTTTGCTCTTGGCGTTTAAAAGCAAGAACTTGCTCTTGGGCTAGGCGTGCTTCTTCTTCATCACGTTTTACTTCAAGCGACTGCTTTTCAGCAGCTAAGTTGCGCTGCTCAATGAAAATACGGTTTTCTTGCTGGATGTCGTTAGTTTCTTTGCGCTTTTCTTCAATGATTTTGGTCAGACGAGCGCGACCTTCGGCATCGAATGCATTGTTTTCGTTAAAGAATTGCAGGTCTGTTTGGTCGAATCCGGTTAAGCTTACCGATTCAAGCTCTAAACCGTTCTTTTCAAGGTCGTTAGCCACACTTTGCTGAACTTTTTGCACGAAATCAGCACGTTGTTCGTGCATCTCAGTCATGCTCATTTCAGCAGCTACGGCACGTAGTACGTCTACAAACTTCGACTCCATTAATTTTTTAACTTCTTCAGCGCGGGTGGTGCGAGTACCTAGCGTTTGCGCAGCCATTGAGATGCCGTTGGCATTCGGCGCTACACGTAGATAGAAGTCGGCTTTTACGTCCACACGCATGCGATCTTTTGTAATAAGCGCGTCTTTTTGAATTTTCTCTACTTCTATACGAAGGGTATTCATGTTCACCGGAATGATTTCGTGAACAACAGGAAGAACCAAAGCGCCACCGTCCTTGATAACTTTCTCGCCACCTAGACCGGTTCTTACGAACGCCGTTTCTTTTGTAGCTCGTGTGTAGAGTTTAGCGAATATAAGGCCAATAACGATAAGCCCTACGACGATAGCTCCGGCAATAAAGAGTATTGACGGCAAGCTAGATGGTTGAATTGTATCCATACTTTTATCTCTTTTAGGTTATAGGTAGCGGGTTGCTAACCAGCTGTGTTGGTTTTTCTGAACTAAAATGACGCGCTCTCCCTGTGCGAACAATTCTTCATCTTCGAATGGTTCAACTAACACAAAATGAGGCTGAGAGTAATGGTCGGTGAACTTTGCTTCTGCCGGGTTACCGCGGCTTGCTTTTCCAATGGTGATTTCGGCTACGGATCCTATAAAATCCTCGCTGTTCACCGCACTAGATTCTACGCTAGGCAATACGCCTGCAATAATCTTTACAGTTTTTGCTGTTACCAGTAGCCCAATAAAAAAAGCGAGGGTAACAGATAGCAGCGTGGGTAGCGTAGAGCTTAGTACACTTGCTGTAATTCCATTTATAATTAGGCCAACAAGTCCGAATATTGTAAGCAATACAATCAAGTAAATTAGAAAGGGAACTTTATTGATATTTAGCCAGTTAGCAAACGAGGTATTAAGAAATCCATCGCCATCTAACTCTGCAAAGTCGTCGCCAAGTCCTAAAAGGCTCGCGCCAAAGACTGTACTTACAAGCTCTAAGATAAAAACGAAAAATACGGCTATAAGCGCAATGCTGAACCAGAAATTTGCAGGAGAAAGAAGAACATCTGTCATTTACACCGTCCATGATGACTAACTTGCTTTTATTCTTTATACCACAGAACAAAAATTAAGCCAGCATGTAAGACGTGTACGTTGGAATAGTTTGTAACAAACAATTATGGGTCGCGCTTCTACGCTAGCTGAAGTTATGCTTTTGCAGCATCACGTCATTTTCAGTAACCTTCAACACGCTGCCTTGGTCATACCAATCTCCAAGAACAACGCGGGTGGCAGGTTTTCCATTTGCTTTAAGGTTGTGGATATTGGGTCTGTGTGTATGGCCGTGGATCATGCGTTGCACACCCCATTTTTCCATCACTTTCACCACCTCTCCAGGGGTTACATCCATAATATCTGGCTTAAGGCTTTGCTGCTTAGCCTTACTTTCTGCACGGCCGTTATCCGCAACACGCTGGCGATACCATAACGGTAGGGCAAGCATTAATCGAGGCCACCACCACCCGCGGGATTTTTTACGAAACTTTTGATAAGCAACGTCGCGAGTACAAAGCTCGTCACCGTGAGTAAGCAGGGTAGGTGTGCCGTATAGGTCCACGACCTCTTGTTCGTTTAACAATGTCATACCGGCTTTCGATAGCCACTTTTCACGAATGGCGAAATCGCGATTACCGTGAATAAAGTAAATAGGGCAGTGCTGACTCACTGCCTTGAAAGCCGATGCTATGGCAGTGTTAAATGGAGTAACGTTGTCGTCGCCAATCCAAACTTCAAACAAGTCACCAAGAACGTAAAGTGCATCAGCATTAATCGCGTCTTCTTTTAAAAAGCGCATTAAGCATTCTGTAATATCAGGGCGGTCGGCACTTAGGTGCAAGTCGGCAATGAAGTAGGTGAACGACATAAATCTTCTTATTGTGGTTTAAAAAGCCGCGTTAAAGTAACGCGGCTTGCTTTTAACTAGGGGCCGAAAGCATGTTGAAGAACATACTAATCAAGCCAATATTTAGTTAAGCGTTAATGTTGCCGCTTAAGCAACCACTGCTTTTTCAATAATAACTGGCTCAACAGGTACGTCCTGGTGATAGCCGCTGTTACCGGTTTTAACAGCCTTAATTTTTTCAACAACATCCATACCTTCAGTTACTTTACCGAATGCGCAGTATCCCCAACCGTTGACAGACTTGCTAGTATGGTTAAGGAAGTCGTTGTTGTTCACGTTAATAAAAAACTGTGCTGTAGCAGAGTGTGGGTCTTGTGTGCGCGCCATCGCGATAGTACCTACTTCGTTGGCAACACCGTTGTCTGCTTCGTTTTCAATAGGATCTTTTGTATCTTTTTGGTCCATATCTGGTGTAAAACCACCACCTTGGATCATAAAGTTATTAATTACACGGTGAAAAATAGTGTTATCAAAAAAGCCGTCTTCAACGTAAGAAAGGAAGTTAGCGACGGTTTTTGGCGCTTTATCTTCGAAAAGCTCTAGTGTGATGTCACCGAAATTTGTTTTTAACGTAACCATTGTGGTGTGTCCTGTGTGTTAGCAAGTATGTAATGTACCCTCATTTTAGCGCAAAACGAGTAGCCAGCGCAAAGAGATGGTTAAGAGGTATCAAGGCGATAAACGCTGTAAAAGGCTTGTACCATTTAAATCGTGACAGTGCTAAACTTTGCGGCCGAAAAATTACGACAAATAGGAAATATAGACATGCTACATCTTTACAATACCCGAACCCGTGAAAAAGCGAAGTTTGTTCCGCTTCAAGAAGGGAAGGTGGGTTTGTATGTGTGTGGTATTACCGTTTATGACCTAAGTCACATGGGTCATGCCCGTACCTACCTAAGTTTCGATGTTTTGGTACGCTACATGCGCCACCTTGGTTTAGACGTGAAGTACGTACGTAATATTACGGATATCGACGATAAGATTATTGCTCGCGCCAATGAAAATGGCGAAAGCTTTGAAGCGCTAACTGCACGCACTATTGCCATGATGCACGAAGACTTTGCGGCAATTAATTTACTAGAGCCAGACGTTGAGCCGACAGTAAGTGGCCACATGGATGAGATTATTGAAATCATCCAGCGTTTAATGGACAAAGGCTACGCCTATCAAGCTAAAAGCGGCGATGTGCTATTCGATGTAAGCAAGTATGAAGACTACGGTAAGTTAAGCAAACAAGACTTAGATCAACTTAAAGCCGGTGCACGTGTTGAAGTGGCGGCAGGTAAAGACGACCCGCTAGACTTCGTACTGTGGAAAACTACCAAGCCGGGTGAGCCAGCATGGCAATCGCCATGGGGCGAGGGACGTCCGGGGTGGCATATTGAATGTTCAGCGATGAACCACAAGCACCTTGGTGCGCACTTTGACATTCATGGAGGTGGTTCAGATTTAACCTTCCCACATCACGAAAATGAAGTTGCTCAATCGTGCTGCGCATATGACACACCTTACGTAAACGTGTGGATGCACGCTGGTATGGTACAGGTAAATGATGAAAAAATGTCTAAGTCGTTAGGCAACTTCTTTACCTTGCGCGATGTGCTCAAAGAACACGATTCAGAAACCTTGCGTTTTTTCTTAATGTCGGCGCATTATCGTAGCCAGTTAAGCTATTCACAAGATAACATTACTCAAGCAAAAGCGGCCCTAGAGCGTTTGTATACTGCACTTCGTGGTGTTGAAGTAGATGAAAGTACTGACCTTGGCTACGGTGGCTACTTAGGACGTTTTGAAGCGGCTATGAATGATGACCTTAACGTCCCTGAAGCTTTTTCGGTGCTGTTCGACGTTGCACGTGAGCTTAACCGTCAAAAAGATAATGCTGAAGAAGCGGGAAAACTGGCTGCAGTTCTTAAGGGGCTAGGCGCAATTTTGGGTATGCTTCAAAGCGACCCAGACACCTTCTTGAAAGGCGGTGACGGCAATGACGACGAAGCCGCTGAAATTGAAGCGCTAATTAAACAGCGCAATGATGCCCGTGCCGCGAAAGACTGGGCAGCAGCAGACGCTGCACGTGATGCACTCAATGCAAAAGGTGTAGTGTTAGAAGATGGCCCAAGCGGTACGACCTGGCGAAAAGCCTAATTAGCAGCCAGTGCTATTTGATAGTAAGAAAGCCCGCATTTGCGGGCTTTCTTATTTGGTAAGGGTGAAACGATTAATAGCCTCTATGATTAGCTTATCAAGGGCTTAACTATTCGCGTTAAAGGCGTGCTTTGGTAGTAAGACGAGTATTATTCTATTCAATACTGAAAAATAGGATGTCTTATCAGTCTTAACAGCTATTGTCGCCATTTATCCATCGATTTACATCATCACTTAAATTTAAGTCTGTGCCCAAGTTAAACTCACCTTCTCGAACAGATACCTCGCTGCCGTAGGTTGAGTGGGTAACGGTGACGTGTAAAAAAGGATATTGCGGGGTGCTCCCTTCTTTACGACTGGCCGTGAGTTTGTAGCCGTTTTGTATTGTATACGTGTTTACGACTATATCGCTATGGATTGGCTGATGCAGTGTGGACCAGCATTGGTTTGCATTGTATTCAATGCGCTCAACTATTTTTTCAGGCTCTTGATTGGTGGATATAGAAGAGGTCGGCAAGATCACCATGCAGCCTGAAGCAAATGCCGCCATAAAAATTACTAGTATTGCGTGGTTAAATGAGCGACTGAACGTTCGGCAGCGTTTAATTTTCATCATAAGTCCCTCTAATCGTTATAATTATATTCGTAAGGACTTTATATTAGCTTATTTGTATGAACAATGGCTGAACAGAATGCTGGCTAGCGTTCACCTTGACTCTATCGCTTTGCAAATTAATTAAATTTCAGGCTTGCCAGTGGGAATAGCCGATTCTTTTTCAGTGAGATGTGACTTCCAACGCTGCTGTGCAACGTGCGCTTTCACCAGTTCTAAGCATTCGTTTACAACGTTAAGTACTTCTTTATCAAGTGCATCGGCGGTAGGGGTATAGTCGTGCATGCCGACTGAAATGAAATGGTCGATGCGCTCTGCGTCTAAGTCGCTTAACAGATTAACCAGCGATGTGGTCACGATATCGGTAACTGACTCTTCCAACGTATTTTCAATGGTTTTGCCGATAACAGGTAGGTAATGCAGGGAAGAAACTTGTGCATTACTTCTCACCGCTTTGCCCACGCTTTTGCGCACGTGTTCTCGTATTACCTCGCCGTGCTCTTCGCTTTGAATAGACTGGCCTAAATGGTTGATAACGCCAGCCATCCATTGAGTTATCACAGGGCGACGGGGAGCCAGTACTTGGGCATTGATATCGTCTAACAAGGGCGAGCCCGCTGAAATGTCTTTTTGCGCGTCGCTAAGCACTTTGACAACAATTCGGTCACTTAACTCTTCAACGAAGACATCGTAGTAAAAGGCAAAAAAACGAAAGACGGCAGTTTGGTTTAAGTCGATTATTTCGAATTTGTGCAGGCGGTGCAGAATAGAGAATATTCGCAGGAAACGAAATAAACGAGTTGGCCCGGTTGGAATGAGGCCGATAATGTCGTACCAGTGCAAGAAAGGAAAGAAATACCAGCGTAAATGTTCTTTACGCACAATCGCAACAATCCAGCGAAAGCAAAACTCAGTGAAAAATATGGCAATAAAAACTAAATCGACCAACAAAAAATTATTGTGTATAGGGTCGTACGCACTAAGGAATGCAGGGAAATAGGTACCCAAAACACCATAAACAAAGTCTGTGGCATAAAGGGCATCGAAAATGAGCCATGCTAGGTTAACAAACAGTATACCTAACATGACTAAGTCTAAAATTAACCAAGGCGTTTCATGACTGTTTCGCAAATTTTCCCGGTTAATTCTTAGCATTTCCTTATCCTGTATGTTGACTTAAAGCGTGATGTAAATGCAGTTGGACATGAACAATATAGAACGCTAAGTGTTAAAGGTTAACTTGATGCATTCAACCTTGTTACGTCTACATAAAGCTTTAGCTTCTGGCCAGGTTGAAGATAGCGCTTGGTGTTAAGCGAATTCCACTTACCGATATCACTAACTTTAACGTTAAATTTGCTAGCAATAAGCGACAATGAGTCCCCGTTTCTAACGGTATAAGTAAGTTTCTTCCTAACGCCGTCTTGTGCTTTCCCTTCTTGCCAAATCACTAATGTCTTGCCAGAGCGAAGCGTATCACCTGGCGCCATGCCGTTCCATTTCGCTAATTGTTTCGTGCTTACATTATACTTACGAGCAATATCCCATAGCGTATCACCTGATTTAACGGTGTGACGTACTTTTTGCTTAGACGCTCCGCTATTTTGCAAGCTTGCTAGGCGCTGCTCTTGAGATAGTGTGTAGCTGTTTAGCTCTTGTAATGCCACTGGTACCATAATCGCCTGTCCTACACGGATCATTGACGAGTCTAGCTCATTTACCTTTTTAAGCACCTTAACTGTGGTGTGATACTGCTTTGCAATCTTACCTAAGCTATCGCCGGGTTTTACTGAATGGCGTACCCAGTTTAACCGCTCTTTTTGGTCAATTTTTGCAAGCGCTTGAGAAAAGGCAGCCGCTTTATCAAGCGGAAGTACTAATCTATGAGGTCCTTCAGGCGACGTGGCCCAGCGGTTAAAGCCAGGGTTTAGCCCATGCAATTCCTTTAAAGACATACCGGCAAGTTCGGCCGCAAACGCTAAATCGACCTGAGAGCCAATATCAACCACTTCAATAACGGCAACGTTTTCCACTTCTGGCCATGAGTACGCATATTCATCTTTGTTTTTAAGAATATCAGCAAGAGCTAATAACTTAGGTACGTAAGCACGGGTTTCCTTGGGTAAATTCAGGTTCCAGAAATCAGTAGGCTTTCCTGCACGTTTGTTTGCTTTAATCGCTCGCTGCACACGACCTTCGCCGCTGTTATAAGCAGCAAGTGCATGAAGCCAATTTCCGTCGAACATTTCATTTAGGTATGTAAGGTAGTCAAGTGCACCTTGAGTAGACGCAACAACGTCGCGACGTCCGTCGTACCACCAATTTTGCTGCATACCGAATCGTTTTCCGGTGCCAGGAATAAACTGCCACATTCCGGCTGCTCGCCCGTGAGAATAGGCAAAAGGATCGAATGCGCTTTCTACCACAGGAAGAAGAATTAACTCCATCGGCATATCGCGCTTTTCAATTTCCTCTGCAATATAGTAGAGGAAAGGCTTTGCGCGCTTTACCACGCGAGCCATGTATTCAGGGTGTTTCAAATACCATTTTCGTTGGGCGCTAATACGCTTGTCATCAGGGATGGGAAGGGAGAAGTTTGCGCTAGCACGTTCCCAAACGTCTGTAACTACAGCTTGCGTATGTATGTCAGGTGTATCGGTAAGCTCGGCACCTTCTTCTAGCGTATCGTCATTCGGGTGAACGACTTCAACAACGCCATCTCTTGCTAATTCACAATCTGAAATGGCTTCTTCGTTGCTATAAATTTCACTGCACGCTTCTAAAGAGGCGTTTTCATTATTCTGTAACTGTGCATTGTCGCTACTGTCTTCGGTTAACTGACAACCCGTTAAACCTATCGCCAATAACAACGGCGATAGAGGAAAAAACTTCAACTGCATATATGAAGAAACCTCTTGGAGCACTGCAAACCGGCAATATTACGATAATCGGCTTACTTTTGCATCAAAACTCATCTTTCCAGCGGCGAACTGCAGCAAACACTGCAACATCGTCAGCCAGGTTATTTTCGCAATAGGCTTCGGCAGCAGTTTTCACAGAAAGTTCATGGGCGCGTAAAAATGGATTAATGTTTTTTTGCTCTTTGAGGTTACTCGGTAACGTAGGCAGACTTTGTGCGCGTTTTTCATCCACCCACTGCGCGTAGTCGCATAACGCTTTGTTGTTAGGCTCTACAGCCAAAGCAAATTGAACGTTGGCTTTGGTATATTCGTGGGTACAGTACACCTTAGTGGTGTCTGGAAGTCGCTTCAACTTATTTAATGAGTGGTGCATTTGCTCTGGAGAGCCTTCAAACAATCGACCACAGCCAGCAGAAAACAGCGTATCGCCGCAAAATAGGACGCCATGTCCAAAGAAAGCAATATGGTCAAGAGTATGCCCTGGCACTTCCATAACTTGCAGTGACATTTTAAACACTGGAAGTGTAACGGTATCGCCTTGAGCCACCGATTTGGTAATGCCTCGTATATGGTTACCTCTGGGGCCTATAACAGGTAAATTGGGTACTGCTGACACTAACTTCGCAATGCCACCTGTGTGATCTCTATGATGATGGGTTATAAGCACTGCGCTAAGCGTTAAGCTTTTCGCTTTTAGGAAAGCCAATACAGGTTCAGCGTCACCCGGGTCAACGACTATGGCGCTGTTACCGTTGTGAATGCACCAAATGTAATTGTCGGTAAAAGCGGGAATAGGATGAATTGTTACATCTGAAGGAAGTGTCTCTGCCGTCATAAGAGTACCTGCTTGTGTAGGTAGAATTATGCGTTACTATAGGGACTTGTGAACAGCAGAGCAACCTAAGAGCGCGCAGTGTTAATGAGATCGGCGTTTAAAGCCAAACCGCCTCGCTATCCTAAAAACTGGGATGATTTTCCCGCCGGCGAGCATATTAGACATGCTGTGAATACTGTGTGTAACGATTATGCTGAGCGCATATTTGGGTATCACTTTGCCAAATTAGGTTCGCTAAGTGCCGGGATAAATCTTGATGGCAGCCCAATTAGACACCATATCAACTATGTTCCGTTTAATAACCAAGTTAGCGACAAGCTAAATGGCGACAATGTGAGTGGTGGCTTTTCCAACCGTAATTCAGAGTCAGGTACTTCATTAAACGAAGGCACAAGCGAACCTAACACAAGCAGAGAAAACACGGTAGTGGGACAGTCGCACTGCTTACCCTTTGCCGAAAACAGCATTGATGGCTTTCTGTTAGCTAATGAATTAGATTTTGCGCAAGACCCTCACGAGATTTTACGCGAAGTTGACCGCGTTATTACGCAAAACGGTTACGTTATCATCAGCGGTTTTAACCCGTTAAGTCTGGCTGGAATTGCCAAATTTCTACCGGTTAAACGCGGAAACATTTTGCACGATGCTCGCTTTTTTACGTCATATCGCATTAAAGATTGGCTTCAGTTGCTGGGATTTGAAATTGTTGAGCAACGCCAAGTAATGTTCTCAACGCTCTTTTTTCAACAAAAGTGGAAAGGGGCGGTTAAGCTTCAGGATTATTTATCCTCTTATTTGCCTTGGTGCAGTGCGGTATATGTAATACTCGCGAAAAAGCGGGTAATCCCCATGACGGCCATAAAACCTAAACGCAATTTAAAGCCGCGTTTTTCCGCGGTAGGGGCAAGCGTAAGAACTTCTACGGTAAATCGTACGCTGCGTTAGTGATGTTAATGTATATGCCATGCGCACTTAAAGCGGGCCAGGCTTTTAACAAAAGGCTGTAACAAGCATTAACCCTTTTAGATATTTGCTTGGTTGCTGTACCAGAACCCCAAGCTTTCGCGTTTATAAGCTAATCTGAAAGGGAGATGGAGATAGCTTAGCACGCTATCTCCATATTGATGGTTTAATCGTTACTTGCGTTATACAAATGCACATCTCGCTGTGGATAAGGGATGCTAATACCTTCTTCATCAAAGGCTTTTTTAACTTTTTCCTGCATATCCCAGTAGTAAGGCCACAAGTCATCTGTACCGACCCACGGTCTAAACATCAGGTCGACTGAATTATCACCTAAGCCAGCTACGCAAATCCTAGGTGCAGGCTCGGTCAATGAGCGTTCGTCCTCTTCAAACAGACGTTGCAAAATTTTCTTTGCTTTGTCGATATCGTCATCGTAGCCAATACCAAATGTCATGTCGCAGCGGCGTTTATCATATACGCTAACGTTAGTTAGTGTGGCATTGGACAGATTCCCGTTGGGAATAACAACACGCCTATTGTCAAAGGTGTTAATTACAGTATAAAGAATTTGTATTTCTGCAACAGAACCTAAATGGCCTTCTGCTTCAATGGTGTCACCCACTTTAAAAGGTTTGAAAATCAGTATTAGCACACCGCCAGCAAAATTAGCCAGGCTGCCTTGTAAAGCTAAACCTATAGCCAAACCTGCCGCCCCAACTACTGCAATAAATGAGGTGGTTTCAATACCTATCATAGAGGCAACAGAAATCAACAACATGACTTTTAAAACGGCACTAATAAGCCCGCATAAAAATTTGTTTAGCGTGGGGTCCTTTTTTCCTATTCGGTGATCCAATAGGTTAACAAAACGATTCACCAACCAAAGACCCACCACCAAAGTAAGAATAGCCAAGAGCAATTTGGGGGTATAAGTCATCACCAGTGATATGGCTTTTTCGGTTAATTCCGATAAATCGATATTAGTCCCGAATAAATCTTCCATAAATACCTCTTTCAATGATTAAAAACCCTGACTACGTTAAAGAAAGAGTGATAGATCGCCGTGAATTAAGGCGAGTGGAATAGTTTTTTGTTGATTTGAAGTCGGTAGCCTCTTTTGCAAGAGGGCAAGAGGGCAAGAGGGCAAGAGGGCAAGAGGGCAATAGGGCAATAGCAAACAGCGGATTAAGTTGCAGAACATGTGAGTAATAGTGGAGCTGGATAATGGGGGTATTACTGAGGTAATACGGCTGTGTGCTTGTACCTGGAGTATCCAGATAACCTTGGGTATTAAATGTTAAAGAGTTTCAATAAAAAAGGTGACATCTCGTCGCTTATTAGCGCTGAATGTCACCTTACTTTCATATGTTAACTTTAAAGCTTACTTAACACGCATACCCGGCTTCGCACCTTCGTGCGGCTCAAGAATGTATAGCTCGTCGCCACCAGGGCCCGCGGCTAATACCATGCCTTCACTCATGCCAAAACGCATTTTACGAGGGGCGAGGTTCGCCACCATTACCGTATGTTTACCGATTAGGGCTTCAGGCGAGTAGGCCGACTTAATACCCGCAAAAACTTGCTTAGTTTCGCCGCCTAAATCTAGTTCTAAACGTAAAAGCTTGTCAGCTTTTTCTACGTGTTCAGCTTTAGCGATACGTGCAATACGTAAATCTACCTTGGCGAACTCATCAAACGAGATAGTGTCGCTGATAGGATCTTTAGCAAGCGGGCTGTTTGGGTCGATTGCCGGTGCTGCTGGCGCTAGGCTTTCTTTTGAATCTTCAACCATGGCGTCGATTTTCTCCATTTCTACACGCTGCATCATCGGCTTGAATTTGTTGATGGCGTGGCCTTTCAATAGGGTTTGCAGTGAATTCCAGTCGAACTTGTCGTTTAGGAATTCTTCTGCTTTTTCTGCAAGTACTGGCAGTACAGGCTTCAAGTAAATCACCAACAGACGGAACATGTTAATACCTAGCGAGCACACTTCGTGTGTGAATTGCTGCTTAGTCTCGTCTTTAATGGTTACCCAAGGTGCGTTGTTATCAATGAACTGGTTTGCTTTGTCAGCTAGGGCCATAATTTCGCGCACGGCTTGGTGGTACTTTCGTTTCTCGAAAAGTGCAGCAATGTTCTCTGATGCGTTTTGGAACTCGGCAATTAGCTCTGGTTCAATCACATTGTCAGACAATTTGCCGTCGAAACGCTTAGTTATAAAGCTTGCACAGCGGCTTGCAATGTTAACCACTTTACCTACCAAGTCTGAATTCACTTTTTGTGCGAAGTCAGTAAAGTTTAGGTCGATGTCGGTAACACCGTCGCCTAACTTAGACGCAAAGTAGTAACGCAGATACTCTGGGTTCAGGTGGTCAAGGTAAGTACGGCCTTTTATAAAGGTACCGCGCGACTTTGACATTTTCGCACCGTTTACGGTGACGAAACCGTGAATGTTTACACCAGTGGGCTTACGGTATCCCGCACCTTCTAGCATCGCAGGCCAAAATAGGCAGTGGAAGTAGGTAATATCTTTACCAATAAAGTGATAAAGCTCAGCCTCTGAGTCTGCTTTCCAGAAGTCATCAAACTCTAGATTGTTTTGGTCGCAGAAGTTTTTGAAACTAGCCATGTAGCCAACAGGCGCATCTACCCACACGTAGAAGAATTTGTTCGGCGCACCTGGAATTTCAAAGCCGAAGTAAGGCGCGTCACGGCTGATGTCCCACTGTTGAAGACCTTCAGTAAACCATTCTTGCAGCTTGTTAGCCATTTCTTCCTGCAGGGCACCTGAGCGGATCCACTCTTTTAACATGCCTTCAAATTTTGGCAGGTCAAAGAAGAAGTGCTCAGACTCACGTAGTACTGGTGTAGCACCCGATACAACGCTGCGCGGGTTCTTTACTTCTGTTGGGCTATACGTTGCGCCACATACGTCACAACTGTCGCCGTTTTGATCTTCTGCACCACAGCTAGGGCAGGTACCCTTAACGAAACGATCCGGCAAGAACATTTCTTTTTCAGGGTCGAACAGCTGATTAATGGTACGTTTACTGATGTAGCCTGCGTTATCTAAACGGGTGTAAATTTCTTCACACAGCGCCTTGTTTTCTGGCGAATGGGTTACATAGTAGTTGTCGTAATCTACGTGAAAATCAACAAGGTCTTGGTGATGTTCAGCACGCGTTCTTGCCACCATTTCTTCAGGTGTAATGCCAAGCTCTTGGGCTTTAAGCATAACCGGCGTACCGTGTGCATCGTCGGCGCAAACACTGTAACATTCGTTTCCGCGAAGGCGCTGAAAACGAGTCCAGATGTCGGTTTGAATGTGTTCTAGCAAATGGCCTAAATGAATAGAGCCATTTGCGTATGGCAACGCACTGGTTACCAGAATTCGGCGTTTTTCTGACATAATGACGTTATTGATTCTTTGCGTTTCAAAATGGCTGCAAATACTAGCGGAAAACCGCGTTTTTTGCATTACGTAATTCACACAATTCTACTACTAGTAAGGCATTTTATGTTCTTTTCTCGCAAAGCAGAGCCGGTAACTCAAAAAGTTGCTGTAATTTTGGCCAAGTATTTTTCTTTAGATGTTGAAGATACCTTGCCATGGTGTGCTTTTAGCCAGCCAGAAAATGAAGATGCCGGTGTGACAGTTACTTTGCCGTTTTGTATTGCTACACAGCTAGACGCGCTTAAACAAGAAGTGCTTAACCAGCTAAAAGGGAAGCTTGGCGATGACCAGCTTACGTTTAGACAAAACGTAGCAAGTGGAGAAACAGAAGTCGCACCTGTTACTAACATCAAAAACATTATAGCAGTGGCTTCAGGCAAGGGCGGTGTAGGTAAGTCGACAACCAGTATCAATTTGGCGTTCGCGCTTATGCAAGAAGGCGCGAAAGTAGGTATTTTAGATGCCGACATTTACGGGCCGTCTATTCCTATTATGTTGGGCAACCCTGACGCACACCCTGAAAGTGAAGATAATAAGCACATGCAGCCCCTTATTTCACATGGGCTGGTGGCGAACTCAATTGGTTATTTAGTACCGCAAGAAGATGCGGCGGTATGGCGCGGACCCATGGCAAGCAGGGCATTAAAGCAGTTATTAGATGAAACCCTATGGCCTGTACTCGACTACTTAATTGTAGATATGCCACCAGGAACAGGCGATATCCAACTGACAATGGCGCAACAAGTTCCACTTACCGCTTCTGTGGTAGTTACCACGCCGCAGGACCTAGCACTAGCCGACGCCCAAAAGGGCATAAGCATGTTTGAAAAAGTGAACGTACCTGTATTAGGGCTTATTGAAAACATGAGTTATTACCAGTGCAGAGCCTGTGGCACCAAAGACTATGTGTTTTCAAAAGACGGGGGCGAGGCGCTTGCCGAACGTCATGGGCTACCGCTTTTGGGGCAACTGCCCCTTGATATTCATATTCGCGAGCATGGAGATGCCGGTACGCCTTTGTTAATTACCTCGCCCGAAAGTGCATTGAGTGAAAGCTATCGCGAGGCTGCTCGCGCACTGTCTATGCAATTGGCTCTTACTGTTGAGCCACGCAAAGGGGCAGTTAAACACATTAAAGGCAACCCTATTGGCATTGTTGGTAAAGAGTAACTAGCTTGAAATGCCTAGGTAACAAATGTCGGGAACGCGCAACGGATAGGTAAATTCAGTCAGGTGTAGTAAAGGTGAATTATAGCCAGGTTTCATTGCTTAAATTTAAAATTTGATAAAACTATACAAAAATTGCGCAAAAGCAGATAAAACAAGCCTTTGAGCAGTTGAATGCATGCGGTGACATACGCATAATAGCGGCCTAACGAAATGAGGAATAAACCATGCGCTTGTGCGACCGCGATATCTACCAACATCTGCAAGATGGGAAAATAAAAATTGAGCCTACCCCTAACTATGATCAGATTAGTGGTGTAACGGTAGATATCCGCCTTGGTAATAAATTTCGCGTGTTTGAAGATCACCAAGCGCCGTTTATCGATTTAAGTGGGCCGAAAGCACAGGTTCAAGAAGCGCTCGACCATGTTATGAGCGATGAAATTGAACTAGAAGAGGGTAAAGCCTTCTTTCTACACCCTGGGGAGCTAGCGCTTGCCATTACCCACGAGTCAGTAACCTTGCCTGACAACATCGTAGGTTGGTTAGACGGGCGTTCTTCGCTTGCGCGTTTGGGCTTAATGGTTCATGTGACCGCGCATCGAATAGATCCAGGCTGGTCGGGCAACATCGTTCTTGAGTTTTACAACAGTGGTAAGTTACCGCTGGCGCTTCGCCCTAGAATGAAAATAGGGGCACTTAGCTTTGAGGTGCTATCGGCGCCAGCTGAAAAACCGTACAACGCACGAGTGGACGCTAAATACAAAGGCCAAGCAGGTGCAGTTGCAAGCCGAATCTCGTCAGACGACGAGAGTAAATAAAAGAAACCGTCTTAAAAACACGTTTTTTTCGCAAAAGCGTAGTGCGTTTCCCGCTAATTACTGATAGAAAATATAAGAGCAATAACTAGCACTTATAATAAAGCTATTAGTAACGGGAAGCGCAATGCACACAAACTCTGAACCTTCTTCAGAAACTCTACAACGAAAGCCAACACGCAAAAACAGCATTATTCTTTTCGCGCTTATCGCCGCAGTTTTGGGTGGCATGGGGTTGTGGGCTGTAGATCAGCCTAGCGAAATAATCTTTACTGCTGCGATCACACTATTTGTAGCGATACTTTGGGTAACTGAAGCACTTCCCATTCCCGCTACCTCACTTTTACCTTTCGCTCTGTTTCCGCTATTCGGTGTGCTGTCACACAGTGAAGCTGCGTCAGCGTTAGGAAGTCATGTCATTATTTTATTAATGGCTGCCTTTATGCTGTCGAAAGGGTTGGAGCGCGCTAATTTACACAAACGGTTTGCTATTTACATGCTGCGTGTAACGGGCAGCGGCAGCCCGCTTAAACTGGTGTTGGGCTTCATGCTGACAACTGCAGTACTCAGTATGTGGATTAGTAACACGGCTACAGTTTTGATGATGTTGCCAATGGCTATAGCCATTATTAATGCAGTAGATAACCCGCGATTTGGCGTGGCCCTTATTCTGGGTATTGCGTATTCGGCAAGTTTAGGTGGGGTAGGCACGCCAATTGGCACGCCACCAAATATCATATTCATGAGCGTATATGAAGAAACCCTAGGTGTTGAATACAGCTTTATCGACTGGATGAAAACCGGTGTACCCATTGTGATCCTTGGTGTGCCGATTATGGCTTTATGGTTAGCACGCGGTATAAAAGAAGTGGGAAACATCGATTTACCCATACCAAGCACGTGGACGAAAGCCGAAAAGCGTGTACTTGCCATTTTTGGAACGGTTGCAATGGCGTGGATATTCAGACCTTTTTGGACTGCGTGGATAGGGGTAACTACTATCAGTGATAGCACTATAGCCGTTGCGGGTGTTGCCGTCATGTTTTTCACCAATAGCGGCAATGACAACGGCGAAGTAGACGCAAAAGGCAACCGCGACAAGCTACTAGACTGGAAAACCGCTAACGATATCCCATGGGGAATGTTGCTTTTGTTTGCGGGCGGCATTTGTATTGCAAAAGCATTTATGTCTTCAGGCTTAAGTGTGCTGATGGGCTCGTGGTTAACAGGGCTTGCAACCTTACCAGTATTACTACTTGTACTGGGCATTTGCTTGTTTGTAACCTTTCTTACTGAAATTACTTCAAACACAGCAACATCTACATTGCTAATGCCAATATTGGCAGCAGCAGGTTTAGCGGTAGGCGTTGACCCTAAATTACTTATGATACCGGCGGCCATAAGCGCAAGTTGCGCTTTTATGTTGCCTGTAGCAACAGCACCTAACGCCATTGCGTATTCCACGGAAAAGTTCGATATTAAAACCATGGCAAGAGAAGGAATAATGTTGAACCTGCTGGTGGCGCTAGTCGTGACTGCGGTGTGCTACGTTACCTTGGCTTGATGTTAACTTGCCTGCAACTAAGTGTTTTAATGCAGAAATTTGCGAAGATGGTTAGCAATTGAGCGCTTAAACAGGCTTATTGCTAAATTCCGTTGCATTGTGAACAAATATGAGTAGTATTACTCGCTCTTTCGGTCGGTGTGTAGCGCAGCCTGGTAGCGCACTGTCATGGGGTGTCAGGGGTCGGAGGTTCAAATCCTCTCACACCGACCAACTTCTCTCTCGCTTTCAGCGATACCCCAAATTCTAAAATTAAGTTTGTGTACTCACCACGTGTACTTACTGTACTAAAGTTTTTATCAGATATTCGGTTGAAATTGCAGGCTCACTGAAATGCGGTTCCAGCTGTTTATTTGAAGTATGACGGACGTCAATTCTACCAACCCTTGTTTTCCAAACACATTTTCTACAGTCATATACAGTTCTTCGGTAATGGTCGAGGAGTGAATAAGCGTTAAGGCTTCGGTCCATTCAAGGGCAACCCGTTCCTTGTTATCAAAACAATCTAGTTCTTTCCACGCTGAAAGCACATCGAGCCTTGTCTGATCTTCATTAGATTTTCTCGCTTCGTCGGCATGCATATGTTGGCAGAAGCCGCATTGATTAATTTGTGACGCGCGCAGCCTGACTAAGTGTAATATCTTATGGCTTAGAGCGCTTTCGGCAGAAGGTTTAACCAAACCTTGTAGATGCTCAAGAATGTGAGGGTAGTCAGAGTAAAATTCAGATTGTTTTATGCGATTATTCATAGTGCTCTCCTTTAAATTTCGGAGAACTATAAACGTTTGGAGTTTTATCTAATTGTAAATTTGCGACAATTTTCGCGTTCTATATTGAAGTGGGGTTTCTAATGCAAAGGTGCTAAAGGCATGGGTAAAGTGTGCTTGATCGAAAAAACCACACGCCAAAGCAACGTCGCTTAGTTGATTGGAAACACTCCCAAGTAGAGAGCGTGCTTGACGTATTTGAGCGAACTTGTGAAGTTTGTTTGGCGAGAACCCAAAATTAGCCCTGAACTGACGCTCAAGTGTTCTTCTGCTTATACCAAATTGGTCAGCAAGACTTTGTGGGGGCACCAGTAAGTTTGCTGACTGATAAAGCATGTACTCCCATTTCTGTACCTGAGTATCACAACTTTCTATAATACGTTCCAGCCACCTCTGTATGGCCAAGCACTGAATGGCGATAGTTTTGCCGGTAAGAGATTCTTGTAGTTGTCGATAAGAAGCAAGATTTTTGGCTCCAACGTCGGTGATGTTTATTTGGTGGTTTTCAGTATTATCGAACTGAAATCCGAAAAGACGTTTTAATGCACCAGGTTTCAATCTTACGCTGATTTGCCTACCTGATAATTTCCAAGGCATGGCACAAACTTTTGTGTGATAAAAAAGTTTTGCTTCACACGTTGTTTGGTCGATATAGAAAGTCAAACTTGCACCCGCATCGGGATAAAACTTTTCCTTTAGGGTAGTGGAAGATCCTATTGGGCGATCAATGACCCAGATACATTGCACAAATCTGCGGATAGCATAAATTGGCGTTATGAACTCAATATTAATTCGCTTAAAGCTTACGGCGGGAATGATTTTGTTCATGCTTGAAGCGTACATCATTGTGTAATATTAGCGTCTAACAGTTCAGGTGTTCATCATCTTACCCTTGTCGCTTTTTGCATCAAGCTTAATATTGTAAGCATAAAATTATTCTCTCAAAAACTCCTGAACAGACTCTAAAACCAATTCAGCACTTTCGATCTGCGGGTAGTGCCCTATATGAGCAAGTTCTACTGTGTCAGCATTGGGTATAAGTTCTTTATACCTTGCCACCATGTGCGCACCAGAAATGGGGTCTGCCATGCCAGCAGTTAGTCGAAGCGGAACGTCGGCATTTTGAAGTGCACCTACCCAACGCTCTCGGTATTGCTTGCGCTGTTTCATATAATCCAAAAGTAAGTGCATGTATTCGTGACCATTGTTTTCGGTAATAAGCGCCCAAAAATCGTTGATGTCTTGATCCGAAGGAGGCGTGTTCGGACCAAAAATGTTTTGCATACTTTTTCGAATTGCATTTTTGTTCAATAAACGAATAAGTAGTCCGCCAATAGGGGAAAGCAATACCTTCTGAATAAGCAATGCCTGGTGGGTTTCAGGAAAAAGGCCGCCATTTAGCAAATGGAGCGATTCCATACGAAAAGCAAGATTGCCGTCTAACTGACGGGCCATTAACTCCTGCGCAACCGTGTCGCCGTAATCGTGAGAAAGAACGTGTGCATGCGTAATTTGAAGGTGTTCCATTAAGGATTCTATCACCGCGGCTTGTTCTTTTATTTTGTATTTTTTGGGGGCTTTGGTGCTAAAACCAAACCCCAGCATATCGAGTGTTATGCAACGATAACTTTCGGTAAGCGCAGGCCATAACTTAACCCAATCGAAACTCGCAGTGGGGTATCCATGAATCAACAATAGTACAGGCCCTTTGCCTTGGGTTTTGTAGAAAATTTGCTGTTTATTAACGCTTAGGAATTGGCCCGAGTTACGCCATTGTGAAAGTAGCATTACGACATGCCCTTATTATGATTTTACCCTTAGCTTGCCTTGTGTGAGGCTTTTGAACCGTCGTAAGCGCGACATTTAAACCATGGCGCGCTTTTATATTTATCCCATGAAGACAAATGGATTATACAGAGAAAGCTGCACTAGCTTTCGACGGGGATACAAACTGTAATCGTGGTTCCTTCACCAGGCGACGATACCAAATCAATCTCTCCGTTAAATTTCTGTCGAACAAGATTGTACAAAATATTAAGGCCTAAACCTGTGCCACCTTTATCGCGGGCCGTTGTATAAAAAGGCTCAAACACTCTTTTATGAAATTCTGCAGGAATGCCTTTTCCGTTGTCTTGAACGCTTATTACAATACCTTTTTCACTTTTGCCGCAGCTAACCGAAACTTTATTCACTTCATTATCTACTGATGGGCCAAAGGCGTGACGCTGAGCGTTCGATATTAAATTCGTTAATAGCTGAGCAATAATGCCCGGACATGTAGTGATAACTAAATCAGAGGGCACATCGATGCTGAGCTCAATTTGCTCTTTGCGAAGCATAGGCTTCAATGGATTACAAACTCTAGGAATATATTCATCTAGCGTGATTTCTTCAATTTCCAGTGAGGTCTGGTCCGCAGAGGTTCGCTTAAAATCTTGTACTAAGTTTGCGGCCCGCATTAAACTGGTTTCCGCTAGTGATAAACCCTCAGAGCATACCGCCTCAAAGTCTTTAAAACCTTCTTCTGTTAACTCGCCATTCTCGAAATCTCGATAAATATCTTTGAGCTCTTCTTTGCAGTTACTTACCGAGGTAAGTGCAATGCCTAGCGGCGTATTAACTTCGTGAGCAATACCCGCTACCAGGTTGCCTAAGGCTGCCATTTTCTCTGACTCGATAAGTTTCTCTTGAGCTGCTTCTAACTCTTTGGTGCGGTCTTTCACTTTTTGTTCGAGGGTTCGGTTAGCTTCGAGAAGTTGTTGCTCGTAGTCTGCGCGTTCATTGGCACTTATTGCACGCCCGTAGAGGTCGGCGAGCGATGCAGCAAAAACGATTTCATCGTCAAGCCATTGTCGAGCCTTGCCCTGGTGCTCACAACATATTATCCCAATCATCTTTCCGCGGTGGCGAATAGGCACATCCAGCATAGAGCTGATACCCAGAGGCGTTAAATACACTTCAGCAAACTCAAAAGTTGCAATATCGGTTATCGCATCGTGAGCGGCAATTGTTCTACCTGAGTCGAGCGCTTCAAAATAATGGGGAAAATCCCTTCGGGTTAACACTAAGCTCTCGTTATCGAGATCGTTTCCTTTGTCTATAAGGAGTGTGCACTGTACTAGCGTTTGGTTTTCGTCATATAACCAAATACCTGCCCGAGTAATTTCCAAGCCTTCGCACACAGAGTTGATAATAAGTCTTGAAGCAACATCTAGCTCGCCTTTATCAATGTCTGGGCTTTGGCTAACGCGCAGTAAAATTAACTCTAAGTTCTCTTTCATTCATCATCGTCCGGTTCTGTTGCACGGATTTCTAATATTCTGTCGAAGTGCTCTAGCATTACATGGGTAATTAGCGGGTCGAATTGTTTACCTGCATTCTCTTTAAGATAAGCTTTAACCTCATCAACGCTCCATGCAGGTTTGTAACAACGTTTGGATAGAAGGGCGTCGACAACGTCAACAATCGCCATGATGCGCCCTTCCACTGGAATATTGTCGCCAGCCAGCCCATCAGGGTAGCCTTTACCGTCCCAACGTTCGTGGTGCGTTTTGGCAATAATTGCGCCCATCTTGGCAACAATCCGGTCAGAATCTGCAAGTAGCTCATAACCTTTTTGAGCGTGGGTTTTCATAATTTCCCACTCATCGGGGTCGAGTTTCCCCGGTTTATGCAGTATGGTTTCGGGTATGCTGATTTTGCCCACATCATGAAGGGCTGCAGAGTAGCGGATAGTTTCAATAAACTCTTTGCTCATATGCAGCTTTTCAGCAAGAAACTCTGTCATTAAAATAACGCGTCTTACGTGCCCCCCGGTTTCTTTACTGCGCATTTCAATGGCATCGCTCAGTACCATAATCAGTTCTTTCTGCGTTTTTTGTATATCTTCTTTTTGTGTAAGGTTTTGGAAAATTACCGCCACGTTAGATGCAAACATTTCTAATGTCTTTCGTTGCATATCATCTAAAGGCTGGTCGAGTTTAACGTACAAAATATTATGGCTGTCTTCACCAGTGGGGTAATAACCGATAAATACGTTATCACTTTGGAAGTGCGCTTTATTGGCCAGAACGCTTTTAACTTCTTCTTCAATCGATTCGGGAATACGGGTGGAAATACCGGGTTCACACAGTCCAATAAGGTCTCCGCTTGCACCCAAAACTGTCATACTGGTGTCGCCATATAAATCGGTGTGCTGTGTTGAGAGGTAAAGCACTGAGTTGTTTAAATTGAGAAGGGTAAGCGTTTGTTTCAGTACAGCGGTACCAAATTGCGCTAGTGACTGACTTGCTAGAACAGAGGATGATGATTTCAGTACATCTTCCATACCCCGTTTGCCTTTTTCGATAGTTTGTATATCGCGATAAGAGCGAATCGCCGTATAAACGCAAGATTTTAACTTTAGTGAGGAAAGTTCTGTTTTGGCTTTATAGTCATTGATGTCATAACGTCTGATAACATCCTCTTCAGGGGCTTGACCTGGCTGGCCTGTTCGCAATATTAATCGAGTGACGTGATTTTTAAGGTCGTTGCGAATCGCATCTACTAGCTTTAAGCCGGCATCGTCGGTTTCCATTACTACATCAACAAACGCAAGCGCGATATCCGGATTAGCTTTCAAAAGCGCTAAGCCTTCTTCTCCACTATGAGCTGATAAAAACTCTACGCCACGCTTTTCAAAGCTAAACTTGCGCAGAGTCAATTTGGTAACCTCGTGAACGCCTTCTTCATCATCGATAATGGCTATTTTCCATGGGGCTAAACGAGGGGTGTTTTGTTCAGTTTTTGACTTTTTAAATAACGACATACACAGCGCTAAAAACAATTGTATGGGTTAAACGTAAGCCACAAAACGCAATCTCGCAAACTTGCGAGATAAGATTTGTTCTAAAGTTGAATGGTGTTGATTTGCTAACAAAAGTCTATTGTTGGATTAATGAGATTGGATTGAGCCGAAAATGGTTTGTTTCCATTGCCCGGCTGTGAACCAAGTTGATACCCACTACGGATACCAACTTGGAAATAGAGTTTAATTCACTAGAAGCAGGTTTAACTGTCTTCAATAGGTGTATTTTCGGTAATAGGTACCGTGTTTACATCAGTGTCCAAGCTGTCTACTGCATTTTGTACACCTGCTGCGTAGTCTGGATGAACCTTTTCCAACACGGCGTACCAGCGCTCCTTAACACTGTCAGAGCATGGGCCCATAGCTGCAGCATAATTTTTGTATAGCCGTTCTTTTTGCTCATCAGAAAACATTTCGTACAGCTTGCGTGGCTGAACGTAATCGACGTCAACTTCATCTTGATGATATCTATCGGCATCTCCGTCGATGCGAAGCGGCGGCTCTTTCACTGAAAAGTCAGCAACTGGGCCTTCATATTGATTTGGCTCATAATAAGCATCTGGGTTACCGAAATCATTGGTAAAGAAGCGCATAGCGCCGTCTTTATGATAGTGGTTTACTTTGCTATTTTTTGGCGCATTCGCAGGTAGTGCTTCATAGTGCGTGCCCAAGCGGTAGCGGTGAGCGTCGGCATACGAAAAGATACGCGCTTGAAGCATTTTGTCGGGGCTAAAGCCAATGCCCGGCACAACATTCGACGGGCTGAATGCTGCGTTTTCAATCATTTGAAAATAGTTTTCTGGATTTTTGTTCATTTCTAACTCGCCGACTTCTATCAGCGGGTAATCGTCGTGCGGCCAAACCTTGGTTAGGTCAAAAGGGTTATAGCTTTGTTGGCCTGCCTCTTCTTCAGGCATGGCCTGAATATACATGGTCCACTTAGGAAAGTTGCCTTCTTCAATGGCGTTATACAGCTCTTCTTGATACTTTTCTCGGGTGCTTCCAATGATCTTTTCAGACGTTTCATTGGTGTAGTTTTTAATGCCTTGTTGCGTTTTGAAATGAAATTTCACCCAGTGGCGTTTGCCTTCTTTATTCCACATACTAAAAGTATGACTGCCATAGCCATTCATGTGCATTGGCGATACTGGAATGCCGCGATCAGACATTAAAATAGTGACTTGGTGAACGCTTTCTGGCTGGGCGGCCCAAAAGTCGAACATAGCTTCCGGCGAGCGTAGATTTGTTTTCGGGTGACGTTTTTGCGTGCGGATAAAATCAGGGAATTTGTATCCATCGCGAATGAAGAAGATAGGGGTGTTGTTACCTACCATGTCCCAGTTGCCTTGCTGGGTGTAAAACTTCAGGCTAAAGCCGCGTACATCACGTTCGGTATCAGCTGCGCCAGATTCGCCCGCTACTGTTGACCAGCGGCTGAGTACTTCAGTTTGCTTACCAACTTCTGAGAATAAATCGGCGCAAGTGTAATCGGTGATGTCGTGAGTGACCGTAAACGTGCCTTGTGCTCCCCAGCCTTTGGCGTGTACCACGCGCTCTGGAATGCGTTCACGATTCTGGTGGGCTAACTTTTCAATGAGCTGATAATCTTGTAAGAGTGCGGGGCCACGCTCTCCAGCGGTTTTAGTGGTTTCATTACTTACAACGGGGGCGCCTGCCGACGTCGTTAATTGTGGTTTCTTAGCCATTTTAAAACTCCTTTCACATGCTTCTTTTAAAAGCCAAACTTCCATAAACATCATGTGTGCCTGACTCATGACTTGCTTTTGCTACGGCGCGCTTCATGAAAGGGTTTACTAACTTCTATATATAACTATAAAAACAAACAATCTGAATTTGTAGATAAGGCTATTGAAGCAATTACTTCTCCTGTTTACTCTATTTTTACACATCGAAAGCTATTCAACGCCTTAGGGAAGTTCATGAATTTTGCAGAGTTTGCAGCATCTAGAAAAAGTGTTCGCGGGTTTACAAATCAACCAGTTACCCAAGAAACGGTAGATAAAATAATTAATGCGGCCAAATGGGCGCCTTCTTCATATAATACGCAAACATGGAAAATACACGCTGTAACCGGTGAGGTGCTCGATAAAATTCGCGAAGGAAACACCAAAAATACATTAGAAGGGAAGCCCCACGTTCGAGACTTTCCCTATAAAGAGGACTACGAGGGTATTCATCGTCAGCGTCAAATTGATGTAGCTATACAATTATTCGATGTAATGGGCATAGCCCGTGAAGACAAAGAAAAGCGTATGGATTGGATGATGCGCGGTTTCCGTCAATTTGATGCACCGGTTTCTTTGGTGCTGACCTACGATAAGTCATTAGAGCCCGCGGGTATAACACAGTTCGGGTTGGGTTCGTTAGCCTACGGTATTGTTCTCGCAGCGTGGGATTTAGGGCTTGGTTGCGTAATAAATGGGCAGGGTATAATGCAGTCAGACGTAGTACATAAATACGCTAATATCCCCGATGATGAGGCCATTATGATTTGTATCGCACTAGGCTACCCAGACCCTGATTTTCCAGCAAACGATGTTCGTTCAACTCGCGCTGATAACGAAGAATTTGTGACTTATCACGGGTTCTAAACAGTGAATTGTCCTAATTTGATGGTGTTTAAAGCGTTTTTATGTTTAACGTAAGGCGCTACAGCGCTAAGAGCAGTGATTGAAGCAAGATGTGTCAAAGCCTTATTAAGCGTAAGATTGCGATGCGATAAGTGCTTCAATCTGTTTTTCTGGAACAGGTTTACTCCAATAGAATCCTTGTCCAATATCACATCCCATTTCTTTTAACTTTCTGAGCGCAGACTCATGTTCAATTCCTTCTGCTACAGTCACCATTCCCAAACTTTCTGCAATATTGATGATTGCTGAAACCAAGGGAACATCGTTTTCGTCAAGACCTAATGTGTTAATAAAAATTCGGTCTATTTTAAGCTTATGCGCATTGAATTTACGAAGGTAATTCAAATTGGAGTAACCGGTGCCAAAGTCATCGATAGCAAATTGAACACCGAGTTCTTTCATCTGTTCAAGCTGCTCAGGAATGTTTCCATTTTCGTCAGCGAGAATTGATTCGGTAAGCTCAAGTTCTAAAAATCTGGGATTAAGTTGTGTCAAATCTAGAGCGCGCTTTAAAATACTGGGCAGAGTTCCGTCTTTAAACTGCGTGAATGATAAGTTAACGGCAACTGATATTTCACTGTAGCCATTGCGATGAAGTTTAGCGCAGAAAAGGCAAGCCTGAGTTAGTACCCATTCACCTAATGGGTTAATGAGTCCGCTACTTTCTGCCAATGGAATAAACTTATCGGGAAACACTAGTGACCCATCATTTTGAGGCCAGCGCACCAATGCTTCAATAGAGCATATCTGACCAGATTTCAAATCAATCAGGGGCTGATAATACACTTCAAATTGGTTGGCTAATACAGCAGGTCGTAGCCGCTGAATCAGCGAAAACTTCTCGTCGCTTTCTTCGTCAAACTTTACATCATAAAATTCAAAGCGGTTTCTACCGTTTCGTTTTGCTTCATACATGGCCACATCTGCTTTTCTACATAGCTGTTTGAACTTGGCCCCGTCATATGGTGCTATTGCTACACCAATTGACGCTGAAACCACTATGTTAGTTTGAAATACTTCAAACTCAGAAGAGCACCATTTAATTAGACGCTCACACAAGGTTTCTATGTGCTTGCGGTCAGTGATGTTTGCGGCAAGTACAATAAACTCGTCACCTCCGAATCGAATAAGACATTCATCGTTAGAAAGTTTTTCATTTATTGACTGCGAAATATGCTGTAAAAAACGATCTCCAGCAGAGTGGCCCAGCGCGTCATTTACAGGTTTAAAATTATCTAAGTCGATAAAAGCCAACGCTAATTGCAATCCATTATCTTCGCTTTGAGTTAGTTTCTCTTTAAATAAGCGCTCTCCCAAAAGTCTATTGGGTAAGTTTGTCAGTGGGTCATGGTGTGCTAAATACTGAATATGTTCTCTATTTTTCTTAACCTTTGTGTATTCAAGTTGCAGTGATGCCATGAGCCGACGAATATCCTGCACAAGGATAAATACACAGAACCCTGTGATCACAAAAATGATCATAATAAAAGTTAAATGAGACCACGTTAACATTGGCGTGTTGGGCGTAATGACGCCTTTCATAACAAGCCATGTAAGGGTAATACATTGAACCAATACGAGAGATAACACCGTGCCAAAGAGCCCAATGCCGCCGAGTAGAGCCGCAAAAATAATAATGGCTGGATAGCCAAGCATAGCGATATCGAAAGTGCCTGCACCTGTTGCTGATAGGGCAAATAGCATAGATGACAATGTGACTAAAAGTAGATAACTGCTGGCGACAACAAAATCTTTGTAAGCAAGTATTGCCGCAGTGAACATTGCTGCTAACGCTACGAGCATTATATCGAAGGTGATATCTCTAGCTGCGAATAATGAGACAAACAGCCCAAGGCATGTCACTGTGCTTATTTGAGCAACGCGATGCCTTCTAATTGTTATCAGATCATCAGTGTCTATAGATGGGGAAACTATTTTGCCAGCTTTCATTCGCTAAGTTTTTGAAGTAAGTGGTTATCAACTTTAAACTTAACCTTATAAAAAGCAAGCGTATATAAGTCTATGTATTACGCCGTAAGTTTGATTGAAGAATGTATAGAGTTAAAGAAAGACAGTAAAACGCTATTGTTTTACTGTCTGAATTAAAAGCTATCTCTCGTCAGACGGCGCGTAACGCTCCAGCCAATGAGCGTAAGGCGCAGGCATTACCCAAGATGGTTTCTCAACGCCTAACTGTTTTGCCGCATAGTATGTCCAATGCGGGTTAGTAAGGTGCATTCTGCCTACCATAACAACATCAAGCTGTTGGTTTTCGATGGTTTCGTTTGCAAGTTCTGGTGTGTCTACACCCCAGGCCGTCGCAACCGGTATACCAGCTTCATGACGTACGCGTTTAGCGATAGGCGCTAAGAACGCGGGTCCCCACGGAACTTTTGCCTCAGGGGTATTGAAGCCCACGCTAACACTTACAAAATCAGCACCAATTTCTTTGAACTGCTTTATAAGTTCAATAGATTCGCTCAACGTTTTCTCGTCGTCACCATCGTATTCAATAACGCCAAAGCGTACGGTTAGCGGCAGGTTTTCTGGCCAGACTTTGCGCACTTCGCTTAGTGTTTCAAGCAAGAAGCGTCCACGACCTTGTGCATCACCGCCGTATTCATCTGTACGCTTGTTCGCGTGTTTCGAGAAAAAGCTTTGGGCTAAATAACCATGTGCGAAATGGAGTTCAAGCCATTCATACCCAGCTTCAAGCGCACGCTCGGCGCCTTTAATGAAGTCAGCCTTAACACGCTCAATGTCGGCTTTAGTCATCTCGGTAGGCGTCACTGGTAGGTGTGCGCCAAAGGCTTCTGCCGAGGGACCAATTGGCTGCCAACCTTTTTCTTCAGATGGCTGAATATGGTCGTCGCCTTCCCATGGACGGTTAGCACTGGCTTTACGCCCAGCATGGGCAATTTGAATTCCAGCTACAGCGCCTTGGCTTTTAATGCGCTCAGCGATATTTTTTAAACCGTTAACATGATCGTCTTTCCAAATGCCTAAACAATTTGGTGTTATACGACCTTCCGGAGAGACCGCTGTTGCTTCAACAATGACAAGTCCAGCGCCACCACGGGCGAACGACTGATAGTTTGCTTCATGCCACTGGTTGGTAAAGCCGTCTTCTGCCGAATATTGGCACATAGGAGGCACGGCAATTCGATTGCGAAGCGTTACGTCTTTTAACGAAAACTGTTCAAATAGTGCAGTCATATTGTTCTCTAATGAAGATAAGAATAAAAAGTACCCAGTCTATGCTGGGCACTTAAATGTTGGAAAGGCATATGCGCGTTGCGTCATATGCAACTAGGCTTATGCTGCGAGGGTTAAAATTTCGCGCGCTTTTGCCAAATCGATATCGCCATGCTCACCAAGCGCTGTTAATCCGTTGCGCTCTAAGTTGTCGATAAGCCCATCTATTGCAGACTTTTCTATGGCATAGTCTGATAGGCGCGTTTTTACCTGCATGGTTTCGAAAAAGTCTTGTACAGCTTTAATGGTCAAGTCGATGGCCTTTTCTTTGTCATCCTCTTGAATGCCAAACACGCGTTCTCCTAACTGCAGTATTTTTTCCTGTTTTTTGTCACGCTGAACGAACATCAACGATGGCAATACAATAGCTAGGGTTACAGCGTGGTCTAAACCATGTAGTGCTGTTAGTTCGTGGCCAATCATGTGTGTGCCCCAGTCTTGTGGAACACCTTTGCCGATTAGCCCGTTAAGCGCCATGGTTGCAGACCACATAACGTTCGCGCGCACATCATAATCTTCAGGTGTCGCTAACGCTTTAGGGCCTTCTTGAACTAAGGTTTGTAAAATACCTTCTGCAAAGCGATCTTGAAGCGGTGCATTTACTGGGTAAGTCAAGTACTGCTCAATGACATGTACGAATGCATCTACCACACCATTAGAAACCTGACGAGGCGGTAGTGAATACGTGAACTCAGGATCAAGCACCGCAAATACTGGTTGTACCGTTTCCGATGAAAACGCGCGCTTTTGTGACGTTTCTTTTCTATTTACTACCGAGTTGCCGTTACTCTCAGAGCCTGTTGCTGGCAGTGTAAGCACTGCGCCAATAGGTAACGGGTTTTCAAACGCGGCGCCTTTAACTAAGATGTCCCACGGATCGCCTTCAAAGTTGACCGCCGCTGCTACGAATTTCGCGCCGTCAATAACACTTCCGCCGCCTACAGCAAGAATGAAGTTCACGTCGTTTTCACGGGCCACATCTACCGCTTTCATCAAAGTTGCGAACTCTGGATTTGGTTCAACGCCCTGAAATTCAATGATGTCGGCGCCTTCGAGTGCGGCATTTACTTTATCGTAAATACCATTCTTCTTGATTGAGCCGCCGCCATATAGGAATAGGACTTTTGCTTGTTTCGGCAGACGTGAAGACACTTCACTTAGTTGACCTTTGCCGAATAAAATTTCGGTTTGATTTTTAAATGTAAAATTAAGCATTGTGTTGCCTGTCCTTAATTAGTTTGTGAATTTAGCTGTTGTAAAAGCTTCTCAGCTAACAGTTCGTCAGAAAATGGGTTTTGGCCAGTGATAAGCTCACGGTCTACTACTACATTTGGCGCCCACATTTCTTTGTATTCCATACTTCCCCCCGCTTGCGCCATGGCATCTGCTGGATAGTACTGTAAAGTTGCATCATCCAAAGTGCTCTCAAAATACTCTTCTTCCGGGGTAGAGAAGATTGTCATTTTGTAGCCATCATAAATCCAATTATCAGATGTGGCTTGCTCACCTGATTTCAATGCCAGCTCGAATGCCTTTGGGTTAGATTGCCCAGAAAGTAAGGCGATTGGGCCATGGCAGATCGCCGCAGTGGGCTTTCCTTCATTGTGAAAGTGAGACAAGATCTTGCCTACCTGAGGGTTGTTGGCTAAGTCGATAAGCGGCGCATGCCCACCTGGGATAAATACACCCTCAAACTCATCAAGCCCTTGTGTAATAACTTCGTTTAGTGACAGCGTGTCATTAATGCCTTCTATCGACGCAACAAACGTTTGAATATCTCGCATTTGTGATTCGCCGCCGTCAAAGTATTGTGGAATCACAGACTTTTTATCTACTGATGGCGCATTGCCTTTGGGGGTGGCTAATACGAGCTTGTAGCCCGCATTTACCAATGCTTTAGCCGGTACTCCAAACTCGTTGAGGTAGTAACCTGTTGGCTCTGTTTTGCCTTCTGCCAGCTGCATTACATTTTCGCTTGAAAGTAAAACAAGCACTTCGCCTTTACTGGCTTTTGATGAATGAGCGTCGGCTGCATACGCCGACTGTGATAACCCAGCGATGATGGCAAGTGATAGAATTGATGATGATTTTTTCATGTGCTTTTCCTGTCGCATTTGAAAGTGCGTGCATCTTAGAGTTGTTGGTTTAAAAGCAGAAGTCAGATAAATTATGATGAGTCATCAAAAATCTGATGGATGAAGAATTATGTCTTACCTAACACAGCTAAAAACCTTCGTAGAAGTTTATCGAAGCGGCAACATCACACGTGCCGCAGCGCGGCTCCATATGTCTCAGCCAGCAGTAACCTCACATATTCAGGCAATGGAACATATTGTCGGTAAAGAATTGTTTGTGCGAAAAGCGAGAGGTGTAGAGCCAACGGCGATTGCTGATGATTTAGCGCTACAAGTAGCCAGCCACATAGATACATTGGAACAAAAAGTTGCGTCTATTCGAAGTCGTGCCTCTACCGACCACGGTACCTTGCACCTAGCTGGCCCTGCGGAATATTTGAGTTTTGTTGCGGGTCCAGCGCTGGCCAACTTGCTTCAAGCCGATAAAGTAAACTTGGTTATCCATACGGGTAATAAAAGTAACACTTATCAACTATTAGAAGATGACGTTGCTGAACTTGCCATTACCGCTTCTGAGCCAACAGACGCTATGTACGAATATCAGATGTTAGACAAAGAACGTTTGATATTGGTGATGAACCGGGTTCAAGGTAAATTACTTGCTGATAAAGAGATAACGGCGTCGTTATTGAACCAGCACAAAGTGGTGAGCTATGACGAACAACTACCGCTTATTCGCCGGTATTTCTCAGAAGTGTTCAATGCACCATGCGAGTCACCTGTAGCCGCAATATGTCCAGATATTCGCGCGATTAGCAGCATTATCAAAGCAGGAATAGGCTATTCGGTATTACCTGATTACCTTTGCAAAGAAGCGATTGCTAAAGGTGAACTCGTCTCTCTTGGAGAGAGTGGGCCTGAAAACGAAATCTATCTGGTATGGAAAAAAGGTGCGTTGCGACACCCTAGGGTCGACTTTGCAAAAGACGTAATAATGGCTTTTGCAAACATTAACTACCTTGTCAGCTATCCTGACTAGCAGCTTGGCTCAGTGCGCCACATAAGCAAGCATGTCGCACTGAACCCCAAATAGGCTTATTAAGATGATAAAATTAAAATGTACCAACAACTTTGACTTGGCCGTCGACTTTGTTCTCGTCAATGAAGCCAATTGTGTTCGGGTTAGTCGCAACTAACTTTAACATCTCGTCTTCCGATGCAATCATTTCCGGTGGAGTGCCACGGCCGGTAAATACAAGCTTCGACCAAAATGCAGAATATTGAGATTCTGATTTTCCTAACACACTGTTGTTAAACGCATCTCTTGCGGCATTACCTTGCTCGAAGGTGAGTGGTATTGCGCGGCTGCCATCTGGAAATGCTTTTACTTTCCCTAGGTATATTTTTTTTACCGTGTCGATATCTATACCCGAGTTGTTGCTAGCATTAACAATCACGGCGGTACCCGCATAAAGTGGTGCCGATAGAATAAAAAACAGAGCTGCAATAATCTTCATTGATATTACCTTCGAGTGTTACTCTGCGTAGTGAGTTACCTGTGTATTTATACTTCAATGCAGAGTTATAGTTTCCATAGGGCACATCACCCTTTGTGAAGTATAACCAAGATTTACCATTTGTCGCACTTCAACAAAAGATGAATTTTTAAAATGGAGAACACAAATATTCATGGCGAAACCCAGTGCAAAAGGACCAATTAGAACCGTGCAGATTTTTTGCGTTAAATGTAAGTTCCAACTTTTTAAGTATCGAAAAGGAGGAAAGGGCGCGCTGGTGAAGTGCTTCAAAGAACGTATTGTTGAAGATTACACTATTGAAGAAGGGCTTTGTCCCTCCTGTAATGCTCAGTTTGCCAGGAGTGCAATGATTCGGGGAGTTCCCGCGCTTAAAATAGTGGGCGGTAAAGTGCATATGAAGTGACATTTTGAGATTGTGACAAGGTTTCAAGAAAGGTGTCGTAATGTAGAAGTAAAGTCACTATTTTTGTTTTTTCGGAAGTTTTTGAAAAATTAATCGTTTGGGCAATTTGCACTGCCACAAAAATTGCCTAAATTTATAAAGTAGCGCGTGAGCCTGCTAGAACGAAAAGGCTAGCGTGTTTGGTATGGATCAAAAGTCAAAGGAGTGAGTGATTACCTAACTGTTAACCTGAGAAGTTGCATGTCCATTCAAAGAAAATTTCTGTTCTCGGTGTCTGCAGTCATTGCGTTGTTCGCACTGATTGTAGCAATCATCACTGTGGTCACTACGTCGTCGTCTATTTCCGAGCTTGTTAAGGAGCAGAAGAAAAACACTGCGGACCGCTTAGTTAACATTCTAACCGTGACCGACGCCATTATGCTTGAGCGAGTGAAAAGCAGTATGGCGCTTCTGAAGCAACGAGGAGAAGCCTTGGGGGTTCCCAATCAAGGCGGCTATACCACTGTAAAAGCAACACAGGCACTAGAGTTAAGACTGGGGAATGTTCCGCAAGCAAACGATTTTGAATTAGTTGACGGGCTAACCAGTGTTATGGGAGGTACAGCAACGCTTTTCAGTAAAACCGGTGATGACTACATTCGAGTGAGCACAAACGTCATTAAAAATGGCGAGCGAGCAATTGGCACTAAATTAGCGCCGTCGGGAAAAGCGATTCAGAAAATAAACCAACAGCAAGCTTACTATGGTGCAGTAGATATTCTAGGTAGTCCCTATCTGACAGGTTATGAGCCCATGTTCGACGCTAGCGGACAAGTGGTGGGTATATGGTATGTGGGATATTCAGCAGACCTCAACGTTCTAGAGCAAGCGATAAAACAAAGTCATGTTCTAGAGAATGGATTTGTAGCGCTAAGAGATGGCAAGGGCAACATTCGCATGCATTCATCGCATGTTAACGATGCGCAAGTCACTGAAGCGTTGAATCAAGCCGAAGATTGGATTGTGGAAGTGGTGCCTTTTTCAAAATGGGGCTATGACATTATATTAGCCGCGTCAGCCTCAGAGAAAGCATCGATGGTGAGCAGTTCAGTGATAGCCCTAGTTTCTAAAATAGTGTTAGCCAGCGCGGGTATATTACTCACTGTTTGGCTGTTGGTGAAGTATATCGTTGGAAACCCGCTGGACGAGTTTATTGGTGTAGTTAACAACCTTTCAACGGGTGAAGGCGATCTTACTTTTCGCTTTGAGGCAAACCGAAGTGACGAGTTTGGCACCATGGCTAAAGCTTTTAACGGTTTACTTGTTCAACTACAGCAAACACTTCAGAGCGTGGATGAAGCCACCGATAATATGTTAGCAAAATCAGAAGCACTTAATACTACCGCAATGAGTTCTAAAGAGACCGTCTCGAAGCTTAGTCAAGAGACCGAATCCATCGACAACGCGATTACGATGATGCAGCAAAACGCACAAAGCGTCTCTTCTACTATAAGAAGCTCGAGTGACGCAGCTAGTGCTGCTGATACAGATACAAGAAATAGCGTAAGCGTTTTGTCTGAAACTATCAAAGATATCCAATCGCAAGCGAATGACGTCGACGCATCAGTGGAAGTAATCAATGAACTAGCACAGGCCAGCGAGGAAATTAGCGGTGTCATGGAAGTAATTAGAAACATTGCAGAGCAAACAAACTTACTCGCGCTTAATGCAGCAATTGAAGCTGCAAGAGCAGGTGAGCAGGGGCGTGGTTTTGCCGTGGTAGCAGACGAAGTACGTTCACTGGCTAGTCGTACGCAGGCTTCAACGGAAGAGATCCGCATTATGATAGAAAGGCTTCAGCAAGGAAGCCGTATCGCTTCTGAAAAAATGCAGCTGAACAAGGAAACGGCGTTTAAGACGGTGGAAACCACTAAACACGCAGGTGAGTCGTTAAACCAAGCGCTAGAGGCGGTCGCTAGAATCACTGCGCTAAATGAAGACGCCGCTAGTTTGGCAGAAGGGCAAACTTCAGTCGCTGCCGATGTAAACAGAGGGGTGATTAGTATCCAGCAGGTAGGTCAAGCCAATACCAATTACGCTAAAGAGGTTGTCGACAATTGCGAAGCTTTAGTTAAGCAAATAAAAACCATGCAAATGCAATTGCGCCGCTATCGGTTCTAAACTTCCTTTCGAAGGAAACGCCGTAATTCATAGAAAACGCTGTCAAAACTGCTTTCATGCAAACTGATAAGCGACAAAGAGGCATCATCAGTCAATGTAAAGTCAGTGTGTCTATTGTCCTTCACAGAACTAAAGAGTGCTGAATAGGCGCTCTTTTTTTGTGCATTTAAAATGTAACAAACACAAGATTGCACCATGAAAATGTTTCAAAACTGAAACAACTTAGTAATGTTACAAATTAGCTTTCCCTGTACCAAGGTTCATTCGAGTTAATGAACAAATAAACTTATTTTAAAGCTGTAAGTTTTTGATATATATACTGTGTGACTGTTTTATTATTATTTTTATTAAGTGCTTGCTGCGTATACGTATGTATAAGAATTTATACCTTCCTTATACAAATAAAGCGGAAAGCAAAATGATTAATGAGGGTAACACACAAAAGTATAAGCTGAGTAAATCAGCTAAAGTTGTAAACGCGCTGTTGGCTGGGGCATTGTCACTGGGCGCGGTATCAGTTAACGCTTCGGCCGAAACGCTTTGGCTAGAAGACTTTGAAGCGGCCGAGCTACAAGACAAAGGCGCAACTGGCTCTAATCCTGGCGGGGCAGTTCTAAACCTTGAAGGCGTTGAGCGTTGGTCGATTGATGTTTCAGAAGGTCAATTAACTGCAACTGATGATTGGTTTCGTGTAGAAAACGGCGCCATGCAAGCCCGTGATGTCGATGGCGAAGTGGTTTGGTTAAGTGAATCAATAGATATCACTGATGCGGGTGATGTCACCATAAACGCAGTGCTCTCGGAAAGCGGCGATTTTGAATCGGCTGATTACATTGATGTATTTTACTCATTAGATGGCGGCGCTTTTGAGCTTGTAACGCGTACCGAAGGGGCATCCAACACCGTACAAGATGATTTCGGTAGTGCCACGATAAATGAATCAATTGGAAGCGGAAGCACGTTAGTATTGAAAGTCGCTATGGCTAATAATGCTGGCACAGAATACTTAAATTTAGACAGTATTTCGGTAACCGGAAGCGGTGCCAATGATGGAGGAGACAACGGCGGTGATAATCCTGATAACGGGGGCGATCCTTCAAACGAACTTCTTTTCTTAAGCGGTAGTTGCTTTAATTGCCCAGATTTAGAAGCAATTAATTTAGCGAGTGATTTTGTAGCATCGGACTACTACGCCGCTTTAGATGCAGCCATTGCTAACGGCGAAAGTGCACAATCACTGAAAGAAACAACACATAACATCATTGAAAATGGTCATCGCACGCTATCATATTCTGAGGTGTGGACTGCGCTTACCTATACCGATGAAGACCCTTCAAATACTGACAATGTCATCCTTTTTTACAAAGGGATATCGCAAGGTAAGTTTACCAACGGAAGCGGTAGCCAGAGTACTAACTCAGATAATTGGAACCGTGAGCATGTTTGGGCAAAAAGTCATGGCTTTTCAAGCTCAAGCTTAACGGCATACACCGATATTCTTCACCTGCGTCCTACAGACATCTCCGTTAACAGTTCGCGCGGTAATCTTGATTTTGACTTTAGCGATAGCACACTGGCAGAGGCACCAACAAACCGTGTTGATAATGACTCTTTTGAGCCGCGCGATGCAGTGAAAGGCGACGTAGCTCGCTCTATGCTTTATATGGATGTGCGCTACGACGGTAACACTGCAGGTGATACCGAAGAAGATTTAGTATTGCTAAACCGCTTAACGTCTACCGACGAAGCAGCATTTGGCAAGCTTTGTGTGCTGCTTCAGTGGCATGAAAGCGATCCAGTTGATGAATTTGAGCGTCGCCGTAACGAGCGTGTGTTTGAAATCCAAGGGAACCGTAACCCGTTTATTGATAAGCCTGAACTTGCTTCACTTATCTTTAACGAAAGCTGTGATGGCTCGGGTGGCGATACAGGTGGAGACACAGGTGGTGATACTGGCGGCGATACAGGCGGTGATACCGGTGGAGACTCAGGTGGTGATACTGGGCCGTCAACCAATAGCATTTACATCTCAGAGTATATTGAGGGCGGTAGCTATAACAAAGCGATAGAGCTCTTCAATAGTTCGACTCAGACTGTAAGCTTGTCTGGTTATGAATTAGTTTTACTTTCAAACGGCGATACCGCCGATGCCGACCGCAAAGTGCTAGCGCTTGAAGGCGAAATTCCTGCTGGTGGTGTAGCAACGTTCGCTCACGGGAGTGCGGATGCTTCGCTTAAAGCTGGTTCAAAAATCAGCAATTTAGTAATGAACTTCAATGGAGACGATTACCTTGAGCTTGTCTACAACGGTGAAGTTGTAGATGCATTAGGTACTTTTGGCGTTAAGACTAATTGGGGCAAAGACATCACGTTAGTACGTAAGAGTTCTGTGACAGGAGGAAACTCCAACCGCAACCCAGCGTTTACCACTGATGAATGGGACAGCTTTCCAAAAGATACGCTAAGTAATTTTGGCTCTCACAACGGTTCAGTAAGCGAACCAACAGACCCAACCGATCCGACGGATCCTACTGACCCAACAGGTCCAATTGCTGAAGTCGTACTTATCAGCGCAATTCAAGGTGATGGTGAAGAATCAGCGCTTGTCGGCACGGATGTTATTGTTGAAGCAGTAGTCACCAAAGTTGTACCAGCCATGAGCGGTTTCTTTGTTCAGGAAGAAGCAAGTGATTCAGACAATAACCAAGCAACTTCTGAAGGTGTGTTTGTTTACGCAGGTTCATTTGGTCTACCAGAAGCAGGTGATGCGGTGCGTTTGCAAGGTACAGTGGGCGAGCGTTTTGGTGTAACACAATTAGCCTTGTCTGCAGATGTAGAGGTTATGGGTACTGGTAGCAGTGTGCTTTATACTTCAGTTGCTATGCCGTTTAGTCCTGATACTGATTTAGAGGCACTAGAGGGCATGCACATTAGTTTTGAGCAAACCCTTAAAGTTTCTGATATCTATAATCTTGGGCGTTATGGTCAGTTTAACGTGTCGTCAGAACGCTTATTCATTCCTACTAATCAGTTTGTAGCGGGTTCAGAAGAAGCGTTGGCGCTAGCTGAAATCAATGCACGAAACACCTTATTGGTTGAGGACGGAGCTACATCACAGAATTTGGATGATATTCCTTTTCCAGCAGGTGGTTTATCTCACAACAATCCACTGCGCTTGGGAGACAGTGTAGAGGCGCTTGAAGGCGTATTACATTATGCCTTTGGTGCTTACAACTTAATCCCTGTTGGTGATATTCAAACCGTGCGCACTAACCCACGAATTGCTGCACCACAGCTAAATGCTATCGGTGATGTAAAAGTGGCTAGCTTTAATGTGCTTAACTACTTCAATGGTCCAGAATTCCCAACCTCTCGCGGCGCAGATTCAGAAGTTGAATTTGCTCGTCAACAAGCGAAAACAGTATCTGCCATTGTGGCGATGGACGCTGACGTACTTGGTCTAGTAGAGATTGAAAACGATGGATACGCAAACGACTCTGCAATTGCGACATTGGTTGACAGCGTTAACGCGGAACTAGGCAGCGATGAGTACAGCTATGTTGCATTAGAGTCTTTGCTGGGCGGCGATGAAATTGCTGTAGGTATAATCTATAAACCAGCAGTAGTCTCGCTTCAGGGTAACCCTGTGACATCATCTGAGGCACCATTTGACTATGGCAACCGTCAACCTTTACTACAAAGCTTTAGCGTAAACAGTAATGGCGAAGACTTTACCTTAGCGATAAATCACTTCAAGTCAAAAAGTTGTGGTGGTGCGACAGACAACGACGCAGACTCAGGTGACGGTCAAGGTTGTTGGAATGAAAAGCGTACCCAAGCTGCACAAGGTCTGATTTCCCTTGTTGAGCAAAACAGCGACGTCTTGTCTGACCGCGTTATCGTAATGGGTGATTTGAATGCCTATGCGAAAGAAGACCCTATCCTTGCTCTTGAAGAGGCTGGCTACAGTAACTTGGTTAACTTCTTTGATGGCGACAGCGCTTATTCCTATAGCTTCGGCGGAGAAGTAGGTTACTTAGATCACGCTTTATCAAGCCCATCATTAACGGAATATGTGGTAGACGCAACGGTATGGCACATTAACGCCGATGAACCCCGCGTATTCGATTATAACGTAAATTATAAGACTGAAACCCAGCTTTCTAGTTACTACGGCGCTGATGCGTATCGCTCGTCAGATCATGACCCTGTTGTGGTAGTGCTTAACTTCCCAGAAGAAGTAACAGTTGGAGATTTTGATGGTGATAACGATGTAGATTACAGCGATATCATGGCCTTCTATCAACTGTTTTTGCAAGGGCAAGCGACGAGTGAAAATTACGATTTTAACGGCGATGGCCAAATCAGCTTCTTCGATATTCAGGCATTAATGGCGATGTGTACACGCGCTAACTGTGCAATTTAATTTTAGGAAAATAACAATGAAAAAATTCTTTTTACTACTAGTGGCTGCAGCAACCTTTAATGCAAATGCAGCACTCATTTCGATTACAACAGATAAAGATACTTATAACGTTGGCGAAACGATTACAGCAACAGTGAGAGCTTCAGAGTTGTCAGCAAATGGCGTTCAGACATACTTCTTTGGGTATGATATCGCTGTTTTGTTTGATTCGTTGTTTGTAAGTTTTGATCCAACTACTGTAATGGATTTAGGTGCTATTGGGGTGCCGCTTTTTGGGCCCTTAAATGATAGCTCAGCTAATTCAGCGTCACTAAGTAGTGCTACTTTTGGTCCAGTAGAGTTTTTTCAAGCTGGCAAAAATGAGGTGGACATTTTCTCGTTTGTTTTAGTTGCGCTAAATAGCGGAAAAGTCGACCTTTCATTTTCTGAAGCTCAACTATCTGATTTCTTTGGAAGTAACATCGCTGATAATAATCCTCAAGGCACAAGCTTTGAAATCGCTCAAGTTCCCGCACCAGGTACGCTAGTGCTTTCGCTCTTCGCTTTAGGTGGCATGGTTTTCGCTCGTAAACGAGCGAAGTGATAAACCCTAAATGCTGAAAATTCAAGCCCAGCTACGAGCTGGGCTTTTTTATGTCTTTTGTTATTTACATGCGGCTTTAAATGAACCACACTGAATAAAAATACAATAAGTGCGCACCATGTTAGAAACCATTTCTTTTTCACAACGCCAGCGACTGGCGTATATCGATTTCTGCCTTTTGTTTAAAGGGGCGATTCATCGCCAAGATTTAATAAATCGTTTTGAGGTAGGGTTATCGGCAGGCTCTCGTGACTTTACGCTATATAAAGAGTTAGCGCCTGAAAATTTAATCTATGATCCAAGGGAAAAGCGCTATTTTCAAACAGAAAGCTTCGTTCCGGTTTTTGAGCACGATGCAAAACGAACCTTGATAAAGCTTGCTAACGACATATCGGACGGTTTTGATGCCATTGGCGATGTACACTTTCCGGTAGAAAGTGCATCTTCCCTGAATGTGCCTGATATTTTTGTGGTCGCCAAAGTAGTACAAGCCATAGTCAACAAAAAGGCGATGAGTGTTATTTACACGTCGCTGTCTAGTGGCAGTGGCGCACGAGAACTTGTGCCGCATAGTATTGTTGATAATGGTCAGCGCTGGCATGTGCGCGCCTTCGATAGAAAATCACAAAGTTTTCGCGACTTCGTTCTGACAAGAATCAGTAAGGTTACAGTTAAAACTGAGCCTGAAATCCACGAATGCATTGAACACGATGAAGAGTGGGGAAGACTTATTTCGCTCGAAATAGTGCCTCACCCCAAAAATATCAAATATTCTACGGCAATAGAGCTTGATTACGCCATGGAAGAAGGCGTACTCAAATTAGAGGTACGCGCGGCTATGGCAGGGTATTTACTCCGCCGCTGGAACGTTGACTGCACAAAACACGCAAGCTTGCGCACTGGTGAATATCAGCTTTGGCTTAGAAACCAACAAAGTTTGGCAGACACTGACAACCTTGCTATTGCCCCGGGGTATATAGGGGGGCAAGAGGCCTACACCGTGTAGCAACTCATTGTCTGGGTTACATCTATCGGCCAAGTGAAGTTGGCCCGCAGTATTGGTGGGCACCTTATCCAATATATTTCTTAATTGTAATTAACAGGGTGTCTTTATCTAACGGTTTTGCTAGAAAGTCATCCATGCCTGCGGCCAAGCATTCTCCTTTGTCCTCGGCAAATGCGTTAGCAGTTAAAGCTATAATGGGAGTCTTAGATTCCAAGGTTTTTCTCAAAATAGTGGAAGCTTCGATACCACCCATAATAGGCATGTTACAGTCCATAAGTATCAGGTCGAACTTGTGTCGTTTGCTTACTTCAACGGCATCTTGGCCGTTCTTAACATGCAAATATTTGTACCCTTCAGTTTGCAATATAGCTTTGACAATCTCGGCGTTAATTTCGTTATCTTCGGCCAATAGTACCCGTTTCTTTTTGTTGAGTTCTTGAATCTCTTGGCGGCTAATAGGCTTTGCTTCAATCAGCTTACTTAAATCATTTTCCAGTTCACGTCTGTTGATTGGTTTGGCATGAGTCTTCCAAATACTTTCAAGTATTTCGTGTTCGTCTTCCAGTCTTTCTAGCTCTGCCGAAATTAATATTACTTTAGGAAATTTAGGCGGTTTTAAAGCTTTAAGCTGATGAAGCAAATCTACGCCGCTCATTTCTGGCATAGAAAGATCAAGAATTATGACATCAAAACTCAGCGGTTTGTCATCTAAAAATGCGTTCGCACTTTCATAGCTACAGGGCTCAATCGACATAGACGCAACGATGTGCTCAAAGTATTCGCGACTGGTTTGAAGGTCGTCAATGATTGCACAACGCAAGTTAACACTTGGCACAATATTGATATCTGGGAGCTGTGCTTCTCTTGCCTGCAATGTAAAGGTAAAGGTGCTGCCTTTGCCTGATAATGAGACCACATTAATGTCGCCATCCATTAGGTTAGCTAGCTGCTTTGCGATGCTCAACCCCAGCCCTGTGCCGCCAAACTCTCGTGTTGTAGATTGGTCAGCTTGTTCAAACTTTTTGAAAATGTTTTCTAGCTTGGAAGAAGGTATGCCAATGCCTGTATCGATAACATCAAAGTTAAGGCGATTGCCATTTTCATGTTTAGCGAGTGTCACTTTTAGCGTTACCGACCCTTCGGCCGTAAACTTAATCGCGTTGCTCAGCAGATTGTGTAAGATTTGCGTTATTCGCGTTATATCACCTTCGATAACATGGGGAAGATCTGCGTCTTTCAAATAGTGAAATTCGAGGCCCTTACGCTGGCAATAAACTCGTTGCAATGAAACTACATCGTCTAGTACTTGTAACAAGTCAACAGGGGCCTGTTCTATTTTGATTTTGCCTGCTTCAATCTTCGATATATCTAATATGTCGTTGATCAAAACTAACAGCTGCCGGCCGGCTGTTTTTGCCTTTTTTAAATACAAGTTACTTTTTTCGGGGTTATCTATTGCCAGCTCTATCATGCCAAATAAACCGTTCATTGGCGTACGCAACTCATGGCTCATACTTGATAGAAATTCCGATTTTGCTTTACTGGCTTTCTCTGCTTTTTCTGCCGCATTTTGTGCCAATTCTTTCGAGTGCTCTAGCGCGTTAATAGAACGTTTAACCTGACGTTCCATAGGAAAGAAAATAAGTGCGGCTTCTATACTCAGCAGAACAAGTGCTGCAAGCCACAGGTACATTTCAATAGTAAGCACCGTATCTACACGTGAAATTGCGTCTTGTTCAAATTGGCTGACAACATTGTCTAGCTGCTGTAGAAGCGAGGTAAGGTTTTGAACTGGCATAATAGGAGACGTTTCGCAGCGTGCATTTGTTAACAAGCTCTCAGCGTTATCGACAAAGTTTTTGACTTTTGAATCAAGCTGTCCTTGTTGGAAATAAGTGTTAAACGTTTGGATAGGCAGATGTTCCAACGAAACAAGATACTCATGATTTTGTTTGAATTTAGCAAGATCTTGCTTTAAGTAGCCTAATTCTTGATTGTCTTTACACAATGTCGATGAAGCAGCGAGCATCGCTATGCGTTGCGATAGCATACGCTGCTGGCCTGCAATATTAATAATTTCTCCATCTTGCTTTTGTTCTTTAATTAATCCTGAAAGAATTAAAAAAGACAAGGTAATTAGCGATGCTGTTAGCGCTAAAGCAACGATATATCGAAAACGTATGGACATAAGGTATAGAGATGCACAGTGGTAACTAAAAGATAATAGATGCCAAGTGGTTACGCAATGTGCTGAGAAAATTACTTTATTAAGTCACTCTATCTATCATCGCTTGGAAAATGGTTTGGCCCCCAGCCTCGCAATACCGCCTCCTTAGTGTAAAAAGCGGCGTCTTTATCATTCAGAATATGAGAGTTTATTGCTGGTGAGGAGATTGCTTTAGGTGCACCTTCTCCATGAGACTGGTATTCGGAAAATCTTGCTTCTGTGTGGGGGTTAAATGGTCTCTTTGTACCTGATGGCGTAGTTCCATCCATGGTAGTCCAGCGCTTTTGGATGATATGACCTGCCATATAAGTGTTGATAAACGTGGTTTTACCTACAGCGTAAGGGTTTGCATATCGGCCATCTGAAAAGGTGGTTGTTGGATGCCAAGGCCTTCCCAGGGCCACGCTTTCATCTGGAACGCCGTTTTCTCTTTCAAGCCTACAGTTATTGAACGTTAATCCATAAGGACGCTGTAAATGAGTGCTTGGGGCGGTAATGTAGCCTGTTAGTCCTTCGCTATCACCGCCAGAATAACGTGTACGAGAAACAATAGAAACGCTTTCAAAAAACGCGGTGCCCTCACCAAAAATGAAATCAATGTGTCCTGCTATTGTTCCGCCTTCAATCAGAGCGCGGTCACCTTTTAAATAGAGAGTGTCTTGGTAACCCCAGAGTGCGACATTTTTAAGGTAAGTGCGATCGGAGTTCACATCGGTTTTAAGCGCTACTGCCTGCGTACCTGATAATCGAGTAGGGTCGTCTTTTGCTTTGACCTCGTTACCGGGGTAATCAAAATCATTGGTGATAGTGATATTTTCCAGAGTGATATTATCACCTAAAATCTCTACAGTAGCAGTGCGACGAGTTCCCCATTTTTCATCAGAGTTCTCTGCGACTTTTTGACCTGCATATCGATTGAAAACGATAGTCGTTGTTGCTTGCGACTGGCCTATCAAGTGAACGTTATCAACGTTAATGACGACACGCTCTCGATACATGCCTTCGTTAATAAAGACGGTCCATACTTTATCTTTTTGTGGCTTGTGAGACTCTATATAAGCAACAGCTTGGGACACAGAGTTAAAATGAGGTAAAGCGTCCTTACTTGCGTCATAGTCATCGTCACTGTCATGTGATTTAGCTACTACTACATCCGTCGTTGCTGGCATTGCCGCGCTCAATCCACTGAAAAGTATACTTGTTAGCAACACAAAGGCTAAATTAAGACTGACACGTGCTTTATTAAATTCCATAGTCTTTATTCTACAGCGCGTGCTTGTTAAATGGTTGGCTATTAATAAACACATTGTTTATTGAAAGGTGCGCTACGTTTTCGATAACGGCATCTTTAAGCGCACGTTTTATCGTTATGTTATTTAACATCAACCCAGAAATAGGCGTATGGTCATACCCGCGAAGCACAAAGGCCCGGTTAGCTGACGCAACGTTTAAGTTCTCTATAGTGATATCTTCCAGTAGAGGAGGGAAGTTACCGGCATCACCTTCTTCGTAGAAGAAATTCACAACAACAGCGTCTTTCACCGTCCCAACATCGATATTGCGATAGTTTAAATTTTTTAGGTGACCACCTCGAATACTGTTGGTTTTAATTCTAATGCCGCGGTCTAAATCAGGGCTACTCATGTTGCAATACTGAGCATAGAGATTCTCTACACCACCGGATATTTCACTGCCGATTACAACACCGCCATGGCCAGCCTTCATCTCGCAATGTTCTATAACGATATTACTGCAGGGAACATTGACCCTTCTGCCGTCTGCATTGCGTCCAGATTTAATGGCGATGCAATCGTCCCCTGTATCAAACGTGCAGTTAGAGATAAGAACGTTCGTGCAGCTTTCAGGGTCGCAGCCGTCCGAATTTGGTCCGAAACTTTTACAGTACACGTCGTTAACGGTGACGTTCTTGCAAAGCACTGGGTTAACTAACCAAAATGGAGAGCGCAGGATGGTAACACCCTCGATAAGTACATTTTCACAGCGGTAAGGTTGTATAAACGGAGGACGCAGGTAGTTATCTTCAAAAACGCGGTCACTAACGGGGGTCCCGTTTTCTACCATTTCTTGCAGCGTGTCTCGGGTATATTTTTGGTTCTCAACCGGATCGTCACCCCATGTTGAAGCCTTCCACTTACCTTTCCATGGCCACCAGTTGTCTTTCGCCGCGCTACCGTCAAGCGTACCTTTGCCGGTAATTGCGATATTACTTTGCTCAAAGGCATAAATAAGAGGGGAGTAGCCCATTAACTCCATACCTTCCCAGCGAGTAAAAACGTAAGGTTTGTAGTCATCAGGATGGGTAGAAAATCGAATGGTTGCGCCTGCCTCAATATGCAAGTTTATATTCGACTGTAAGTGAATTGGGCCGCTGCATAGCCAGTCGCCTTTTGGCACAACCACTTTGCCACCACCTTGGCGTGCGACTTGGTCGATAGCTGCATGTAACGCTTGCTTAAAGTCACTGCCATTTTCTTTTAAAAAGTCGGTAACATTAGCTTCGCGCTTTGCAAAGGTGGGGCGCTTTATCATTCCTTTAATAAGGTTTGCTTCGGCGTCCCACTGGCGTTGAGTCCTTCCCGTTTCGGTCACATTTGCACATCCAGGTAGGAATGTAGGAACACCTACAGCCATCCCAGAAGCTGCAACAGTGGTGGCGAGACCAGACTTTAAAAAATGACGTCTGGTATTCGGTGAGTTAGGTCGGAACATCATATACCCCTTTTATTTACAATTTAGCGCTTTTTACTTATTCAAATAATGTGCAGCCAGAATGAATGGACCTACACCTTTCGCGTCGTTAGCTCGGATTGGCTCACTCATGTAGTAGTCGAATGAACCATCTCTATATGGATTTCCACCAAGACCAGCAACAGCGCAAACTTGTTCAAGGCTGATAACGTTAGTTTCTGGGTTAACCGAAATCATTTGATCAAGAAGTCCAGCAAACCCTTTTTCTGCGTGAGCTTTGTATTTTTCAGGAAGAAACTTAAGGCTTGCACCTTTAGCCATAGCGTAGGTCAACATAGCTGTACCTGATGCTTCAAGGTAGTTTCCTTCACGGCTTCCCAAGTCGGTAACCTGATACCAGGTGCCTGAATTATGTTGATAGGTAAGCGTAGCGTCGATAAACGCTTTAAAGCGCGCTTGTAGCCACGGTGTTTTTGGATGTTCGGCAGGAACAACTTCTAGCACATCCACCATTGCCATAGCATACCAACCTAGCGAACGTGACCAGTGATGTTGAGAAAGACCTGTTTCTTTATCAGCCCACTTTTGCTTTTTAGATGCGTCCCAGCCATGTAAGGGTAAGCCGGTTTTTTCGTCGTATAAGTGCTCTTCAATGAGTTCAAATTGCAAAAATACATCGTCTAGCTCTTTCATATCGCCGTACTTAACAATGTATTCAGCGTAGAAGGGAGCCCCCATGTATAAGCCATCAAGCCACATTTGATTTGGGTAGCGTTTCTTATGCCAAAAGCCGCCTTGCTCGGTACGTGGGTGAGTAGTAAGCTGCGCTCTAAGAAGGTCGGCGGCTTTTTTGTACTTAGGGTTGCCGGTTTCTTCATAAAGGAAAAACAGCACTTTGCCAGGGTTAATCATATCAATATTAAACTTATTGATATCATACGTTTTGATACTTCCGTCTTGTTGAACCAACATGTCATAGTAACCTTTTACATAAGACAAAAGACGGGGATCTTTAGTTTCTTGATAGACCTCTGTTATGGCGAGGAGGTTGAGGCCATGAACGTAATCCCACTGCGGATTCTCATCCCAATCGATTTGCCAAGCTTCTGGGAAACGCACCATTTCAGACTCTATCATTCTGATAGACCAAGACTGTGTGTTGTCGAGAGGCATTTGTACCGAATTATTTGCATTAGCAGTGAAAGAAACAAACGCCGTGCAAGCTACAACGGAAGCTGCGCGTAGAATACCTTTAAACATAACAAACCCTTATTTTATAACATTGTGAATACACTGTGTGCTACCGGTAGCATAATGATTTTTATTTTAACGTATGTCAACGATATTGTTCACATTTTTTTATCTTTTGCCTTACACCTCCTTTAACGTGCCTGTGTTTTTTAAGTTATTAATATGTAAGTTTATTTTATTTAGCTTCCGCGTGATTTAGGCGATTTTGGTTGTGTTGTTTTTGTTCGGATTTTTTCCTTAAAATTTTAGTTATTACAAATTTTCGAAATAAAATTGTTGCCACCGGTAGCATAACTGGTTAGGATGTAAATCAAATGTAAATCTCATTGTCGATTTCGGGATTTGCATTATTGCCGAAGAGAAGTTTTGCGTTAATAAAACATAGAGCAGTACCCTGCAATGCTTCTTATTCATTGTTTTGGTGGTCGAAATGCCACTGTAGAGAATGAAATAGAATTGACGCGTTTTCGCTTCCTAAACAGCCTATATGTGCGATCGGTTTAAAAATAGCATTAGCGATAATAATCACAAAAATGTTATCCGGTGGCACAAAGGGAAGTGAAATGGTTAAATACGTTAAATGTTGAATTTGTGTAAATTTGAATAGTCAAGACACGTTTCAAAAGTATATTCATCATTTCTCTGTATGCGCGTCGCTCTTAAATATAAAAACCGGAGAAAAAACAATGTTACCAAAGAAAAAGCAACTCGCTATTCTTGTCACGTTAGCGTTGTCAGGCGCACATATTCATGCGCAAGAAGCCACAGACGAACAAACTAGTGAAACCGAAGCACAAAATATGGAAGTCATAGAGGTATCTGGCTTTCGTGGGTCTCTCAATAAATCACTGATGGAAAAGCGAACATCAGTTAACAGCAAAGAATCTATAGTTGCGCAAGATATTGGTAAATTCCCGGACCTAAATATTGCAGAGTCTATTCAGCGTGTTCCTGGTGTAGCCATCTCTCGTGAGGGGGGAGAAGGTCGCCAAATTACCCTGCGTGGTTTGAGCCCTTCTTTTACCCGCACAACACTAAATGGCATGGAAGTACCAGCAAGTACAGATGGTACAGACTCAGGTGGCGGTGTTAACGGCGGACGTGGCTTCGACTTTAATATTTTCGCATCTGAGTTGTTTAATCGCGTAGATATTCAAAAATCTCCTACAGCTTCAATGGAAGAAGGTGGTATTGCAGGTACCGTTGATCTTTATTCAGCAAAACCGTTCGATTATGACGGTTTTAAATTCGTATCGTCTCTTCAGGGCGGGTATAACAGCATTACTGAAGAGACTGATCCACGTGCAGCCTTTATGATCAGCAACCGCTTTGCTGATGACAAAGTGGGCGTATTGTTTTCTGCCGCGTTTTCTGAGCGCACAGTAAGGCAAGAAGGTTTCGGTACGGTTCGTTGGACAACACCGGTTCGCGACGGGGGCGGCATCTTTGCCGACACGTCTGATACTGTTGTGAACGGCACGCCAGACGTGGGCAATTGCGAGTATCAAGGCGAATCTGTTGATCCTGTTAACTGCTTGTGGACGCCACGCCTTCCGCGACCTGATTACTTTGGCAATGACCAAGAGCGTACTGGTTTTACGGGGTCTATTCAGTGGGCTGCAACAGACAATTTCACACTAACGTTAGACGGTTTAGTGTCTAAGCTTGATAACACCCGTACCATGTATAACTTCTTCCACATGTTCAGAAGTACATTCGATGAAATTACGCCTACCTCTATTACAGTACATCCAAACGGCAAACAGGTGCTGGCTGGTACTTACGACGGTATCAAATCGCGTATAGAAAGCCGCTTACAAGAATCAACCACTGACTTTAGCCAATTCGTGATTTCTGGCGAGTGGTTTATTGGTGAAAACCTTAAACTTGATATAATGGCAGGTACTGCAGAATCTGACGCGCGTTCAGAGCAATATCGTTACAACATGACGCTACTTGAAGAAACGAGCTATGGCTTTGATTTCAGCAACAATATCAATGCTCCGCAACTTACTTACGGCTATGATGTAAACGATGCAAGTAACTATAATTTAAGCGACGGTCGCTTGCGCGCCACCGATGTGTTGCGCGAAAACGACACAGTTAAGTTTGATGCCACTTATCTTGGTGATGAAGTGACAATCAAGGCAGGCTTCGCCTACAACGATCGTGTTGTAACCTACAGCGAAGAGCAAATTAATGGTTTCCCAGATCAAGATTCGGCGGTCGGCTTTGCTGAAATGATGCCTGTAGATGACTTTGGTAGCGGCTTTGATGGAACACTTGATCCGTTCCTTGTGGCTGACTTTGATGCTATTAACAGTCAATTGCTAGACGTTGTTTGGACACCACGCTCTGCACAAAGCTGGCAAGTAGGTGAGGAAACCTCTGCTGCTTATATCGAGATGGATACAAGCTATGAGATTGGCGACATGTTGCTTCGCGCCAACTACGGTGTGCGTTACGTGAAAACAACCACTACCTCCGAGGGCTTTATTCAAGGTGAAACCGTACAAATTGAAAATGACTACAACAACTTTTTACCAGCGGTTAACTTAGCACTAGAAGCGACCGATGACGTGGTTGTTCGCCTTGGCTTAACCCAGTCTATGACGCGTCCAAGCCTAAATTCTTTAAACCCTGGCAACCCAAGCTTTGATTATATTAACGGCTCGGTGAGCGTAGGTAACCCGTTCCTAGACCCGTTTACGTCTGATAACGTAGACTTTGGCGTGGAATGGTATTTTGATGACGAAGCGCTAATTGCAGCAACGGTGTTCTACAAAGATATTGATAACTGGATTGTTCGTGCATCAGAAGAGCGTCTAGTCGACAGCGCTTATTACGACTTTATCGACAACGATGCACAGTTTGACCCTGTAATTGCGCTAGACCCACGCACTATTCCATACGAGCATAGCAGTCCAATTAATGCTGAAGACAGAAGTGTAAGCGGTTATGAGCTAATTTATCAGCAGCCGCTAAGCTTTCTACCAGGCCTGTTCGAAAACATGGGTATCGTGTCGAACTACACTCACGTTAACGCTGACGACATCGAAGGTATGAGTGAAACATCGTACAACTTTACGGTGTATTACGAAACAGACCAATACGGTGCGCGTGTGTCAGTTAACAAACGCGACGATTACCTGACAGACTTTACTGGCAGCAATGGTAATGTTGCGCACGGTACGACAGGACCTACGCAGGTAGATTTCTCGTCATTTTATAACGTAAACGACGAGCTAACGTTGACCTTTGAAGTAATTAACCTTACCGATGAGTACGAGCGTTTGTTTACCACGGGTGATGGCTCATTGAACTTGGTACGTGAGTACAACCACACGGGCCGTCAGTTCTTCTTGGGTGCTCGTTATACTATGTAAAATAGCAGGGCGACCAAGAAAATTGGTCGCCCTGAGATCAAAATTAAATGTTGTGTTCCGTGAAGACGGGTATGTTTGGCCATCGTAATGATGGCCTTTTTTATGTGCAAAAAGTCTAGGCCGGAAGGAGTTCAGCACGCCTCTACCTGACTTTTTGAGCAATTTGCATCGCAACAATAGAAATATTGAAAAGGAGAAAAGGTGTGAGAAATTCAAATAAACCCACCACAGGGAAAATATTCAACGCGCTGCGCTACAGTCTTGCAAGCGTTTTTGCTGCATCGAGTACTTTTACAGTGGCAGGCCAGCAAGGCACAAGTACACTTCACATTAGTTATGCGGCGCAATCTAGCGCTTATGCACTTACCAGTTCGGGTTCCCATAGTGCTTCAATCCAAAGCGCTACTAATAAAGGCAGTGAAGAGGCTGTAAAAGCTCTATCCTACAAAAAGCCAGTTACCCTACATCTGGTCGGCGATTCAACCATGTCAGACAAGCCTATGTTGTCATATCCAGAACGTGGGTGGGGGCAATTGCTTCCTGAATTCATGCTGCCCAATCTTAATATTAAAAACCACGCGGCTAACGGCAGAAGCACAAAGCGATTTGTAGATGAGGGACGCTGGCAGCTTCTGTTATCCGATCTGTCTGAAGGTGATTTTGTGGCTATTCAGTTTGGTCATAACGATCAGAAACAGTCGGATCCTGCTCGCTATGCCGACCCGGAAAATGCTTATCCAGCTTACTTGAATCAGTTTGTTCAGGATGTTGAAGCAAAAGGGGCATCAGTGATTATCGCAAGTAGTATTTGCAGGCGTCATTTCACTGAGGAAGGTGTATTAAAACGGACGTTGCTGGCGTATGCCGATGCTGCGAAAAAAGTGGCAGCACAAAATAACGTGCCATTTATCCCTATGAACGCTTTAACCTGCGATTTTCTTGCTCAGATAGGCGAGCCTAACAGCAACCATTTTTTCATTAAGGTGCCCGCCGACCTATATGCGCGCTACCCTCAGGGCAAAACGGACGACACTCACTTGAACGTAGTAGGCGCGGCTAAAATGGCGCAAATATTTGTGCGAGAGCTAAAAGCGACAGCGCACCCACTAGCAAAATACGTATATCGAGACACGTTGTGAGCTTACCTAAAAATGAAGTGGCGCGTTAATGTGGGCGTGCCGTGTTTTTTGGTGGGGGGGCGCCTTTATTTTAATTGGCGTACGTTTTCAAGGTCAACAGTGGTAGGGAATAGAAAAGAAATGCCACATACCGACTATAGCGACGGTATGTGACTATTGAAAGCATCACTTGATATTATCGCACCTGGGTAGGTTATTACAGTCGCTGCCACTTTTGCTCCATAACTCGCGCTTTCTACGGGCTTTTTACCTGCAAGTCGCGCCGCCATATAACCGCCGTTGAACGCATCGCCAGCAGCCGTTGTATCCACCACGTGCTCAACACGCTCAACTGGCACAATACACTGTTCGGGTTTACGAAGAATATGGACACCAACCGCACCGTTTTTCATCACGATTTCTTCAATATGTTTGTCGGCTAAATAGGTAAATATCTCCTCGGCATTGGTGTGCTCGAACAGCATTAAATGGTCGTCTGCGCCAGGGAATGCCAAATCAGATTCAGCATAAGCCTTGCCCGTCCAGTATTTGGCCTCTTCTTTTGAGGACCAAAGGCGTGCGCGATAGTTAGGATCAAAGGCAATCTTACAACCCTTGGCCTTAAGGGACGAAATTAGTTCAAAAAGTGTAGCGCGCTGTTTGTCGTCTAAAATGGCAATAGAGATACCGCTCAAATAAAACCAGTCGCAAGCAAATTCAGCGCCTTTCATAATATTAAGCGTCTGTGTTGCAGCGGACTGATTTCGCCAATATGCAAAGGTCCTTTCACCCTCATTATCGTTGCGGATCATATAAAGACCGAGATTATGCGTCGATGAGCGAAACACTAAATCGGTATTAATTTCGTGTTCGCCCATGTTGAACATCAGTTCGTCGCTTAAAAAGTCTGCGCCGATAGCCGTTAAGTAGCTAATAGAGGATGACGGTAAACAACGTTTTAAATAAACCGCAGTATTGTACGTGTCACCAGCAAAGCTTTTCGCCATTAAGTTATTACCTGTGTTTTCGTCACAAGTACTAACTGATGACTCAAGCTGAGTGCTTCGAAGCTCTACCATACACTCGCCAAAAATAACCATTCTTTGTTTGGTATCAACTACGCTCATGCCGCCGCCTCATCAAATATTGTTAGGCTGTGCTGGCATGCCACAGTTATAGCTTGCCAATTTTTTGCTTCAATGGCTTCCTTGGGCATCATCCATGTACCGCCTACCGCTCGAACATTGCCAAGAGAGAGATACTCATTCGCGTTTTCGCCATTAATGCCGCCAGTAGGGCAGAAGCGAACATCGCTAAATACGCTTGAAATAGCTTTAAGAAAGGGTGTTCCGCCGCTAAGACTTGCAGGAAAGAACTTCATTTCGCGAATGCCTTTTTGGTGCGCCAAGAGAATATCGGCAGGCGTAGCTACACCTGGCAAAAAGGGGGCATTAGAAGCAATCAGTGTATCGAGCAATGCCTCTGAGCTTGTGGGTGTTATCAAAAATTGCGCGCCAGCATCTAGCGCCTCGAATACGTGGTTGCGATTTAATAATGTGCCCATCCCCACGACTAGTTCAGGAAACTGTTTTCTAATCGCTGACAGGGCTTCAAATGCAGCGTCGCTGCGTTTCACTACTTCTATGTTGCACAGACCGCTATTTGCAATTGCTTCTGCTAGGTGAAGCCCTTCGTCAACAGATTTAGGCTGAATAATAGGGAGCAATGGGGCGCCTTTAAGCATGGAAAAGGTACTTTTCATCACGCGGTTCCTTTTAGTGAATCTAGCGAACTTTCTGTTAACCTTGTGGGAACAGAGCCTTGCTCAGTTTCGTTGCTATTTTCGTGCGATAAAATATCAAGTAGCTGATTAACTTTTTCGAGCACCTTATCTTTAAACGTATTATTTACCGACAGTTCGGCGAACATGGTATCAAGAGACAGCAATTTCTTAGCAAGTTCTATTGCCTGAAAGTCTACCGATTTTGCCGTAGCCCTTAACATACTATCTAGCGGGTCGGTAATGGTTTCGTTTAGACGTGCCTTGTTGTTTACAAATAGGCACCAAGCAGCAACGGCAGTACAGAGCAAATCAATGTTTCGTCTTGCTTTTAGGTTATCGCGTATTGTGTCGAGAATACGAAATGGGATTTTCTGTGAGCCGTCCCAAGCTATTTGCGACAAAAGGTGCCGTATATGCTTATTCTCGAAACGCTTCACGATATCTTGAGAATAAGCGTTGAGATCGAAGTTTTGTGTAGCGCTACCGTCATGTTCGCAACCACTACTTAGAGATGGAACGATTTCTTCCTGTAACATGGTTTGAATCAGCTGTTTGATAGCTGGGGTGCTTATCGCATCAAATACAGTCTCTTTGCCAAGTAGTAAGCCTAAATAGGCTAATGTTGAGTGGCTACCGTTTAAGATGCGAAGCTTCGCCTTTTCAAAGAAGCTTACATCATGGGTAAAGGTAACGCCCACTTTATCCCATGCGGGTCTTGGGCCAGAAAACTTATCTTCAATTACCCATTGAGTAAATGTCTCACGCTGAATAGGCCAGTTATCGGTTAGACCCAGTTCATCGGCAACATTAGCTTTAAAGCTATCTTCAGTAGCAGGTGTAATGCTGTCGACCATAGTACAGGGAAAGGAAATATTGTCGCTGATCCACTGACCCAATGACTCGTCAGTTTTATTAGCAAATTCGGTTACCGCTTTTTGAAGCTTCTTGCCGTTATCTGACACATTGTCACAGCTAATAATGGTGATGTCTGCGTAGCCTGCCTGCTTTCGCTGTGACAGCGCTTGCACGATAAGGCCAACAGCGCTTACCGGTGTTTCTGGCGTGACTAAATCAGCTTTAATATCTGGATGGTCGGTATCAAGGTGACCTTGTGCATTAAGGCAATAGCCCTTTTCTGTCACGGTGAGGGTGACAATTTTAGTCTGTTTGTTAACCAGCGCAGCAACAATATCCTCGCGGTCATTCGCTAGCGTAGAGAGTGCCTTAATTGCGCCAATAATGTGAGTTTCAGGCTCGTTGTCAACAATGCACAAAGCATACAGGTTGTCTTGCGTAGCTAACGCTTCTTTAAGTGATGCGCTGCGCATCGATACACCGTGAATACGCCAGTCGCCCCCGTAAGCCAGCGCTTTTTCGGTGTAATACGCCTGGTGCGCACGGTGAAAGGCGCCCGGGCCAATATGAACAATCCCACAACCGGTTGCTTCTAGGTCGTAAGTGGGTTTACTAACGCTGTTACTTAAAAGAGGCAGCGTTGAAATTGATAACGGCTTGGTCATGTCTACCCCAGCTTGTATGCTTGTTTAGCAAAATCATAAGTTAGCTTTCTGGCAATACTGGCCGCCTCTGTTTCACTGATGCGGTGCTCCACAACTAGCTGTGCAAGGAAGCGACAATCAATGCGTCTGGCAACATCATGACGTGCAGGAATAGACAAGAACGCGCGCGTATCGTCATTAAAACCAACAGTATTGAAGAAACCTGCGGTTTCTGTCACTTGATGTCTAAAGCGCAACATGCCTTCAGGGCTATCGTGGAACCACCAAGAAGGACCAAGTTTCAGGCAAGGGTAGTGGCCTGCAAGGGGTGCTAATTCACGGCTGTACGTGGTTTCATCTAATGTAAATAGAATAATGTCGAGGTTAGGCTCGTTACCGTATTTACCGAGTAACGGGCGAAGCGCTTTAACAAAATCTGTTTGCATTGGAATGTCGTGGCCTTTATCGCGACCAAACTGTGTAAAGAGCTGACTGTTGTGGTTTCTAAACGAACCAGGGTGAATTTGCATCACCATGCCATCTTCTACACTCATTCCCGCTAATTCGGTAAGCATTTGCGCTCTAAATAGCTCTTGCTCTTCAGCGTTACTGTTTCCACTTCTTACTTTATCGAATAAAGCAATACACTCAGCTTCACTTAAATCAGCTGTGTTCGCCGTTGGGTGTCCGTGATCTGTTGCTGTTGCACCGTGCTCTCTAAAGACGGCACGTCGTGCACGAATTGCTTTCAGGTAGCCCTGCCAGGTTGCAGTGTCTTCACCGGTGAGCTCACCAAGTTTCTCAATATTTGAAACAATATCTTCGCGTGAAGCATCGACTACATCATCAGGTCTAAAGGTGGTAATAACCCGCTTTGCCCACGGTGTATCTTTAATCGCCGCGTGATGGGGAAGGGCATCAAGCGCACCTTCGGTGGTCGCAATTACTTCAATATTGAAGCGGTCCATCAGTGCACGGGGTTTAAAGTCATCCCCTTGAAGCTGCGCAGTGATGTGGTCGTAATAATGCGTTGCGTTGTCGCTACACAACATCTCTCGCAAACCAAATACATCGTGAAATACAGTGTCTAACCACAAACGCGATGGTGTGGCAGCAAATAGATGATAGTTATCTGCCAGAAGTTTCCAGATTTTACGTGGATCCTTTTCCGTTTCGCCGCCGTCCCAACGTGGCACACCAATATCGGTTAATTTGATACCTTGGCTATACAGCATTCTGAACACATAGTGATCAGGGGTGATAAACAACTCGGTTGCATTGGTGAAATTATTGTTTTGTGCAAACCAACGTGGGTCAGTATGGCCATGTGGACTTATGATAGGGAGATCTCGAATTTCCTTATACAGCGCCTTTGCAACACTTCGGGTTGCTTCATCGGCAGGAAAAAGTCTATCTTCATGTAATAATATCGATTCCATAACGCTCTCTTTTAGAGGGTGACGCCACGTTTCCAAATAGCAATCTCATGGCTGCCATTCTTCTCGTTGCAGGTTTGTTGACCAGATGCCACTGCCAAACAATGTTGGAGTAGCGCTTCGGCACACTTATCGATAGAGACGCCTTCTAGAACTTGTCCAGCGTTAAAATCTATCCAATGTGGCTTCTTATTAGCGATATCTGAATTTGACGATATCTTGACTGTGGGTACAGGAAAACCAAGGGGCGTGCCTCGGCCTGTGGTGAATAAAACGATATGTGCCCCCGATGCTGCCAACGCCGTTGAACTAACGGCATCGTTACCAGGTGCTTGTAATAAACTTAAGCCTTTATCTTGCTTGGGCTCGCCATACTGCAAGATGGACTGAATAGTAGACGTTCCACCTTTTTGAACCGCGCCGAGAGACTTTTCTTCTAGCGTGGTTAAACCGCCTGCCTTATTGCCTGGAGACGGATTTTCGTAAATAGGTTGGTTGTGGGCGATAAAATAGTTCTTAAACTCATCAATCAGCGAGTTAAACGCCTCAAATACGCCTTTGTTTTTAGCGCGATTCATTAAGAGCTGTTCGGCGCCAAACATTTCTGGCGTTTCGGTTAAAATGACCGAGCCGCCTAGATTACACATTAAATCGGTAACACGCCCTACTGTTGGGTTGGCAGTAATTCCGCTAAATGCGTCGCTACCACCGCACTTCATTCCCAACGTTAATTCGCTAGCGTCTATGGGCTCACGTTTGTCATTGGCCATTACTTTTAGCAAGTCGTAAACTGCGTTTACGCCTTCTTCTAATTCGTCTACCACGTCTTGAGCGTTGTAGAAACGAATGCGGTTTTCTGGTTTATCAACGTGAGGCAGTAAGTTCTTCAGTTGGTTGTTTTCGCATCCCAGACCGACAATTAACACTGCGCCAGCGTTAGGGTGAGATGCGAGAGAGGCTAAGATAGTGCGCGTGTCATCTAAATCATCGCCCAGCTGAGAACAGCCAAAAGGGTGGGTGAATGCACGGAACCCATCGCACTCGCTAGCGAAGCGACGATTACATTCGTTGGCAATACGATCTGCTGTTCGATTTACACAGCCTACGGTATTAATGATCCACACTTCATTGCGAATACCTACTTTCCCATTTTCTCTTCTGTAGCCCATAAACTGCAAACTAGAAGGAAGTTGTTTTTGTTTTGCAGCACCATTTGACGGCGCGTAAACGTACTGTTCAGTCCCTTTTAACTTGGTCTTTGCATTATGGCTGTGAACATGTTCACCAGCATTAATTTGTCGCGTTGCAGCGCCAATGCTGAAACCATATTTTTTAATGTTGTCACCTTTTGACACTTCAGCTAAGGCAACCTTATGACCGGCAGGAATGTCTTGGCTAACTGTAATGTCATATTCAGTGATGTAAGTGCCTGTCGCGATAGGGCAGGTTGCAACCGCGACGTTATCAGTGTTGTGCACTCTAACTAATTGTGTTTTAACGTCCATGACAAATCCTACTTCATCTTAACGGCTAACTTTACTGCTCGGTTGTATTGGATAAACACCGAATATTCTAAAAGAGCGAGAAGTTAAAAAACGTTGTCTTTTACGCCCAGTTTACAAATTTTTATTTTTAACATTCTTGTTTAAAAATATGCCACCGGTGGCATATTAGGCTGAAAAAGAAGTGTAATCAACACTTCGTGATAAAAAAGTCACACTTTTTTGATGGAATCGCGAATAATTAAGTGGGGTTTAACTAAATAGGTTTCGGATTCACTGACCTCACTGCCTTCGATATGTGCAATGATTTTACGCGCTGCGATAGCAGCCATATCTCCCACGGGGCGTTGAATAGTGGTCAGAGCAGGGATCACGCGAGCGGCGAGTAAGTTGTCGTCGAACCCTGCGACTGAAAGTTCGTCAGGCACGGTAATACCCATTTCGTGTGCCACTTTTAACACACCTGCCGCCATTTCATCGTTGTTCGCAAAAATAGCTTTAACTCGTGGTGATTGGATAAGCAATTGACGGGCGCATTCGATTCCACTTTCGAAGGTATTTTTACCTTCAATCACCCTGTTCTTTGGGACATCTACACCTAAACCGTTCAGCGTTTCAACAAAGCCTTCCAAACGCTCATTAGAGGAATGGTACTGCTGAGGACCGCTAATAATACCAATATCTTTATGACCCAGTGATACCATATAACGGGCTAAATCACTTAACGCTGCTCTGTCGTCACTAACGACAATATTTTGATGGTCATCTAAATCTACAGACGCCATTCTCACATAGTTAATGTTCTTTGATTGGAGCGCATCGGCCAATATTTTTGACTCTGAAACAGGGGGCAAGATAATAACGCCGTCAATATTTGAGCGACGTACAAAGTTGATACAGTCATCAACAAAGCCGTCGGCATTGTAACGGCAGGGATGAACGACCAATTCGTAGCCCTTTTGAGAACATATGCTTAACACGCCTCTTTGTACTTGGTCGATATACAAGGCATCAGGGTTGTCATAAATCAAGCCTATCAAGTAAGAGCGGCTAGTACTTAAACCACGCGCTTGCTTGTCAGGGGCAAACCCCGTTTCTTGAATGACCGCTTCAATGCGCTCACGTGTTGCTTTTCCCACATTGGTCGCACCGTTAATGACGCGTGATACGGTACGCTTTGATACCCCTGCTAGAGCTGCAACATCATTGATAGTCGGGCGCTTGTTCATAATTCTCTGTTTTTCCGCGCTATTATGTCGTTATTTCCGATATTACCACACAAATATGGGCAATATGTTTTTGTTACTTAAAAGTGAAAGTTCGTGTGATCAAACTACGCCTGACCACACCTTTCAGTTTTGATGATTCTACCTTACTAAAATCCTAGTGCACGCGGTAGCGCTTCGCTGAACCATGATACATATGTAACCAGCATAAGAACGACAAACATAGCCACATATAAGGGTATTAGCGGTCGAATGATGTTCTCAAGTTTGGTTTTGGCAATGGCACAGGTAATGAAAAGTACGGCGCCGACGGGCGGTGAGCACAATCCAATAGACAGGTTGAGCACGAGCATGATGCCGAATTGCAGTTCGCTCATTCCAAGTTCTAAGGCCACCGGCAAAAATATGGGCGTAAAAATAAGTACGGCAGGTGTCATATCCAAGAATGCACCAACTATGATAAGTAATAGGTTGATTAAGAGAAGAATAAGTAATGGGTTATCGCTTATCGACAACAGTGCGTTACTTAAGGTTTGCGGAATGTTCTCAAACGACAATAGCCATGACATCGCTGTTGAGGCCGCGATAAGCAGCATTACAATTGCCGTCGTTTCCGCCGCCTTCAAAAAAATATCGGGTAGGGCTTTCGCATCCACTTCTTTGTAAAACACAACCGCTAACAATAATGAGTAAACCACAGCAATGGCACCTGCTTCAGTAGCGGTAAATACGCCGCCCACAATGCCGCCAATCACTAAGAATATGAGGAATAGGGAAGGGAGTGCTGCGATAGTTTTTTCGACAACTACTTTAATAGGAAGTCGCGGAGATAGGGGGTATCCCTTCATTTTTGCGTAGATAAAGCACACCAGCATGAGCGCTAGACCCACCATAATGCCTGGAATATAGCCAGCCATAAAAAGGGCGGCGATGGATACGCCACCGCTAGCGATTGCGTATACAATTAAGATATTACTTGGTGGAATTAACATTCCCGTAGTTGATGCAGCGGCAGTGACCGCTGCGCTAAAATTCGGCTCGTAGCCCGCTTTTTTCATTTCGGGCAACATGAAGCTGCCAATAGCAGACGTAGTCGCTACCGCAGAGCCTGAAATTGCGCCGAAAAGCATACAGGAAACAACGTTCACCAAGGCTAAACCACCGGGAAGCGCACCAATAAGCGCCATTGCGCATTCAATTAATCGCTTGGCTATTCCACCGCGTCCCATGATAAGGCCAGATAACACGAAGAAGGGGATTGCCAAGAGCGCAAAGCTATTAAGACCACCTGCCATACGCTGGGCAATAGTAATGGTAGCCGGAGCAATGTCCATGCTCATTACCATAGCAAGCAGCGTGGCTACACCAATGCTGATTGAAATAGGAACATTTAAAAGAAGAAGTACAAAAAAGGCGACGACTAAGATAATACCGGTCAGTTCCATTACGCTGACTCCTTATTGTTGTTTCGCCAAAGTGCAGTAATGTTAACCAGTGCATAGGCAATGATAAGGCCTCCAGATAAGGGAAGCACGCTATAGATAAAGCCCATTTTCACACCTAGCGCTGCTGAGATTTGCTCTAGCTCTAATGTAAGAGACACTAGTTCAGCGCCGCCGTAAACCATCACCAAAACACAGAAGATAATGACAATGACTTCAACGCATGTAAGTAGAAGGCGTTTCACTTTACGAGACTGACGCTCAACAATTAAGTTGAACCCCAAATGCGCGTTTTGGCGATAGGCGTAGGCCGCACCTAAGATGCCTATCCAAATAAGTATGAACCTAGACAACTCTTCGGTGACCGAAGCGGGGTCTTTAAGTACGTAACGTGAGACCACTTGCCAAATTACGGTAAGTAAAATACTTACCATGGCAATAATAAGGGTGCCGGCTAAGGCTTTATCGATGAGGCGTATTATTGTCATTGTTACATCGCTTTTATTTGCGTAATTAAGTCGCCAATCGGCGTACCTTCAAAGCTTTTATGAAAAGGCTTAACCGCTTCAACAAAAGGCGCTTTGTCAGGTGTAATAACCGTGACACCTTCGGCTTTTACCTTTTCTAAAGAGGCTTGCGTAGATGTTTTCCAAAGTTCGCGTTGGTATTCAACAGAGTCTTCCATTGCTTTGGTTAGCCACGTTTGCTGCTGTTCATTCAAACTTTCCCATACCGGCAGCGATGCCAGCATGACGTCTGGAACACTGGTATGCTCGTCAAGGCTGTAGTAACGGGCAATTTCATAATGACGTGAAAGGTAGTAGCTGGGCGGGTTATTCTCTGCGCCGTCTACAACGCCTTGCTGAAGCGCAGTGTACAGTTCTCCCCAGGCAACGGGGGTTGCAGCTCCTCCAAGTGCGCGAACTGTTGCTACTGCAGTGGGGCTGTTCAACACGCGAATTTTGAGTCCGTTCAGATCGCTTGGTGTTTCTATTGGTTTGTCGTTGGTGTAAAAACTGCGGCTTCCCGCATCGTAATAGCCGAGACCTTTAAGTCGAAAGTCTTCAACACCAGATAGCAACTCATCGCCTAAATCGCTGTTTAATACACGCCAGAAGTGTTCGTTATCGCGGAAAATGTAAGGAATGCTAAAAATCTTCATTTCGGGAGCAAACCCTTCCAAAGGACTTGCCGACACCTTAGTCATGGCGAGTGAGCCAATCTGCAGCAGTTCTACCATCTCCCTCTCGGTTCCCAGCTGGCTGCTTGGGTAAATAACCACACTCATTGTACCGTCAGAATAGTAATCTAGGCGCTCTCCAAGATATTCCATTGCTTTATGTACTGAGTGTTGAGTGTCCAACGTATGCCCCAAGCGCAATACGGTGACTTCGCCTTGCAGTTCATTTTGCGAACACGCCGATGCAAGCAACATGGCTGTAGCAGATAGTGTGAGTTTTATATACCGCAACATAATCATTACACCTATTTAGAACAGAGCTGCTTAGCGCAACTCTGAAGGCGGAAACTTATCCATATCATCGTAATCTAAATTCTCACCCGCCATGCCCCAGATAAATGCATAGCTTCCAGTGCCTACACCACAGTGAATTGACCAAGGTGGCGATACCACAGCTTCTTCATTCGCTACGAAAATGTGGCGAGTTTCATGAGGTTCGCCCATGAAGTGGCACACTCGGCTTTCGCTGTCCATATCAAAGTAAAAGTACACTTCATTGCGTCGGTCATGCTGATGAGCAGGCATAGTGTTCCAAACAGAGCCTGTATGAAGACGTGTTAACCCCATCTGTAACTGACAAGTTTCGACAACAGAATTGATAAGTAACTGTTTAATATCTCGCTTGTTAGAGGTTTCTTGACTACCTAGATGAAGGACATTTGCATCCATACTACCTATTTTTTTACTCGGATAGGCATGGTGAGCTGGCGCCGAATTTAAATAGTACTTGGCAGGATTAGACGAATTGTCTGACTCGAAAATGACTTCTTCATTACCTTGGCCTATGTACAAGGCTTCTTCATTATCCAAATGGTAAGCGTTGCCTGAAACGGTAATGGTCCCAGGTCCGCCGATATTAATTACACCGACTTCGCGACGGGCGGTAAAGAACGGCATCTTTAACTGATCTTCAATGGTTTCTAGCGTTAGCGCTGACGTTGTCGGTACGGCACTTCCAAGCATAAAGCGTTCGTAGTGGGTGTATATCCATACGACTTCACCTTGTGTCATTAGGGTGTCGACTAAAAACGCGTCACGCAATTCTTGCGTGTTGTAAGCATTGGCCTCTTTTCGACCGATAGCATATCGGGTGTCTATTTTCTTGCTCATGGCTGTATTCCCCATTCGTTAATTAACGTGCTAGAAAGCCGCCGTCGACAGCAAGGATATGGCCGTTTACGTAATTGCTTGCTGCGCTCGCAAGAAATACCGCCGCACCTGCTAAATCATCACTTTCCCCCCAGCGATTAGCAGGAATGCGGGCACATATTTCAGCACTGCGCTTTTCGTTGTCTTGTAACGCTTGAGTGTTATCGGTTTTGATATAACCGGGCGCAATTGCGTTCACCTGCACATTATATTGGCCCCATTCGTTTGCTAGCGCTTTCGTAAGACCCGCGATGGCGTGTTTACTCGCTGTGTAGGCAGGAACGGTGATGCCACCTGTATAACTTAACATTGATGCAATATTGATGATTTTGCCTTGTCCCCGTTCTACCATCGTCTTGCCAATAGTTTGGCTAAGTAGGAAAGCTGAATCGATGTTGACAGCAAGCACGTTTTTCCACTCGTCAAAAGGAAAGTCGGTAGCCGGGGCTCTGAAAATAGTACCGCCGTTATTAAGCAGAATATCGATACTTCCATTAATGTTTAACGCGTCTTGCGCTAGTTTTACCACGGCGTCAGCATCGGCTAAATCGGCGTCTAGTGCCACAGCTTGACCGCCTCCACGTTGAATTTTACGCAGTGTTTCGTCACAGCCACCAGCTCGAGAGCTAGCGCAGATGACGAATGCGCCAGAAGTGGCGAGCGCCAAAGCAAGCGCTTGGCCTATGCCTCGACTTGCTCCGGTCACTAATGCGGTTTTACCCTCTAGGCTAAAATTGACCATGTCATTTACCTTTTACTAAATGGTTCATTGGCATGCCAAATTTTATCGACATACTAAATTGAAAAATCTCGTTAACAAAATATAAAATAATTGCCACCGGTGGCAATTGTCAATATATTGTTTCAAAATATCGTAAATTAGTTAAACGTGTTAACAACCGGTGGAGAGCATAAAAGTGAAGCAATTTAGTAAGATAGGTTTAATTCTGATGCCATTGTTGGCAAGCTGCTCACAAGGAGATATAAAGTCGGCTTTGTCGGTAAAGGTGAAAAATTCGGCAGAAGGTGGTAGCGGCGATCAAATTTTCGAAGTATCTCTGCCCCCGCAATACTCGGGGTGGAAGTTAAAGCAATACCCATCAGAATGGATAGAGAATAGGGAAGGTCAAGCCGTGCTATTAGGTGCGGCATCCATTGCGCCAGGAAGCAGTGCGTTACTAGAACTTGTGTCACCAGAGCAAGCTACGAATGTTAACCTTAAAGACAGGGCGCATGCTGAACTTTCCGTAAGAACGGGTGGAGAGTGGCAAGATACAGCATATAGTGCTGAAGGTTTCTCTTTTACAGAAGTTACTTCATTTACATCGCCTCCACAATTGACCGATCATTCTTACTTCTTGCGCTACGAAGGGCCAGGCTGGGAGTCTGATCAAATGGGCTATCGCCTTTATCTTGATTGGCGTAACGCTATTGATGTCTTTGTTAAAGCGAACGACAGTGTAGTATTACCTGAGGTGGGGCAAGACGGCTACGATAGCTATCATAATTTATCTTCGTGGGGCGGAGACGCGCTTAAAGTTGGTAAATCGTTAGGAGTGGGGGCGCTAGGTCGATTAATAGAACAAAGAAACCAAGACTCCTCAAAGCAGGCAGTCATGCATTTTCAACATGTAGAGAATACGCAGTACCAATTGGTATCGAATTCTCGGTTGCGGGCTGAGTTTGAGGTTGGCTACGAAGGGTGGTCATCGTCTGATACGAAAGCAGACAGTATTGACGTTACCACGAACTATCGAATTGATGCATTCGACCCCACAACCCACATCAGTGTTTCTGTATCAGAGCCTTCGGATAATATTGTCGCAGGTCTAGTGGCGCATGATGGAATGCAGGTGATTAAAGCCGAACGCGGTGAGTGGGGCGCGGTCGCTACTTGGGGAGCGCAAAGTATTTTGGCAGATAATGACAACTTAGGGTTGGCCGTTGTTTATCGGTTAGATCAGGTCGAAAAGGTATTCGAGGGTGAACATGACCACCTTGTATTGTTCAAACCTTTAACCGCTTTAGACTATAAAATTCTCGCGGTTTGGCCTAAGCGCAGCAGCGATGTTCAAACTGCAAAGCAGTTCCAAGAATATCTAGTTAATAAATTAAAGACTTATAATAACCCTCTTACCGTCTTAAACTAAGTATTACTTAGCGACCAGGCTAGCGGGCCGTAGCGAAATGCGTAGCCCGCTAGCTTGTGTAATGTTTTCTCAAATTACCTTTTCTATCCCTTGGCTTTATCAAAGTATCGAGCAGTCGCGAGCAAAAACGTCAGACCAGTATTGTGAAATAAATAATTCATAAACTGACTAACTGGTTGATGTTTTATTGATTGAGTATTCAACAATCCCAGTAATTATGGCGCTTTCGTAAATTTTCGCTTTCGCTTCATTTGTTTTTCAAACCTTTATGTCAATAAAGTTTCATTTTGGTGTCAATTCACTGTCACCTAAATGTCACAAATGTCCTCCAGACTTTTCGGCCGCTAAGACCGTTTACTGAGGTAAGTCTTCGGCTCACCTCCACTCAACATCGAAAACAAGTATAAGCAAGGAACTACAATGAAAAGTGAAACTCTTCGTGTTATTAAGTATTCAGCAATAGCACTGGCTGTAACACTAGGGATGACTGCCTGTTCACTGGAAGGTGACGATGGCGAAGATGGCTTGCAAGGTCCTGTGGGTGAACAAGGCCCAGTAGGAGATCAAGGGCCTGCTGGCGAACAGGGCCCCGTGGGTGAACAGGGACCAGAGGGTACAACAGCAGGTACGCTTACTCGAATTGCTACTGTTCCTCTTGGCGCAGAAGTTACGGGTATTTTCCTCACTGATGAAGGCGACCTGTTTTTCAACGTACAGCATCCATCGGGTACGAATGCAGCAACTACAAGTGTTAACGACATGCCTATCAATACAGGTACTGTGGGTGTGCTAGCAGGCGCTAACTTCAATAATCTGCCAGTTACATTACCAAATTCACCTGTACCAAGCTCAGATGAAGAAAAAGAGCTGGTGGTTTCTGCTATCGGTCAGTATCAAGTACTAGGTCAAACCGGTGATACTTTTGGTTCTGACCTTCCTGAAGGCTTAGGCCACATCTACACGCTGGATGGCGAAGAGTTGGTTCTTGAAAATGACATGCCTGATTTTAACGGCTTCATCTCAACCGCCGAAGGCGAAGGTTACCTTTTCTCGAACTGGGAAGAGCTTCCTGGCGGTATGAGCCGCATGAAAGTGGAAAAAGACGAGTTTGGTATGTGGGAAGTAACTGAAGCTATGATGCTGGATTTCTCGCCAGTATGGGGAACAGCGGCAAACTGCTTTGGTTCAATGTCACCTTGGGGTACACCGCTTACTTCAGAAGAGTGGGTGGTTGATTCGGCGGTGGATACGACAACATCGCCAAACTGGAATAACCCAGAGGCCGTCTCTACGGATGCGCGCTTAGGTCGTATGTGGCAAATGACGGCGCCAGATGCGCCAAACCCTTACAACTATGGCTACATTGCGGAAGTAACAGAGCCATTAGCTGATGACCCGGTTATTGTTAAGCATTTTGCCATGGGCCGTTACGAGCACGAGAACTCAACGGTCATGCCTGACGGCAAAACGGTTTACCTCTCTCAAGATGATACGGGTGGCGTACTGTTTAAATTTGTCGCAGACACAGCTGAAGACTTATCAGCAGGCACACTTTACGGCGCTAAGCTTACTCAGGATGCAGGTCAAAACGATCCAGCAACTACTGGCTTTGCGGTTGAATGGGTGGAATTAGCCAGCGGTGACAACCTGACTATTCGCGCATGGATTGATGAATACAATGGAATTGGTACCGACGATTACGTAGATGGCCAAAGCTCTTACATCACTATGGCCGACGTTCAGGCGTGGGCTGATGGCGATGCGACCTATCCAACAGTAGAGGAAGGTGGCTCTAGCGTAACTGCAGGTCAACCTATGGATAACCGCGTTGCGTTCTTAGAAAGCCGTGCGGCGGCCCGTCTCAAAGGGGCTACCGCAGAGTGGAGAAAACTGGAAGGTATCTCAATCAACCAGAAACGCGCAAAAGAAGCGGTTGAAGGTGTAGATACTATCGAAGGTGAAGTGGTACAGAATGCTTACCTTTACATCGGCATTGCGGATATCGACAACACTATGGTTGACGGTGAAGGCGACATGCAGCTTTCAGCTCGTGTTAAAGACTGTGGTGGCGTTTATCGTGCCAAGCTTGAAGAAGGCTATAACATCTCTCGTATTGAACCTGTGGTGATGGGCGGTACGTACCGTTCAAGCCTAACCGGCGCGGAGCGCTGTGACGTTGAACAGCTATCTCAACCCGATAACGTAGTGGTGATGAACGACGGCCGTATTCTTATCGGTGAAGACGGTTTCCAAGAAAACAACACGCTGTGGATGTACGAGCCAGCAGATAAGTAAGTTTTCTTTTAATTAAAATTATTCCGGGTACTTATGTGCCCGGATTTTTCCGTTGTGACGATTATGAAAATGCTAAAAATAACTTCAGGTGCAGGCATTCTGCTTTCACTACTTGTCAGTGCAGGATGTACTGAGGACACGGGGGCTGACGTAAGCAACCAGTCAAATTACGAGCTAAGCTCATCTAGCTACACCGATGATGCACAAGCGCCTTTGTCTACTCAAAAAAAGACCGACAGCGCGCACACTTACCCTTATCAAGAAGGAGATGCTATTCCCGCTCTGGCATACATTGAACACGATGAAGTGTATAACCCTGAATCGGTTATTCCTCCCCAGTGTTACACCAAAACAGAAGGTGTTAACAACCCGTGTTATGCATGCCACCAAAGTTACGATTCAATGGAAAAGCGTCCTAATCAAATGGGCGATGGCACGTTACAGGGCAACTACGAATTTTCTGACGTAGGGTTAACAAACAGCTGGAAAAACCTGTTTATTGACCGTACATCACTAATTGCGGGCATTGATGATGCCACGATTAAAAAATATATAGCTCAAGACAACTATACCGCTTCGTTTAACAATGACGCCATGCCAGACTACATGCGTATTGAAAATTTGAGCGCCGCTGACAAGGCATTCGATGGCGACGGTTTTGCTAAAGATGGCAGTGGATGGGTGTCGTATAATTACAAGCCTTTCCCAAGTACTTTTTGGCCGACGAACGGGTCAACCGGCGATGCTATGATCAGGCTTCCTGAAAGCTTTCAAACGCTAAAAGGCAAGTATAATAAGGCTATCTATACATTGAACCTAAGCTTGGTTGAAATGGCACTTAAAGAGCTGGATACGTTAACTGTGGCGCCGGTCAACGAATTAGCGTTGAACCTTGACGTAAACCAAGACGGTAAACTAACCAATTCAGTGACTGAAATCGCTCGAACGTCGCATTATGTTGGCGACGCAAGCGATGTTCCGCTAGCGCACATGCTTTACCCCGAAGGTACAGAATTCCTACATACCGTGCGCTACATCGGCGTGGATGAAAACGGGAATATTTATAACGCGCCGCGTATGAAGGAAGTGCGCTACATGAAAAAGCATATGTTCAGAAGCAGAGAAAGCTTAGCATCTGCCTATTATGCGGAAGCAAAAGATAAGCATTTTGAAAAGCTGCCTCAAACCCGCTACTTAGGTGAAAAAGGAATAGACAACGGCTTTGGCTGGACAATTAATGGCTTCATTGAAAATGAGCAGGGCGAACTTCGTGCACAGCACGATCAAGAGCTTGCGTTTTGTAACGGCTGTCACAAAACAGTAGGGTCAACCTTTGACCAAACATTTTCATTTGCACGGAAAGTTCCCGGACAAGCGGGGTGGGGCTATATAGACCTGCGTGAAATTGAAGATGTGCCAAATATCAACGAGGAAAAAGGCGAGTTCCTTACTTATATGGAGCGCGTGGGCGGTGGCGATGAGTTCCGTCAAAACGGAGAAATGCTGGCCAAATGGTTTGATGAAAAAGGCATGGTCAAGGTGGAAGAAGTGCAACGTGCCAAGTCAGTGTACGACATCATTACCCCTTCTCCCGAGCGCGCGTATGCGTTGAACAAAGCGTATTTGACCATAGTGAAAGAGCAAAGCTATTTGTTCGGTCGCGACGCAACGCTGACTAAGGCGACTAATGTGTTAAGCACTATTGATGCCGAACAGCCACCGCTTAAGCCTGAACATCGTTTCAAGTGGGATATGCGACTTAACTGGCAACAAGAAAAGCCAAGCGCCATTGCAGAAGCTCGGTAGCGCTTGTTTATTTAGAAGATAACGCTCGCGGCTAGATGTTAGCCGCGGGTAAAATTTCAAACTGAATCGGTTTGTAACGGAAGTTATTTGACTCGCCCGCTGAACACGCGGTTAACCCTACGATTAGATCCATCTTTGCTTCAAATATTGTGTAATCACCGGCATTAGACTTAGGAGGAAGAACAGATATTTTACCCTTGGCGTCTACCTCCACATTCATAAAGGTATTGAATGTGGTACAAACGTGATGCTCTGGGATGTCAAACTCTGAAAAAGCCGCGACTAAATTGCCGTGGCACCCAGGTACTGGCTCTTCATTGGGATAAAAATGCTTAAACGTGTCAACACTGCAAGGCGTCAAAAGAAAGTCATGGTCTTCAACAGTGTCTTCAATAATTTCGAACATCACGTTGCTTTGATTAGAGTATAGCAAGCTGCCTTTTTTGAACTGGATGCTTTCATTGTAATCTAAACTTCGCCCTGAAGAGATAAACTCATTTTTATCGTGTTCATTGAACGCATAGAGGTCGGCCACTTGTTCACCTTCTGGATCAATAACTTTAAGTCTTTCCCCTTTTTTCATAGTAAATGCAGTGCCGCTTCTTGGCTGTATAGTTTGTAACATTGTGTGACTTGTCCCTTTTATTTAGGTTTAGTGCTTAATCCGCTTGAACGGGCATTCCCAGTTTTCGGAATGTTTTACACCACTATATTGATATACCTCTGAGCTATCACCATGGTTTGCGAGTAGCTCATTTTTACTTCCGCAGTACGCGGTATCTCGTTTACGAATGTGGTCTTTGAATGCTTCAAAACGCTTCTGCTTTCTCAACATGTCAAATTGCTCGTGTAAATTAAACACGATGGCAGGGTAGGGAAATCGACGGCTTTTTCTCGATGCATTTGGATGCAGTCCAACTACAAAGAAACCCTTTCCGCCTAAACTCAAGCTAAACTGAGCGTTATGAGGGTCACTTGATACTTTACTATCCCAAGGTTTTAAACAGGCGTCAATCTCGTGTAAACGCTGCAATTTTTCCCATAAAACCCGATCAAATTCAGTTTCGCTTATCGTATCTGGTAGCTCAAAAGTTGCGACCAAAGAGGAGTACATGTCCCGTTCAAGATCAAACGACTCTACAAATTGGTGAATTGACGCCAACATATCTGTCTCATTGAGAGGACAGCGAATATCGTCGTATTGATTCACATGAATTTGGCTTTTATTGAGGGCTGTTTTGGCTCCGACGCAGGGGAAATCGGCTTCCCCTACAAACGACAAAAAGCGCTCGGTTAGATTCGGTTTCATTAAAGACATTCCATATCTCCCTGAAAGCGTTTTATGCGGTCGTGCTTAAAAGGTCAGAGCCTTTCTCCGGCGAATGAAAAGACGTAAATTCAACATTGTTTTGGGCGTTGGTTACCGTTAATTGCTCAACCGGCGCGTCCGCCTTGTCTTCCCCTACCTGCTGGGGGAGGTGCTTGATCTTAATGCCGTTTTGCTTGAAGTCAGCATTAATAAAACCTTGGTCTGCATACGCGTTCAATACATTGACACATGGGTAAAATCCCCATTTCGAGTGAAAACGCTGTGCATTATGAACAAAGTCTAAAAGGTGATTTATCGGGCATTGATAATTAGGCCGGTGTGGTGCAAATGTTCGCGTGGGCAATTGCTCTAACGAAAACCCTAATGCCCTACAGTTAGTGAAGAAATCTTCGTCGTTTAGTCCGAAACCCGCGTAGCCTTCATCGAAGCCGCCGGTTTTCTGAAAGTCTGCCTTACGAATAAAAAACACTGTAGAACAAATACTATCGTCACTAAACTTTCCATGATTAATTTCCTGATCTCTTGAAGGTATTTCGTTATTGTCGTCTTCGGGTAACGTGTCGTCATTACTTGCTAAATAACCGATTTCTTTTTCATCTTTTGAAATTTGTCGGTAGGGCTTACAACAGCGCTCATTGGGTAAAAACACCACTGATGTGAACACTACGGTGTTGTCACGAAGCGCAAGCAAGCCATCTCTAAAAAGCGATGGGGCAATAACTGCGTCTACGTTTAGGTAAACTAAATTCGCGTGCTTGGCCGCTGACATACCCTTGTTGCGCGCTTTCGCTATCGGAAGAGCATCTTGAGTCACAAACTTGTGAACAATGTCGAATTTGTCACTGCGTACGAGTGACAAATCAGAAGGAGGTGCCATCCAAACAATGACTAGCTCATCTGGCGTTGGAGAGCATTGCTCTAGCTGAGTAATCAAATTGGCCAGCTTCTCAGTTCTGCTCTTAACAATAGTTACTGCACTTATTGGTGAACGCATACTCTTCCTCCCTTTCTCATTTGTTGAACCTGTAATAACGACGACATGAAACGTTGAACGTTATACTTTCGTAGAAGCAAAGAGTGTTCCTTTTTTTGTAAGTTATTGATATTTTAAATGAAATCTTAATTTTAAGTTCTGTTTTCGAGAATTTTCAGCAATGGTTGAGCGCCAAGGCAAGCAAGAGGTGCAAAGGAAGAGAAAAATTTACAAACGAATGTATGAAGGCCAACAGCAGTTTTTTATGTTAATTTTTGGTGGTTTGTTCTAATTTGCAGATTAACATGACGTTTCTTTTCATAAGTCTTGTTTTACTGTGCATCTAACGCGTAATTGCTTTGCCGTTCCCACATATTTTGATATGCTTGGTTAGTAGGTTAAACATTACAATTCAATAGTTTAAATATTCCTACAAATATTGCTTAACACGTTTTCTTTCGAGTAGAACTAATCTCATATTATTGGTTTTTACTCACTCAGAGTGTAGGTAAATCTTCAGCCTTACTTGTAACGTATTAATTTCTGAATTTCGTATTTTTTCTGGTGGACAAAGGCTGTGGAATCACAATCGTCTGTATTCATTCGACACTATGACAAACAATCATTAAAGGTGGTTGATGTTATATCTGGTATCTCACCAAATGCTATGCGCAGAGTATTTGGCGGCTGGATATTTTTCACAGCTGTTGTCGGCGTTATTGTAAGCGTAGCACCAGATTTGAGCGCTCAATTTATCGGTTTAACACTTTTCGTTCTTGTTGCTTTTACACTCGTAATGTTTGGACAGAGCAGAATAACGGAAGGCTGGCCAGCTATAATTTGCGACAACAACTACATCGGCGTGGTGAGAGACCCTGTTAAGAGAGAGTATATTTGTGTGAACTCTGCTCTGGTCAAAGAAGCTAACCCCACATTAATAAAACCCAACAAAAAAGCTGTTGAGATTGTGTTAGATAGCGAACAACTATCGGCAGAAGATCAAGAGGTGCTAAACCAAGCGGTTTGGCCTCGGGATAACAAGCTAATAGGGCTAGCCCATTTTAAAAAGCGTGAAGAGGCGTGTGATAGCCTCATGTGGTGTGTCAAACACCGTAGCTCTCATTAGATTTACAGTCTTGAGTATTACTCCTTGTCCGTGATTAGCGCTAGTTCGGTATAAAGCGGGTAGTGGTCTGAGCCTATGCTTTCAAGCTTCTCTATATTGACCAATGCAAAATGCTCCGAGTGAAATACGTGGTCTAACGGCCATTTCACTAAAGGATATTTCGCGTGAAATGTATTGAAAAAACCGCGCCCCTCTCGTGGGTCTAAAAGTCCGCTTATTTTCTTGAACTTTCTAGTAGTAGGTGACCAAGCCACATCGTTAAGATCACCAGCGACGACAATAGGGCCCTCTGTCTTAGCTATTTCTTCCCCCACAACCGTAAGTTCTACGTCTCTGGGCTTTGCATAGGTGTTTTCTGTTGGGCTTGGTGGTTTTGGATGAAGAAAATATAGCGTGACATCTTGTCCGTGGTGATTGATTTTGACTTTCATGGACGGAACATCATCTTCAATTAAAAATCGCAATGAGACCTCTTCAAAGGGAAGTTTGCTGTATAGATGCATACCGTAGAGGTTTTCGAGCGGGCAAAATTTACGAAACGGGTATTCAGACTCAATTTCACTGATGCCTTTCTGCCACTTCTTATTAGATTCCAACGTTACAAGAAAATCGGGTTGCTTATTTCGTACATGCTCAATGAGCTTGCGAAAATCGTCATTAGGCATATACACATTGCTTGATAAAACACTTAGCTTTGGGCTCGCGCTCTCAACCTCTACGTGCCTAACTTCTCTTTTATATAGAGGGGTATAAGGAATGATCCAGATAATTTGATAAATCAGGCTGACTATTAATCCAGCAACAATAATTATTGTTAGGCTGTCAATCTGTGAGTAATAGGTTAACTTAAAAATATGCCCAGTAATTAACAGAGCAATTATAGCTGCTATTTGTAGTCGCGGAAATTCCCACACTCTTACTAACCAATGAGAAGAAGGGAGCAAAGGGGCCCAACTTACGGCTATAAATAAGACTGAAACAGCAGTAAGTGCAGTATCCATGTCTGGTTGGTCCTTGAGTTTAATTAACGAAAAAAAGCTTCACCTGCTACCTTGGTCTGCAAAATTAAATTGATGACTATAGCCAGTGAAGCGATACTAATCGTTATAACTACGGCTGCTTTGTGAAATAAGTTTAACCTAGGTATCTCTGCAACTTAGCGGCGGGCAACGGCGAAAAGTTATCGCCTAGTATAATTGATAGGTGCTTTCTTAAGTGACGTTCACGAGATTTGGGCATTAACAATATTAAGTAAAAAGTTCTCAAACAAAGGCAAAGTTTGCAAAATAAAACTTACTTAACTGGGCCTGAATCTTAATATTTATCATTTAAAACAATGTCTTATTTTGTTGGCAAGGAATTGGCATGACTATCTTCGAGTTTCGACAAAGGAGAAATGTTATGAAACGTTCACTTATTTCTATGATTGTTGCTACAACTTTGACCACAGCTGCATATGCAGGTGACATGGACACAGACAGCACAGATAATAAATGGGAGAAAGGTGCCAAAGACGCATGGATTGATGGCAAAGCAGAAGCAACGCTGTTGTTCAATGGCAACCTTGATTCATTCGACATTAACACTGACGTTAAAAACGGTAATGTCGTTCTTACTGGTAAGGTTGAGAACTCTGTTGATAAAAAGCTAGCGGAAGAGCTAGTGGCAAACATTGACGGTGTGACGTCTGTAGATAACAAGCTAACGGTTATCTCTGACAAAGATATGGAAGGCGATATGTCAGACGACATGGAAGACACGGTTGACGAGGGCACAAGCGAGTTAACTGACGCTAAGATCGCCACGGTAATCAAAACCCGCCTTCTTATGGATACCGATATTTCAGGTTTCGACATTGATGTTGACGTAGAAAACGGTGTAGTAACGCTGACGGGTGAAGTTGATTCTGATGCAGAGCGTGACTTGGCAGTAGAAATTGCTAAAAATGCTTCTGATGTCAAAGATGTAGAGAGCAACTTGCGTGTAGTTACTGAAACCGCAATGAATTAGAGCTTTCTTTACTCGAACTAATAAAAAAG